>JAQXLY010000056.1 GCA_029012365.1 Lachnospiraceae bacterium | reverse complement strand
AATAGCCAAGCTAGGATATACATCCATGCTTGACTATTACCTGGTAGTCTGTGAAAACTAAAGAACCGCCGTATACGGAACCGTACGTACGGTGGTGTGGGAGGTCGGTAGATAAAATAATTATCTACCCCCTACCCGATTGGAAAACAGTGATGTTTTGGTTTCGTTATGCTGCATTTACTCCGGATATTTCATCCGTTCCCCGGTAATATGCTCCAGTACCTCAAGATAACGTGCACCGTAATAATTTGCCATCGGCAGATTCATATCAAGGTAGTTGCCGCAGGCAATGGCAGAGGCACCCGGTACTTCACCCTTGTAGTCGCGGATAAAGGCGAACAGTTCACGAAGCAGCGGAATGATATCAGCGGATTCGTAATCTCCCGCAAGCAGGAGATAGAAGCCGGTACGGCAGCCCATCGGTCCGAAGTATACGATACGGGAACCGAATTCGCTGTGGTTTCGTAAGAAGGTAGCTCCCAGATGCTCGATGGTGTGAACTTCTGCGGTATTCATTACAGGCTCCGCATTCGGGCGGGTGATGCGCAGGTCAAAGGTAGTAACAACCGCATCACCTACGTTATCTTTCCGGGAAACATATACTCCCGGTAATAAAGTCAAATGGTTAATGGTAAAGCTTGCAATCGTTTTCATTGATAGATCTCCTTTGTTTAGTAGGTTTCAGTGTCTGTATCCGGTGTGACGGCAGGAGGCGTTATATCGGTGTCTCCGGGAGTCGGTGTTTCGATGATATCCGAGTCCGGTGTCGGAATTACCGCATTGTGTAACGTACATACGGCATCATCCCCGGTCGGAATAAGATACGGTGTGTCTGAGGTGGTATACGGAATCACATTGCCTTCCCAGTCATGCAGCTCAGGCTCTTTTTTCAGAAGAAGTACCTTTTCGGTAACATGTTCTGCCGGACATCCCGCTCCTGCAAGCTTCCCTGTCTCAGAGCAAATGGATGCCTTGATGTGTACATCACATTTTTCAAGAGGAACCGTACCCTTTGCAAAGTATTCCGTGCGGACAGTGGAACCGCCTTCTGCGTGGTCACATACACCGTCAACGGCGAGCTTGCCGGATTTTGTACAGACCCTTGCGGTAACTACGGAGTCCGGTATCGTAAACTCTTTATACGGAAGCTCCAGTGTGGCGTGAACCCGCTCCATGATGGTTCGCCAGATATCCTGCTGGTAGCTTTGATTAATCTGCGAAAAGTTGTTGTCAAATCCGGACCATATGGATGCGGTATAGTATGGTGTATATCCGCAGAACCACAGGTCATTATTGTTGGATGCAGTACCGGTTTTACCCGCTACCGGCATTTTATAGTCCCGGAAGCGCAATCGGCTGCCGGTAGAGTAACCGGTGCCTCCGGTTACCGTGTCCATCATGGCACTTGTTAAAAGATAGGCTGTAGAGGTCTTGATGACCTGTGAAGACGCGGATTCGTTGGAAAGAATAACACGTCCGTCGTGATCGAGTACCTTTGTATATAAATACGGTTCGTTATATACACCGCCGTTTGCAATAGTGGCATAAGCAGCAGTAAGCTCTAAGTTGGTAACACCATCGGTTAAGCCGCCAAGTGCAAGGGATAAATTAATATCGGAATAGGTTTTTCCGGTGGTTTCATCATAACGGGAATCCACTAAGGTACTAAAACCAAGCTTTTTCAGGTAGTTAAATGAAATCTGGGGTGAAACCGTTTCCAGAGTACGCACGGCAATCACGTTCATGGAATATGATATACCGCGACGTATGGTATTCAATCCGTAAAAAGGACCGTTGAAATTTGCCTTGTCTCCCTTTGCCCACCAGTTAATGACCTCCTTCTGGGAATTCGGGTAATAGTACGGGATATCATCGATAGGAGTGGCAAGTGTCATACCGGCACTGTCGATTGCCGGCAAAAACGAGGCAAGTACTTTAAAGGTAGAGCCGACGGCGCGTGTGGTTGTAGTGGCACGGTTTAAGGTTCGGCTTCCGGTCTTTTCCCCTCTGCCGCCTACCAGAGCCAGCACCTGTCCCGTGGACTGATCCATCAGGCAGAAGGAGGATTGCGGCTGGGCAGTGAAGGTACGCCGTTCTCCGAGAACAGTGTCGCCGGTCTTGCCTGTGGCTTCATCGGCATCCTCTACATGAGCGGAATAGAAAGCATCCAGATATCCGGTCATTGCCTCGTCACTGGTGCAAAGAAGCTGATAAACGCCCTGATTTATCTGCACAGTCACGGAGGAGTCGTTTTTAAAGCCGTCAAAATATGAAATGAGATCGGACAACTGATAATGAATTACGGTACCGTCGGTTTTTTGTACGGAGAGTGCATAACTCAGTTCATAGAAAGAACCCTTGCCGAACTCCGGAAACATGGATTCGTCGGTGTATACCTCATCGCATATGTTCTGAATGGTACGGTTCTGCGTGGTATAGATGCTAAGGCCGTTTGTATAGACCATGGAGGTTGCCTGAGCCTGGGTATAGCCTTTACGTTCTACCAAATCATTTATAACTGCATCTATGACAGCGTCCGTAAAGTAGCTGTAATAGGAATTTTCGTTTTTCTCCTGTGCAACGAGCTGGATGCGGCTGTATGGGTCGTCCGCCATGGCTTCATCATATTCCTCCTGTGTGCAGAAGCCGTTATCAAGCATTAATTCGAGGCATTTGTTACGACGTATTTCGTTATCCTCCGGATAGTGAATCGGGTTCTGATAGGTCGGCGACCACGGAATGGCAGCGAGTACCGTAACTTCCGATAAGGTTAAATCCTTTGCGTCCTTGCTGAAATACGTCCGGGCAGCTGTCTGAATGCCGTAGGCGGTGCTTCCGTAGTTTACGGTGTTGATGTAGTACTCAAGAATCGTGTCCTTGGAAAGCTTATTTTCCAGTTCTACGGCAAGAAACTGTTCCTGAATTTTTCGGGAAAGCTTTACAAAAGGATTTTTTTCGTTTCCTCCCTCAAAAATCTGATTTTTGAGAAGCTGCTGGGTAATGGTGCTTGCACCGTAATCAAGAGTTTTGGTGCTCAGATTGGAGACAAGGGCGCGCATGATACCGCGCATATCGATACCGTTGTGCTCGTAAAATCTTTCATCCTCCATTGCCACGAATGCGTATTTAATGTGCTTCGGAAGGTCGATAATGGAAACATAATCACGGTTTGCTTCGACTCCGGCAAGGGTTTCCGCATGGGTTCCGTCACGGTAATAGGTATTGGAAGCGTAGCCGGTAGGTACTACATGAATCAAATCAACACTCGGAACTGTAGCATGCAGCCCGTTGACAATTCCGGCAAAAGCGGAAATACCGGTTACTGCAACAAAAACCACGGCAATCAGAAAGAGACGGAAAACCGTTACGTTTAACTTAGTGGAAAACCGTTTGGAGCGGGATTTTAGATTATGAATTTTTTGGTTTGTTTCATTCTTACTGAAATTCATATTGGTTCCTTTCTAAAAAACGACTATTAAAAGCATATCCGTAATCGGAGAAACTAAACGGGAAAAAATACCGGTTTATCATCTGCAATGATAAACCAGACAGGGTTCTGTACCGTGATGTCTGCCTTACCTGAGGTGGCTTCCGTTACCTTTTTTATGAATCCGGAACTGGTTTCCTCTGTGGTGAGCACAGTTAATGTGACAATATCGGTATAGAGGGTTTCCAGTGTAAACAGTTCCATTTGGGCGACAATATACTGAAGCTTACCGATACAGTTATAATCTGTAACAACTGTAACCGGGATGCCGCATCGTTTGCAGGCAATGGTACTTGCCTCAAGCCCTGCTTTGGTTGCAGCCTGATAGGCACGGACAAGCCCGCCGGTACCTAAAAGAGTACCGCCGAAATAGCGTGTGACAACAACGCAGACATTATGGATATCCTCGGAAAGAAGAACATCAAGCATAGGCCTGCCGGCTGTTTTCTGGGGCTCGCCGTCATCACTGCACCGGGCTGTTTCATGGCGAAGTCCTAATGTATAGGCGGAACAGTTATGGGAAGCGTCCCAATACTGTTTTTTCTTTTGTTCAATAAAAGAAAGAGCTTCTTCTTCCGTCTCAATCGGAATAACAGTGGCAATGAACCGGGATTTTTTTTCAGTGATTTCACCCGTACCGCCCCTGTATACAATGCGGTATGCTTCCGACATAATCTTTCCCCTTTCCTGTGTAAGAGGGTCTGCGAGGGAGCCTCTACTCTTTTTTCTTTGAACAGTATATCAAAAAGCAGGAGATACTGCAATAAAATTAGTAGATTTAATAAAAATGTAATGAATGAAAAGAGACGCGGTGGCAGGAAAAGGAGATTTGAAAAATTCCCGGAACCTCTTTACAAAATATATTTCTGCGGATATACTATAGAAAGTGTGATAAAGGGACATAGGAATGAATAAGGGCCGGACACAGCCCGGACGAAAAGAGAAAGGACGCGTTGTTATGCTTGAATTAAGGAATGTTTCTTATTGTGTAAATAATGAGGGCGCGGAAAAGGATATTTTAAAAAATATTAGTTTGACGATAGAGGATCGCTTTGTGGCAATTACCGGTCCTAACGGTGGCGGTAAGTCCACTCTGGCAAAGATGCTTGCCGGAATTATTAAGCCTACAAGCGGCCGGATTTTGTTTGATGGGGAAGATATTACGGATATGTCGGTAACCGACCGTGCAAAAAAGGGAATCAGCTTTGCTTTTCAGCAGCCGGTACGCTTTAAAGGAATTACCGTAAAGGATTTAATTGCTTTGGCAGCAGGAAAAAAGCTGAGTACGGCAGAGGTTTGCGACTATCTTTCCGAGGTGGGGCTCTGTGCAAGGGATTATGTGAACCGGGAAGTAAATGCCAGCCTGTCGGGAGGCGAATTAAAACGAATTGAAATCGCAACGGTTATGGCAAGAGGAACAAAGCTTTCGATTTTTGACGAGCCGGAGGCGGGAATTGATTTATGGAGCTTTCAGAATCTGATCCGGGTATTTGAGGAGATGCATGATAAGATTCAGGGCTCGATTCTGATTATTTCCCATCAGGAGAGAATACTGAATATTGCGGACAAAATAGTGGTAATTGCCGGTGGCGAATTAATCAATACCGGCACTAAGGAAGAAATTCTTCCGGAGCTTTTAAACAAGTCGGCAGCATGCCCGAAGCAGAAATAAGGCAAAGACAGGAGAAGAAGTTATGGATGAGATACAGAGAACATTATTAGAGCAGGTAGCGGGTCTGCATGAAGTTCCCGAAGGTGCGTATAATTTGCGGATAAACGGGGAGCTCGGCGGCAGAAATACAACGGCAAATATTGATATTGTTCCGAAAACGGATGTTTCGGGGATAGATATTATGATTAAGCCGGGAACAAAAAATGAAAGTGTTCACATTCCGGTGCTGCTCAGCCAGTCGGGTCTGAAGGAATGTGTTTACAACGATTTTTATATCGGAGAAGACTGTGATGTGACCATCGTTGCCGGATGCGGTATTCATAACGGAGGAGATGAGACTTCGGAGCATTCCGGCGTTCACCGCTTTTTCTTAGAGAAGAACGCGAAAATCAGGTATGTGGAGAAGCATTACGGAAGCGGGGAAGGCACAGGAGAGCGTGTGATGAATCCTACCACGGAAATAACGCTTCAGGAAGGTGCCTATATGGAAATGGATACGGTGCAGATTAAGGGCGTGGATTCCACAATGCGTGTTACAAAAGCAGAACTGGGAGACGGAGCTTCATTGGTTATCAGGGAAAAGCTGATGACTCACGGAAAGCAGACTGCAAAGACAGAGTTTACGGTGGATTTAAACGGTGCGGGTTCTTCCGCGAATGTTATTTCACGTTCCGTTGCGAAGGATTCTTCCCATCAGGTATTTCTTTCCAAGATTAATGGAAACAATGCCTGTGCGGGACATACGGAGTGCGACGCAATTATTATGGATTCCGCCAGCGTAAGCGCAATTCCGGAGATAACGGCGAATCATCTGGAGGCCAGCCTGATTCATGAAGCGGCTATCGGAAAAATTGCGGGGGAACAGATTATTAAGCTTATGACTCTCGGACTGACCGAGGAAGAGGCGGAAGCACAGATTGTAAACGGATTTTTGAAGTAACGATTGTGCGTACTTGACAAAACAGTTGTGTACGGTTAAAATAAACAAAGACTGTTATTCGTCGAATAACAGCCTTTGTCCGATATAAAAGGGGAGGATAAGTTTTTGCTTTCTTTTGTAAGCTCTCTTTTCTGAGGGGGAGTCAGAAAAGAAGGGCTCCGGTAGTTTCACCGGTCTGTACAGGCTTCCGATTCGGGAAATCCTGTACCTGAGAATAGTATAGCCGTTATTGTACGGTTTATACAAAAGATTTTATTTTTTGAAAGGAACGAGGATATGAGTTTATTACAGGAATGGCGGGAAAGCGCATACTCACTTGACTTCAATTCCAAAGAGGGCAAGTTGTTTTGGAACAATTATTTTATGATTGAGAAGGGCATCTACGAGCAGCTTCTTTCAAATCCGGATATGGTAGAGTGCGGTACATTAAAGCAGCTGGCGGAAAAGTACGGTACTACGATTCAGATGATAACCGGTTTCTTAGACGGAATCAATGACAGTCTTGTGACTCCGAACCCGATAGAGGAGATGACGGAGGATACCGAGGTCAGCCTTGATTTCGATAATGAAAAGCTTTATTACAACATGGTAGGTGCCGGTGCCGACTGGCTCTATGAGCTTCCGCAGTGGGATAATATTTTAACCGAGGCTCGCAGAAAAGAGCTTTACTTAGAGCAGAAGAAGTCCGGTACGGTACGTAAGGATAAGAAAATCGGCCGCAATGACCCGTGTCCGTGCGGCAGCGGCAAGAAGTATAAAAAGTGCTGTGGGGCAAACGCATAAGCAGCCGTATGAAAGTAAAACAAGTCAGCTTCGGAGACAAACCGGAGCTGATTTTTTTATCGAATAGGAAATGGCATCCTGTCCTATAAAAAAGCTCAGCCGGGGATGCCACTGTAACAGTTCAGCCTTCCTTATGCGGGATAAGTTGTGGCGACAGAGTATTCTAAAGAGAACCATAAGGCAACGTCAGTACTTAGCAAGGTGGCTGCGAGCTTAGTACTGCTACGTTGCTGCATGAGCGGGAGCGGGTTCTCTTTGGAATACTCTGTCGCCACAACGATTACACACTAAAAGGCTGAACTGTTACATGCCACCTGCTGAATAGAGACAAACCCGTTGACAAACAAGTGGGTTTGCAATAAGATAGAATAGGAAGAGAATCGGAAAACGTTTTCGGAAAGTTGGGATTGCATTCATGAAGAGAAGAAGCTATACGGTCCGCAGCCAAAGACGTAAAAGATATAAAAAGACAGGGCCGAATTTCGGAAAATTATATAAAGAGAAAAAAGAGAATCGCTTATTGGGATTCTTTCTTGTGCTTTTCATTTCACTCGGAGTCGGTGTCGGCGCATATGCGCTTGCCGATTATCATCTGGATAAAAAAGAGTCACAGCCGGAGCACAAAGAAACTCCTCCTGCCGTATCTGTAACACCGGAAGCTACCGGAACGCCTACTCCGCAGCCGGAGCAGCCGGAACGTACCGGGGATGTTTATCCGGACGGATTTATGTCTGATTTTACGGATACACGTGTATGGACGGAGGCAAAAGGCATTTATGTTAATACGTCCTATCTCGGCAGAGGAGATTATGCTACGATAGATGAGCTGATTGCACTATTGGACGAGACGGAATTAAATGCAATGGTAATAGATATAAAGGATGATACGGGAAATATCCTGTTTGATTCTAAAAATCCGGTAATAGATGAAATCGGTGCGGAAGTAGTAAGGATTGCCGATTTGCCGGAGTTTGTGGCGAAGCTTAAGGAGCATGGCATATACTGCATTGCCCGTATTGTTACATTTAAGGACCAGGTTGCGACAAGAAAGCTGCCGGAGACCGCAGTGAAAAATCAGGACGGCTCTATATATGTAGACGGAGACGGTGAACGCTGGCTTAACCCATACAGTAAGGAGGCGTGGGACTATCTCGTGGGAATTGCAAAGGAAGCCGCGGAGGCAGGCTTTGATGAAATCAATTTCGACTATCTCCGTACATCCAGCTCTCCTTCGCTGGCATCGGCGTATTTCGGAGAAATACCGGAGGGAATGACCCGCATGGATGCCATAACAGAGTTTGTGAAATATGCCTGTCAGGAGCTGAAGCCTTTGGGCGTTTTTGTGAGCGGCGATGTTTTTGCGACAATAATCAACAGTACCGGAGACGGTTCCCGTATCGGTCAGAGCTATGTGGAGCTGAGCAGATATTTGGATTATATTTGTCCGATGGCGTATCCGTCCCATTACAATTTCGGATACGGCGGTCTTCAGTACCCTGACAAGAAGCCGTTTCAACTGATGTTAATGGAGATGAAAGCCTCAGCGAAAAAGCTTTCCGTAATTCCTGAGGGAGAGCATCGAGCCAGGGTGCGGCCGTGGCTGCAGGATTTTACCGCAAGTTATCTGGGAGCCGGACGATATATAGTATATGATGCAAAGGCAATTCGTGCCCAGATTTCGGCGGTATACTCCGCAGGCTATGAGCAATGGCTTTTATGGAATGCGGGAATGTCATATACCGAAGATGCACTTTTACGGGATAAAGACAGATAAAAGAGAAGTAAAAGACAAAATATGGAACCGGGCAGATTTTGATTTCGTCTAATCAATAGAGGAAGTTATTTTCTTTTGTAACAGCTATCCTTATTTTATCGGAGCACATGCATCTGTGCGGAGAGGAGATTTTATGAAAAAGAAAATCTGTCTGATTATGGGGTTGGCAGTCTTAGTGCTGTGCAGCGGGTGCGGCAGCAGTAAAAATGCTTATGTGAGTGAAGCGTATGACAGTGCGAGCAGTCCGATGGAGGCTTATAATGCATCTTGGGAGTTTTCTCTGAAATCAGAGGCGTTGGAGGATATTGTGACTACCTCTTCCGATTTTAGCGGTTATGGCGGAGAAATGTCTGAGGCGCCGAAAAAAGGCGATGAACAGACGGAGCTTTATAATGCGGAAAGCGAGAAGCTGATTCGCACCGTAACAATGCGCTTACAGACAAAGGAGTTTGATGCTCTGCTTGCTTATCTGGATAGCAAAGCGGCAGAATTTGGCGGGTACATACAAAATTCCCAGATTTACGGAAACGAAATGGATTATTCCGGGTATCGTTCCGCTTCTCTGACGTTCAGGATTCCTCAGAAGCATCTGGATGCCTTTGTTTCCGGTATCGGAGAAAATGCGACGGTGGTACGAAGGACTGAGAATACGGAAAATATTACCCTGAAGTATGCGGATACCGAAAGTCGGCTGAAAGCACTTCAGATTGAACAGGAGCGTTTTCTGGAGCTGTTGGAGAAGGCGGATAACATCGACGCGATTATTGCGTTGGAGGAACATCTGACCGAGCTTCGTTATCAGATTGAATCTTATGCATCGACACTTAAGATTTACGATAATCAGGTCAGCTATTCTACGGTGACACTGGATATCTCGGAAGTAAAAAGAACTACGCCCGTGGAGCAGAATCCGACCGTGTTTACCAGAATGAAGGAAGGCTTCAAAAATACACTGTATGAGGTACAGGAAGGCATGGCGGATTTCGTTGTGTGGTTCGTGACGAATTTTCTGTATCTGCTGTTCTGGGGGGCAGTTCTTGCAGTGGTATTTGTAATTGCAAGAAAACAGATAAGTAAGAGGAAGAGGAAAAAGGCGGCTGTAAATGCTGCTGAATTACAGCAGGATGCCGGAAAACAAAATGATGGATTGGATTTTAAGAAATAAGAAAGCGGATTTGGAACGGTTGGAAAGAGAACTTGGTCTTTCAAGGGTTGTCTGCCGGGTGCTTGCCAACAGAGGAATTACAGACACCGGGCAGGCACGTTCGTTTTTGCAGCCGCAAATGGCGGAGCTTTATGAGGCTTCTCTTTTGAAAAATGCAGATGCGGCAGGAGAACGTCTTTTTCATGCCGTATGCGGCAAAAAGCATATTCGTATCATTGGGGATTATGATGTGGACGGCATTATGGCAACCTATCTTTTATTTGAAGCTCTCCGGACTATAGGAGCCGTAGTTGATTACCGGATACCGGATCGGATTGCGGACGGATACGGTATGAATATGCGTATGGTAGAAGAAGCAGAGCGGGACGGGATTGCTCTGCTTCTCACTTGTGATAATGGCATTGCCGCAATATCACCGATTGCGAGGGCAAAGGAGCTTGGCATGGAAGTGATTGTAACGGATCACCACGATATCCCGTGTCATAAGGAAGGTGACCTTCTGTGCCATGACCTGCCGCCGGCAGATATAGTGGTAAATCCGAAGCAACCGGGTGAAACCTATCCGCAGAGCGGAATTTGCGGAGCTATGGTTGCGTACAAGGTTGTATGTCTTCTGCTTGAGAGAGCATCGGAACGATTAACAAATGAGGAGAGAAGCTCCCTTCTCTCGGAGCTGTTGGTTCCGGTTGCTTTTGCGACGGTTTGTGATGTGATGGAGCTGACAGGTGAAAACCGTGTTGCAGTGGCAAAAGGACTTTCTCTGGCAGGACAGTGTAAGAATTACGGAATTCGAGCATTGCTTCGTGCATATGAGCTGGAGGAACGGGAGCTTAGTGCATATCATGCCGGCTTTTTAATCGGTCCGTGCTTTAATGCGGCAGGCAGACTGGATACCGCATTGTTAGGTCTTCATCTGCTTTTATGTGATAATGAGGCGGCAGCTGCGGAAGAGGCGCAGCACCTAAAGGAGTTAAACGATATCAGAAAGCAGATGACACTTTCAGCCACGGAGAAGGCCTTTGCACTGGCGGAGGAAAAGCTTTCCGCAGGTGAAGTACAGGTAATGGTTCTGTATTTGCCCGATTGTCATGAAAGTCTTGCGGGAATTGTGGCGGGGCGTGTCAGAGAAAAGTTTTATCTGCCGACAATCGTATTAACGAAAGGGGAATCCTGCATTAAAGGCTCCGGACGCTCGATAGAAGGATATTCGATGTTTGAAAAGCTTTCCGAGCAAAAGGAGTTGTTTCTTGCCTTCGGGGGACATCCGATGGCGGCGGGAATGTCATTGGAGGAGAAAAATATTCCGGTACTGGAGGAACGTCTGAATGCGGCGGCAGGACTGACAAAGGAAGAATTAACAAGAAAGCTGTATCTGGATGCGGTGCTCCCTTTTTCGGAAATATCGGAAAAGCTGATGGAGGAACTATCGCGACTAGAGCCTTACGGAAACGGAAATGCCAAACCGGTATTTGCGGCGAGCGGTGTAAAACTAAGCGGGATGCGGAGAATCGGAAAGGAAGGAAGCTCACTTCGTCTGAATCTGACGGATGCGGAAGGAGTGTCGCTTACAGGACTTTATTTTAATGATGCGGACGGCTTTGAGGATTATATTAAGGAAAAATACGGCGAAGATACTGTAATAAAGCTATATCGCGGAGCTGCAGCAATCAGGCTTACGATTGCTTTTTCTCCGTCCATAGATGAGTATCGCGGGGAAAAATATCCGCAGTTAATCATTCAACACTATAAAATGTATACCGGTTTATAGTATTTGAATAAAAAGTATGTTGATTTAGGAAAGATGGACCAATTGAGTGCAAATATGGAAATTTGTGTAAAAATATCATAAATTTGTTGAAAATATTTTGGCAAAGTGGTATAATGTGTACATGGGGATAGCAAAAAAAGCTTTAAGATAAGACAGGAGGATGGTTAGTATGGGTAAGAAAAAAGTGAAGGTATCATGGCTGATTACCGCAGTGCTTTTGGTGGTTCAGACCATTACACTTGTCGTAGTGTATGCGTTTGTAAACGGTGCGATTACAAAGAGCATCCATTCAAGCACGGTTGCCAGCATGAAGACAATGGTAGAGGAGCGTTCCCTTATTATTGAGAACTATGTGCGTGAGACGGAACGTTACCTTACGGCTTACAGTCGTGCCGGAGAGATTAAGGAGCTCATGAAGAATCCTACGGATGCGGCTGCTGTAAAGGCGGCACAGGCATATACCGAGTTATACAGCGGTGATATGGAAAACCTGGAAGGAATTTATGCCAGTGAGTGGGATACGCATGTTTTGGCTCATACCAATGCTGCGGTGGTAGGTATTTACACAAGAAAAGGTGATTCTTTAAAAGCACTGCAGGATTCCATGCTGGCGGCAGACGGTGTTTACAATACCGGATTTATTTTTTCACCGGCCAGCGGAAAGCAGATTGTATCCATGTATCGCGCATGTCTGGATGATAACGGAAATCCGCTCGGTCTGGTTGGTGCAGGTATTTACATTTCGGGTCTGAAAGAGGCATTGGACAGTCTTCCGGTTGCGGATCTTACTCAGGCAAAATATTATCTGATTAATGCAAAAACCGGAGAATACATATTCCATGAAAACGAAGAGATGTTAGGTGTAGCAGCGGAAGAGACCTATGTAAAGGATATTCTTGCGAATATACAGCAGACAGGCGGAGTAAATTCATTTACGGATTATACGGAGTATTCAACCGAGGACGGTGTGGAAAGCATTGCCGCATATCATTATATTGCGGACAGGGATTGGATTTTCCTGTTGGCCGATAACGCAGACGAGATTTTTGCTTCTGCAAACGCAACGAAGCAGGTACTTCTTATCCTTTGTGCTGTTGCACTTGTAGTATTACTGGCAATAACCTATATCATTATTACATTATGTATGAGACCGTTAAGCCCGATCGGAAAGACGTTGCTTCAGATTTCAGAGTTTGACATCAGTGATTACAGTGAGGTTAAGAAGTATATTAATCGTAAGGATGACCTGGGCGATATCGCAAAGGCTTCCCGTGTTGTAATCAAGTCGCTGCGTAATATTCTCGGTACACTTAAGGAATGCTGCACGCAGTTGAATGATAAGGTATATACATTACAGGATTCATCGGTACATCTCGTAGACTGTGTAACGGATAATATTTCCACAACGGAAGAGCTGTCTGCCGGTCTTGAAAATGTAAACGACGCAATCGAGAGTGTAAATGAAGAAATCAACAGTATTCATAATGCAATTAACGGTGTGGCAGGCAATCTGAAGAGCAGCTCCGATGCAACTGATTTGATGGTAAGCGGTGCTGTGCAGATGCGTGATATGGCAGATACGACATTACAGACGAGCAAGCAGCGGCTTGCCGCAACCAAGGCTTCCGTTAAGAATGCGCTGAATAGTCTGAACAGCCTTTCCGAGATTAACGGAATGGCATCCAGTATTCTTGAGATTGCGAGTCAGACGAATCTTTTGTCAATCAATGCGTCTATTGAAGCTGCAAGAGCGGGAGAAGCAGGTCGCGGATTTGCGGTAGTTGCGGAGGAAATCGGAAAGCTGGCGGAGACCTCCGAGGAGACGGCATCCAGTATTCAGAAGCTGTGTGATTCTTCCAATGAAAGTATTCTTGCCGTAAATGAGTGTGTACAGACAATCATGCAGTTTATGGAGAGCGATGTTCTGGAAAACTTTGAAGTGTTTGCCGGAAAGTCGAATGAGTACAGTGCTTCCGCGGAAGCTATCAAGCATGACATCGAGGAATTGAACGGATTCATCGGGACTCTCGAACAGTCTATCGCACAGATTTCCAAAAATGTCCTGGAGGTACAGGATATTTCCCAGGGAAATAAGGCCGCAATCGGTGTTATCGTAGAAAAGAGCGAGAGTACGGCGGCTATCGCAATGGAAATTCAGAAGCAGTCGGATGAAAATAAAAATATGGCAGACAGTCTGGATGCGATTGTAAATAAGTTTACAATCTAATGTCGTGATATGTATCTGACAGATAGTAGTCTGACCACTCTGGGGTGAAATAACGAATAAAGGGGCTGTTGCTTGCATTAATGCGACAGCCCCATTTTTTTTCAGAAAATGCTTGACAATGAGTAATGACATAGTTATAATGTATTTTGCGCGTGTCAAACGCGGTTGTTTTGTTGTGCAGATTTTAAGTCTGCAGGCAGCCACATCGTTTTTCTTAAAATTCATAGGAGGTGAAAAATTAATGCCTACATTTAATCAGTTAGTAAGAAAAGGCAGAAAGACTCTGGAGAAAAAGTCTACTGCTCCGGCATTACAGAAGGGATTTAACTCTTTACAGAAGAAGAGCACGGATACTTCTTCCCCGCAGAAGCGTGGTGTATGTACCGCAGTAAGAACGACAACCCCGAAGAAGCCGAACTCTGCTTTAAGAAAGATTGCCAGAGTACGTCTTTCCAACGGTATCGAAGTAACCAGCTATATTCCGGGTGAAGGTCACAACCTGCAGGAGCACAGCGTAGTGCTTATCCGCGGTGGTCGTGTTAAGGACCTTCCGGGTACCAGATATCATATTGTAAGAGGTACACTTGATACCGCTGGTGTTGCCAAGAGACGCCAGGCTCGTTCCAAGTACGGTGCTAAGAGACCGAAGGACGCAAAATAAATCAGTAACAAAGAGTTTTCCATTACAGATTGTGTCTGCCGTCAGGCAGACGGTGCGAGGGTTAATTTTTCGTCATAGATTGCAGGTGGCTGCGCAGCCTTGAAGAATAGATTAAACTGAGCACGAACACAGTAATGTGAGTACCGTTGAATTAATGACCGCAGGGCGGTCGCTATTAAGGAGGGAAGAAACGTGCCACGTAAAGGACATATTGCAAAGAGAGACGTATTGGCAGATCCGTTATACAACAATAAGGTTGTTACGAAGCTTATTAACAATGTTATGTTAGACGGTAAGAAGGGTACGGCACAGAAGATTGTTTACGGTGCATTTGCAACCGTAGCAGAGAAGACCGGTAAGGATGCAATCGAGGTATTTGAAGAGGCTATGAACAATATCATGCCTGTTCTCGAAGTAAAGGCTAGACGTATCGGTGGTGCCACCTATCAGGTACCGGTTGAAGTAAGACCGGAAAGAAGACAGGCGCTTGCGCTTCGCTGGCTTACGATGTTTTCTCGTAAGAGAGGCGAAAAGACGATGCAGGACAGACTTGCAGGCGAGATTATGGATGCTGCTAACAATACCGGTTCCGCAGTAAAGAGAAAAGAGGATATGCACAAGATGGCAGATGCAAACAAGGCATTTGCACACTATCGCTGGTAGTATCTGCCCCATAGGGGCAATACATTCCGCGAGGATGGGCATATTGATTTGGAACCAGAATTGAGAATAGGAGGAAAAAATCTTGGCTGGAAGAGAATATCCATTAGAGAGAACTAGAAATATCGGTATTATGGCGCACATTGATGCCGGTAAGACAACTCTTACCGAGCGTATTCTGTACTATACCGGTGTAAATCACAAGATTGGTGATACCCATGAGGGTACTGCTACCATGGACTGGATGGAGCAGGAGCAGGAGAGAGGTATTACCATTACTTCTGCGGCAACTACCTGTCACTGGACGCAGGAGTATATGCATAAGAAGATACCGGGTGCTTTAGAGCATCGTATCAACATCATTGATACGCCTGGTCACGTAGACTTTACCGTAGAGGTTGAGCGTTCCTTACGTGTACTTGACAGTGCAGTCGGTGTATTCTGCGCAAAGGGCGGCGTTGAGCCGCAGTCTGAGACCGTATGGCGTCAGGCTGATAAGTACAACGTACCAAGAATGGCATTTGTTAACAAGATGGACATTTCCGGTGCAAACTTCTACAACGTAGTAGAAATGATTAAGACGAGACTCGGTAAGAACCCGGTTCCGTTGCAGCTTCCGATAGGTAAAGAGGATACCTTCAAGGGTATCATCGACCTGTTCGAGATGCAGGCATATTATTATCTGGACGATAAGGGCGATCAGATCGAAATCAAAGAGATTCCGGATGATATGAAGGACGATGCTGAGACCTATCGTGCAGAGTTGATTGAAAAGATTTGTGAGACCGACGATACGCTTCTTGAGATGTATCTCGAAGGTGAAGAGCCGTCCACAGAGCAGTTAAAGAAGGCTCTCAGAGCAGCTACCATTAATAATGAGATTATTCCGGTTTGCTGTGGCTCCGCATACAAGAATAAGGGTGTACAGAAGCTTCTGGATGCTATCCTTGAGTACCTTCCGGCTCCGACGGATGTTCCGGATATCAAGGGTGTTGACGAAGACGGTAACGAGGTTACCAGAAAGTCCTCTGATGATGAGCCGTTTGCAGCTCTCGCATTTAAGATTATGGCTGACCCGTTTGTTGGTAAGTTAGCATTCTTCCGTGTATACTCCGGTACGATGAACGCAGGTTCCTACGTACTGAATGCAACGAAGAATAAGAAGGAGCGTGTAGGACGTATCCTTCAGATGCATGCAAATAAGAGAGAGGACCTTGAAAAGGTTTATTCCGGTGATATCGCAGCAGCAGTAGGCTTTAAGTTTACTACGACCGGTGATACCATTTGTGATGAAAAGTTCCCGGTAATTCTTGAGTCCATGGAGTTCCCGGAACCGGTTATCGATATCGCTATCGAGCCGAAGACTAAGGCAGGTCAGGATAAGATGGGCGAAGCACTTGCTAAGCTTGCGGAAGAAGATCCGACCTTCCGTGTATCCACCAATGAGGAGACCGGACAGACGATTATCGCAGGTATGGGTGAGCTTCATCTTGAGATTATCGTTGACCGTCTGCTTCGTGAGTTCCACGTTGAAGCTAACGTAGGTGCTCCGCAGGTTGCTTATAAGGAAGGTATTACGAAGGAAGTTAATATTGATTCCAAATATGCAAAGCAGTCCGGTGGTCGTGGTCAGTACGGACACTGTAAGGTTATCTTCACACCGATGGATGTCAATGGCGAGAAGACCTTCGAGTTCGAGAACACGGTTGTCGGCGGTGCAATTCCGAAGGAATATATCCCGGCTGTACAGGCAGGTATTGAGGACGCTATGAAGTGCGGTATCCTTGGCGGATTCCCGGTACTCGGTGTTCATGCAAACTGCTACGACGGTTCCTACCATGAAGTAGACTCCAACGAAATGGCATTTAAGATTGCCGGTTCCATGGCATTTAAGGAAGCAATGCAGAAGGCTGCTCCGGTGCTCTTAGAGCCGATTATGAGAGTAGAGGTTACCGTTCCTGAGGACTACATGGGTGATGTTATCGGTGATATCAGCTCCCGTCGTGGTCGTATCGAGGGTTCCGAGGATATTAACGGTACGAAGTTAATTCGTGCGTTTGTTCCGCTTGCTGAGATGTTTGGCTACTCCACCACCCTTCGTTCCAAGACTCAGGGTCGTGGTGCTTACTCTATGTTCTTCTCTACCTATGAGCAGGTTCCGAAGAGCGTACAGGATAAGGTTCTGGCAGCAAAGAACGGAAAGTAATTTATTTTTTGCTAACTTTATGAAATTGTGCTTGAAAATATTTCAGATTTGAAATATAATAGGGCATATGAGGCAGTCGGTCTGCCCATAGGCAGACCTATCTGCTATAACGAAAAAATCAGAAAGCCCATAGGGCGAAATTTAAAGGAGGACTTTAAAAAATGGCTAAGGCTAAATTCGAAAGAAGCAAACCGCATTGTAACATTGGTACCATCGGTCACGTTGACCATGGTAAGACCACTTTGACCGCAGCAATCACCAAGACCCTTCATGAGAGACTTGGTACCGGTGAGACCGTAGCATTCGACCAGATCGATAAGGCTCCGGAAGAGAGAGAAAGAGGTATTACCATTTCTACCGCTCACGTTGAGTACGAGTCCAAGAAGCGTCACTACGCTCACGTTGACTGCCCAGGTCATGCTGACTATGTAAAGAACATGATCACCGGTGCTGCACAGATGGATGGTGCTATCCTCGTTGTAGCTGCTACCGACGGTGTAATGGCTCAGACCAAGGAGCACATCCTTCTTTCCCGTCAGGTAGGTGTTCCGTATATCGTTGTTTTCATGAACAAGTGTGATATGGTTGATGATGAAGAGCTTCTTGAGCTCGTTGAGATGGAGATCACCGAAGTTCTTGAAGAGTACGACTTCAAGGATTGCCCGATTATTAAGGGTTCCGCATTAAAGGCTCTTGAAGACCCGAACAGCGAGTGGGGCGACAAGATTCTTGAGCTCTTCGACGTTATCGATGATTACATTCCGGATCCGCAGAGAGAGACTGATAAGCCGTTCCTTATGCCGGTCGAGGACGTATTCACCATTACCGGTCGTGGTACTGTAGCAACCGGTCGTGTTGAGCGTGGTGTTCTTCATCTGAATGACGAAGTTGAAATCGTAGGTGTTAAGGAAGAGAACAGAAAGACCGTTGTAACCGGTATCGAAATGTTCCGTAAGCTCCTTGATGAGGCTCAGGCTGGTGATAACATCGGTGCACTTCTCCGTGGTATCCAGAGAACTGATATCGTAAGAGGTCAGGTTATCTGTAAGCCGGGTACCGTTACCTGTCATAAGAAGTTTACCGCTCAGGTTTACGTATTGACCAAGGAAGAGGGCGGACGTCATACTCCGTTCTTCGGTAACTACAGACCGCAGTTCTACTTCAGAACCACCGACGTTACCGGTGTTGTAAATCTTCCGGAAGGCGTAGAGATGTGTATGCCGGGCGATAACATCGAGATGACCATCGAGCTTATTCACCCGATCGCTATGGAGCAGGGTCTTACCTTCGCTATCCGTGAGGGTGGCCGTACCGTAGGTTCCGGTAAGGTAGCTTCCATCATCGAGTAATTCTTGGTGATAATTCTACAAATTCAGTAAATTTAAGGCTTCCAGGGATTTCTCTGGAAGCCTTTTTACATCAAGAATTAAGCCCTCAAAGCTCAATAGGAGATGAAGCACAAAGGATTACCTTTGGATAGCTCCGGTAGGGGATTTCCTATTCCATAACAGAGGAAGGGACTGAAATCTGCACGGATGAGGTATGGGAGCCGGCGAGTGGAAAATATGACACAAAGGCAGTCGTAACAGAAACAGGCCAGCTTTCCGAAGCTGAAAAAGGTCATTCGTGATGCTTATTGGAGTTGTGAGGGCAATGAGATATTATCGATGAAAGACTCAAATGAATAACGGTGTTGAAAATAAGAGTGTTAGTATTATGGGGAAAAAGCTATAATAATTGAGCTGGGAGTGTTATGGAACATTTTAGACTGCTGTCTTTGCATATTTAACATTTGATAATTCTTTTTCTGTCCTTGTAGTAAAATCTTTTTGTTACGGTAAACTATAATCAGTAGGAAAGAACTATATAAAGGAGAACGCAGTTTATGAAATTTCATTGGAACGACGCATGGTTATTTACCAAGGATGCTGACAAGGTTTCAAGAGAACATGTTGCACTGAAGAAAGATGAATGGGAGCCGGTTAACCTGCCCCATACATGGAACGCCAAGGATGGGCAGGACGGTGGAAACGACTACTACCGTGGCACCTGTTATTATACAAAGAAGCTCACCTTAGCGGAGTGTAAGGGGGCAGAGGTTGTATATATTGAATTTGAAGGAGCAAATGCATCGGCTGATGTTTATGTGAATGGAAATCTTGCCGTACATCATGACGGAGGATATTCTACGTTCCGCGCCAATATTACGGAGTTCTTAAAGGAAGAAAATGAAATCCTCGTGGCAGTAGATAATTCCGCAAACGACAGAGTATATCCTCAGATGGCAGACTTTACTTTTTACGGCGGCATTTATCGTGACGTAAATATAATTTGCGTACCGAAGGCACGCTTTAATCTGGATTATTTCGGAGGTCCGGGAATTCAGGTGACACCGGTGGTGGACGGCAATAGGGCTAATGTGGACGTTATCAGCTATTTCTCCGGACTTTCCGGCAATGAAACCGTGAAGTATGTGGTAAAGGACGGCAATACGATTGTATGTGAAAGAGAGACTTCCGCAGAGGACGGCAGGGCTGAATTTGTAATTGAAAACGTACACCTTTGGAACGGCCGTAAAGACCCATTTCTTTATACTTTGGAGGCGGCCCTTTTAGATCATGGTAAGGAACTGGATACAAGAACGGTGCGCTTCGGGTGCCGCAGTTTTTCCATTGACCCGGAACGCGGGTTCATTTTAAACGGTGAGGAATATCCGCTTCGCGGTGTTTCACGTCATCAGGACAGAAAGGACATCGGGAATGCGTTGTTACCGGAGCATCACAGGGAGGATGCGGAGCTGATTTATGAAGTGGGTGCTACCACGATTCGGCTGGCACACTATCAGCATGCACAATATTTCTATGAGTTATGTGATGAGATGGGGTTTGTAGTATGGGCAGAGATTCCGTATATTTCTCGTCATATGCCGAACGGTCGTGAAAACACGATTTCCCAGATGAAGGAGCTTTTAGCGCAGAATTATAATCACCCGTCTATTTTTGTATGGGGACTTTCCAACGAAATTACCATGAAGGGTGCCGAAGACCCGGATTTGCTTGAAAATCACCGTATTTTGAATGATTTGTGCCATGAATGGGACAAGACCAGACCGACAACCATGGCGATTGTTTCCATGTGCCCGATGGACAGTGAATATGTGCAGATTCCGGATACCGTAGCATGGAATCACTACTTTGGGTGGTACGGTGGTGATACCTCTATGAATGGTCCGTGGATGGATCAGTTTCATGCGGCATATCCTAAGCTTCCGGTAGGTATGAGTGAGTATGGCTGTGAGGCTCTTAACTGGCACAATTCTAACCCGGAACAGGGAGACTACTCGGAGGAATATCAGGCATATTACCATGAGGAACTGATAAAGCAGTTGTTTACCAGAAAGTATATCTGGGCAACTCATGTCTGGAATATGTTTGACTTTGCGGCAGACAGTCGTGCCGAGGGCGGCGAAGACGGCATGAACCACAAGGGACTGATTACCTTTGACAGAGCTTATAAGAAGGATGCCTTCTATGCCTATAAGGCATGGCTTTCCGATGAACCGTTTGTGCACATCTGCGGGAAACGTTATGTAGAACGTGTGGAGGCTGTGACAAAGGTAACCGTGTATTCCAATCAGCCGGAGGTAGAGCTGTTTGCAAACGGAAAGAGTCTCGGCAGGCAGACGAGTGATGTGCATTTCTTTTACTTTGATGTCCCGAATGAAGGAACCACGGAGCTGGTAGCAAAGGCGGGGAAGTGTGAGGATTCCTCTAAAATCATAAAAGCAGATAAGTTTAACGATGCATATCGTATGGTGGAAACGGGTGATGTTTTAAACTGGTTTGAAATTACGGCACCGGAGGGATACTTTTCCATTAACGATAAGGCGGGAGAGGTTCTTGCTACGACAGAGGGGAAACAACTGTTTTCAGAGCTTATGAAGTCTGCGGGAAAGGATAGAAAAACGATGACAGACCCGGAACAGATGATGAGCAGTAAGGAAATGCTGGGATTTCTTTCGGGATTTACGGTAAAGCGGTTGCTTTCCATGTTCGGAGCGATGGGAGCGAAGCCGCTTACAAAGGACGAGATGCTAATGCTTAACGGAAAATTGAACAAGATAAAGAAGAAGTAATGAAGGATAAAAGGAAGTATTTTACGGAAGTAAAGCCGTTTGACAGGACAGGGAGAGACAAAGCGCTGTAAAGTTACCGATTGCACTTTACGGCGTTTTTGTTATAATGAAATGGAGAGGAAGCCTGTAAATAAAGAGAAAACGAAAAAAGAAAAGTACGGAAACATAGAGAAAAGGAGGCTGTTATGACACAGAGAGAAAGAATGGAAGCAGGGCTTGTATATAACCCGAAGGATGAAGAATTGCGGGCGGAGCAGCAGATGCGTTTGGAAATAATGTACGATTTTAATGCGACCCGTCCGTCGGAGGAAGAAAAACGTCAGAAGCTAATGAAAGAGATGCTCGGAGGTATGGGAGAAAATTGCTATATTGAGCCACCGTTCCGGGCAAACTGGGGCGGAAAGAATATTCACTTCGGTAATCATGTGTATGCGAATTTTAATCTGACCTGTGTGGATGATGCACCGATTTATGTGGGAAATGATGTAATGTTTGCGCCGAACGTTGTGATTACGACCACAAATCATACGATTGACCCGGAGCTTCGAAAAGACATGCTGCAGTATGTGAGACCGGTCCATATCGGAAACTGTGTCTGGATTGGCAGCGGTGTCGTGATTTTACCGGGAGTTACAATCGGTGACAACTCGGTTATCGGTGCGGGAAGTGTGGTAACAAAGGATATTCCGGCAAATGTGGTCGCAGTCGGAAATCCGTGCCGTGTGCTCCGGGAAATTGGAGAGCGGGACAGGGAGTTCTTTTATAAGAACGAGCGGATTGACTGGGAGAATTTACGATAAAAAGTGCTTGACCTTCCGGTTACCGGAAGGTGTTTTTTATATTCACAAGTCTACCGGAATGTTTAAGTGCAGGGTATAGGCGACAAATCGGAAAATTTATGTATTGATTTCAATCGAAAATATCGTAAAAAATTTATCTTGACAAAGAGAACGGCCGTTAGCTATAATATGGAAAACGGTCGTTTGCATTTGGAGGATAGATTATGAAGGATATGCCAACAAAAGAAAGAATACTGTATGCAGCACTCAATCTTATTTCAGAAAAGGGTTATGACGGAGTGGGTGTAGATTTGATAGCAGAGAATGCCGAGTTGAAAGGGCCTTCTCTTTATAGACATTACAAAGGGAAAGAGGATATTTTTAATTCCCTGATTGATTTAGTAATTTCTCATTATGAAGAGGGTTTTGGTTTAAAGAAGAAATCGGGAGAATTCCCGAAAAGTATGGATGAGTTAATTGAGAACGCCATGGAAAAAATAAAGTTCACGATGCACGATGATATCGTTCGAAAAACCAGACGAATTCTGGCAATGGAGCAGTTTCGCAGTAAGCGGCTGGCAGAGCTGACAACTCGTTATCATCTGGAAAACCTGCAGGAAATGTATGCAGGTATCTTTGCAGAATTGATGGAAAAGGGAATCTTAAAAAAAGATGATCCGGAATTACTTGCATTAGAATTTGTTTCACCGGTTACTCTGCTTATTCATATGTATGACAGGCAACCGGAGAGAGAGGAAGAGGTACTGGATAAAATCAGAAAGCATTTTGAACACTTTGCGAAGGTGTATGCAGAGAAATAATAAAGATTTCTCAGAAAATGAATTGGAGGAACTGTTGCGATGAATCAGAGAATCATACAAAAAATGAGAATCCCGGTGGTACTTGTCCTGACCTTCTTGTGTTTGGGTTTATGTGCCTGTGGTAAGAACAGTAAGCCGGAAGGCTATGGAAAAGTCAATTTTGAACTTGTGAATACTGTAACGGATAGAATATCCGTACTTGCCGTAAGCTGGTCTATCGACGGGAATACGGTAGGAACAACCGGTGTAGAGGTTGCCGGAGGCGGAAAGTATCTTGGAGAGAGGCGATTTTCGTATGCTGTGACATCTGAGGATGTGACGGATGAAAAGGAACTCGATAAGCTTTCCGTAACAATTAAGGTAACAGAGGCGGATGGAGGAAGCTTTGATGTGCCGATGCTTTTGCTGCCTTCAAAGTTTGGTGATGAATATGAGTTTGAACTTTATTATGAAGATGGTTGTTACAACGTGCGGGAATGTAAATAAGAAGGAGCATGATAAAGGCGATGATGAAAAGTAAAGTAAAAATACTGATTGTTTTTGTTATACTATTGACTGCCGGGATAGTCGCAGTACTTTTTTGTTCCAATCAGGAAGGTTTTACAGGCAGCCGTGTCAAAAATCCGGATTCCTATATGCTGGACATTGAGAGGATGAACGGAACAGACCTGCATGCGCTTGATTTGCAAACCGGAGATGTTCTTCAGATTCGATTTGAAACGGTGAAGGGCTCTCTATACATGGAAATTCATGCACCGGATGGAACTGTAATTTATCGCGGAAACGGGAAGGAAATTACTGATTTTACAGTAAATATTCAGGAAAACGGCGTATATACGATTTTAGTTGAAGCTCGGAAGGCAAAAGGGAGTATACATATTCAATGTGCGCAGAAGAAACAATAAGAGGAAGCTCTATGGAGAGGAGGATGTAGATTATGGATCGGGAGTTCAAAAAGGCTCACAAATGGAATGTGGCGGACACAGTTACTTCCATGCGGATGGCAGCCTCTCTTTTTCTAATTTTTTTCCCTTTGAAATCCATTTGTTTTTTTGCTATTTATACTTTCGCCGGTTTGACGGATGTATTAGATGGAAGGCTTGCCAGAAAATCCGGAAGGGCAAGTGAGTTCGGCGCAAGACTGGACAGTATTTCAGACTTGTTGCTTTACGGTGTTTTGCTGCTCCGCCTTTTTCCGGTTTTGTATCAGACACTTCCGGGTGAAATCTGGTATGTCGTATCGGGAATTGTACTTGTGCGTTTTGCGGCGTATGCAACAGCAGCAGTCAAATTTCATTGCTTTGCGTCACTACATACATGGCTGAACAAGTTGACCGGTGTGGCTGTATTCCTGTTACCCTATGTTCTTTTGGTTTCGTCTATTGTTGTATATAGCTGGGCAGTATGCATTTTGGCATTTGCCGCGTCTGCGGAGGAACTGGCAATTCACCTTTTGCGGACAGATTACCATGCGGACAGAAAATCCATTATACAAACAAGTGAACTGAAACGATAGCAAAATTATGCAGGCAATCCAAAGGGCTATGAAGCAGTAACCAGTATTGCAAGGAAAGTGATTGAGGTTCAGGTAAATGCAATCTGTGAGAAGTTCAATGTATATATTTCAGGCTGTAGAGATAGAAAATATTTTTGAGTACGGAGGAGTTAACAAGTTGAAGGTTTTAGTAGTATATTGTCATCCTTGTGAAAATAGTTTTACCAATATAGTTAAGAATTCCTTTATTAAAGGGTTGGAGGATGCCGGACATACCTATGTCATATCCGATTTATATAAAGAAGGCTTTAATCCCGTTATGAGTGAAAGTGAATATATCAGGGAAGGATTTTACAGATTGGATATGAACGTTTCGCCGGATGTTATAAGAGAACAGGAGAGAATTAATGCATCCGATGTAATTGTATACATTTATCCTGACTTCTGGACAGCATCACCTGCTATGTTGGAAGGCTGGTTTCAAAGAGTATGGACATATGGATTTGCTTACGGAGATTCTCCAAAGATGAAAGTTCTTGAAAAAGCGCTTTTTCTAATCACAATGGGTGGTTCACTGAATGATGAAATAAGAAAAGAACAATTAGAGGCCATGAAGACAATTATGGTCGGAGACAGAATCAGAAACAGGGCGAAAGAATGCGAAGTTTACGTATTTGATCAGATGACCAGAGGATATGGTAATGATAATAATAGGAACGAGCGAATAGAAAGATTTTCAGTGAAAGCGTATGAAATTGCAAAATCGATATAGGGAAGACGGATATTATTGTTCGAGAACAAATCTGTAAATAAGAATTGACCAAAGGTCAATTGAATGGATTGGAGAAAGCTACAACTTAGAATTAATAAAGGAGATGAGCAGAATGAATTATACGGAAGCGGTGTAAAGACTGCTGAAGACTGCTATCTGTGAGTGCAGATATTGAATTAATACAAGAAAAGAAGGTTGAAAAATGAAAATAGTACTTTTAAATGATGAACATCGTAAGAAAATAGTGGATTTGGTAGAACCGAAAGAAAATGATTATTACTCTTATCAGAATTTAAATCTCCTTACGGCTGTATTTGATGAGGATACAAAGATTTACCTTACTTTGGCATATTATCTGTCATCTTCAATTAGAAGAACGGATGAGCGTTATGACGATTATTCGTATGTTTTGCTTACACCAATGGGCAATTACTTTGTAGGATGCAAAGAAGAAGCGGGAAATTACACAGATATTTTCAGTCCACTTCCTATGCTTATAACAAATGAAAAAATACTGGAGATGATTAAGTATTATAAACACAGCTTTTCTGAGCGGCTCAATATGGAAAAAGAAGCAGAAAAGGAAGTGGATTTAGGGGGAAAGGGGTTTACGGAATGGTATTTGGAGAAGCATTATTTTGAAAAGAAGGAGAATACGGAACAGGTAACTACCACTGTTGTGAAGGATACTGCTATCAATAAACACCATAGAATAAAAATCTTCAGTAGGATATGTTACGGATTAGCAGTTGTTTCACTTATCGTAGGGGCATCCTTCCACGGCTACAGAATCCATCCTGAGAATGTGGAGCATTACAACATAGGTGTTACCATGGGAATTGCTATGATTACGGCGTTTCTGATATTTCTTTTGGCTGGAATTTTGCTGACATTTATAGGGAAAGGAAAATGATTAAAAGTAAAACAAAGTATAGCGGAACAAAGGAAGAGCTTGTAAGGTTTTTTGCAGCGAATCATATGCCCGGCATAAAATCTGTTGAAGCATTAGGAAACGGTGAATTTAATGTAGCCTGTCAGGTTTGTAAGGAGGAAAAAACTGAAAAGTATTGCAGATGAGATTCGGGAGATTGTGGATGGGGAATTGCAAATTATCGCTTAGAATCACTTGAAGTACTTGTTTCTTTAGGATTTTTATGTTATAATACGTTTTTATTGAATGTCAGGAAGGAGAAAACGGATGGATCGGTTTATGAACTGGTTGACCGGTGTGGGGGATGCGATTGTCGCGTGGTTTGTGGAATTCGGCGAGACATTTCATAAGTGCTTTATCAGGGAAGACCGTTATTTGTTATTACTTGACGGTATCGGTGTAACGATTAAGGTTTCGATTCTTGCTGCAATTTTAGGACTTATCATCGGATTTTTAATTGCGATTTGCAGTCTTTCCAAAAAGAAGGGCTTAAGACTTTTCGGTAAAATATATACGGATATCATTCGTGGTACGCCGTCTGTAACACAGCTGATGATTATTTATTTTGTTGTGTTTGCGTCGGTACATTGGGAAAAATGGATTATTGCGGCGATTGCCTTTTCAATTAATTCGGGCGCTTATGTATCGGAAATTATTCGTGCCGGTATTTTGTCCATTGATAAGGGGCAGACAGAGGCGGGACGTTCTCTCGGACTTACGAGTTCGCAGACGATGTTCTATATTGTTATTCCGCAGGCAGTAAAAAATATTTTTCCTGCCATGTGTAATGAGTTCATTACACTGATAAAGGAGACTGCAATTGTAGGTTATGTGGGCCTTGTAGATATCCAGAAGGCCGGTGACTTTATTAAAAGTGCCACCTATCAGGCGTTTATGCCTTTAATCGGTACGGCGATTATCTACTTTGTATTGATTAAGATACTTACAACCGTACTCGGAAATATTGAAGTCAGATTAAGAAAGTCTGATATCCGGTAGAAAGGAGGCAGGTCATGATTAAGATAAAGAACCTACATAAAAGCTTTGATAAACTGACCGTTTTAAATGGTATTGATGAGCATATCAGTCCGGGAGAAGTGGTTGTAGTAATCGGACCGTCCGGCTCCGGAAAGAGTACCTTTTTACGTTGCCTGAATCTTTTGGAAAAACCGGATGAGGGTGAAATTTACGTGGATGATGAGCTTATAAATGCTCCGAGGGTGGATGTCAATAAGGTTCGTCAGAAGATGGGAATGGTATTCCAGCATTTCAACCTGTTTCCGCATCTGACGGTAATGGAAAATATTACTCTGGCTCCGGTGAAGCTTAAAAAGATGACGAAGGAGCAGGCGATTGCAAAGGGGGAGGAGCTACTAAAAATCGTAGGTCTTTCCGAAAAGGCAGAGTCGTATCCGGTACAGCTTTCCGGAGGACAGAAGCAGCGTATTGCCATTGCGCGTTCCCTTGCCATGGAGCCGGAGATTATGTTGTTTGATGAGCCGACCAGCGCACTGGATCCGGAGATGGTAGGAGAGGTACTGGATGTTATGAAGAATCTTGCAAAAAGCGGAATGACCATGGTTGTGGTAACGCATGAGATGGGCTTTGCAAGAGAGGTTGCATCCAGAGTGATTTTTATGGATGGGGGCGTAATACTGGAAAGCGGTACTCCGGACGAGGTATTTTTACACCCGCAGCATGAACGGACGAAGCTCTTTTTAAGCAAGGTGCTTTAAAAGATAGAGAGAAAAGAAAAAGATAAGGAGAATAAGAACATGAAAAGGATGATGAAGAAAGTAGTATTGGCACTTGCCTGTGTATCGTCGGTTGCGGTACTTGCGGCATGTGGCGGCAAGGAGAAAAAGGAGGATGTGATTACCTTTGGTACGAATGCGGAATTCCCTCCGTTTGAGTTCGTAACCGGTAAGGGTGTCATCGGAGAATTCGACGGTATCGATATTGCGATTGCAAAGCAGATTGGTGATGACATGGGCAAGACGGCAGAAATCGAGAATATGGAATTTGATTCCCTACTGTTAGCTCTGGAAAACGGTCAGGTGGACGCGGTAATTGCCGGTATGACCATTACCGCCGAAAAGGAGGAAGAGATTGACTTTTCCGTTCCGTACTATACCGCAAAGCAGGTTATGATTGTAAAGGAGGATTCCGATATTAAAGTAGCTGCGGATATGGCAGACAAGAAGATTGTCGTAATTCAGGGATATACCGGTGAGACCTGTGTAAAGGATATGGGATATGCCTATGAAGCATTCAAGAAGGGCTCCGAAGCGATTCTTGAGCTTGTAAACGGTAAGTGTGATGTTGTTGTTATCGACTCTGCGACTGCACAGAAGTATGTAAACGACAACAAGGGCTTAAAGATTGTAGAGGATGCGGAGTCCTTTGATTCCGAGGAGTACGGCATTGCCGTAAAGGAAGGAAACAGCGAGCTGCTAGAGAAGATTAATGCCTCTCTTACGAAGATGATTGAGGCCGGCACAGTGAATGAGCTTTCCGCAAAATATTCCGAGCAGTAAAATGTAATAGGAAAAATGTACAGTCCATAAGAGAAAGAGGCTGCCGCGAATTGCGACAGCCTCTTTTTCGATGTTGAACTGAATTGCCGGGCGGAATATCCTAGCAGCAGTTGTTACCGCAGCCGCAGAAGAGGATTAAGAGGATGATAATCCAGCAGCAGTCGCCACCGAACATGCCACCGCCTACGCCGTTACCGCAGCCACAATCGCAGTCACAGCCGCAGCCGTTGTTGCCACCGCCGATGCCGTTGCCGCAGCCACAGAACAGAAGCAATAAAATGATAATCCAGCAGCAATTTCCGTTGTTGCCGCCGCCAATTCCGCAATTAGTTAAGTTTCCCATGAAGATTTCCTCCAGAAATTTTATTTACAACATATCGTATGCACCCTTGCTTGACCGTGTTTCTGCGTTTTCTTAACTTCTTTTCAAAAAAGTTATCGGACGAATCCTCTTTTTTCTTGTAATTCCGGGGAGGGTGATGTATGATAATAATGGAGAGCTAGGAGGTGCATATGGAACGACCTGATGTAATTATACCGGTTTATAAGGCAGATAAAAAACTGGAACGGATGCTTGCAATGCTGTTACGGCAGACTGTACGCCCGGCAAAGATTATTCTGATGAATACGGAGGCAGAGGACTTTACGGTAAGGGAGCTTCGTGAGCGGGTGGAGAAGGTTGCCGCAAAGAACGACAGAAAAGAAACGGACGTTGTGCAGATAAAGATTGTCAGGGTGGAAAAAAAGGACTATGACCACGGCGGCACAAGGAACCTTGCAGTGAGAAAATACTCTGATTCGGATTTTTTTCTTTGCATGACACAGGATGCGATACCGGCAGATGTTTTTCTGATTGAAAGACTATTGCAGTGTTTTGATGAGCCGGAGGTGGATGCTGCTTATGCAAGGCAGATAGCAGAGGAAGGTGCTACCTTTACGGAAAAGTATCTGCGTTTGCATAACTACCCGGAGACTTCTGTTACGAAGACAAAGAAGGACAAGGCGCGTCTGGGAATAAAGACATATATGATTTCAAATGCCTGTGCAATGTACCGCAGGAGTCGTTATGAGGAGCTTGGCGGTTTTGTAACCGATACGATTTTTAATGAGGATATGATTTACGGAGCTTCGGTAATAGAGAACGGAGGCGCAATCTGTTATTGTGCCGGAGCGGAGGTATATCATACGCACAATTACGGATTAAAGGCGCAGTTTAAACGAAGCTTTGATTTGGCTGTATCCCAGGCAGATTATCCGGACGTATTCCGAAAGGTAAGCTCCGAGAAGGAGGGACTTCGTTATGTGAAGGGCGCAGCAGAGGTTTGTGTGTCTGAAAAGTGTTATGGGGATTTGATTTGTTTTCTGGCGGATGCGGTGGCGCGTTATGTAGGATTTTTCCTCGGAAAACATTACCGGAGTCTTCCGGAACGGATTGTTCTCGGATGTACGCTACAGCCTGCATACTGGGAAAAGAGAAAAAAACGGAAGAATAACGAGATGAAACAAGGCTGTACGGAGCCGGAAAAAGAAACGGAACGTGCGAGGGCATTAGAGGAGCTGCATACATTGGAGCTGGGAGCTTTAAAGGCTTTTTTAGGGCTCTGTGAGAGATACGGATTACGGTATTATGCCATCGGAGGTACGCTTCTCGGAGCGGTCAGGCACGGAGGCTTTATTCCATGGGATGATGATGTGGATGTGGCAATGCCGCGTATGGATTATGACAGGCTAATCGAATTGGTGAAATCCGGAGAGGCACAGGAGGCTTTAGGTGAAGATTACCGTATTGAAAGCTGGCAGACGGACGAGATGTTTAAAAGCTATTTCGCAAAGGTCTGTGCTACGAAGGTGGAGCTTTACGAGGAGCTGTTAGAGGATAAAACAGTCAGAAAAGGGTATTTAATTGATATTCTGCCGATTGACGGTACTCCGGATAATGAGCCAAAGAGAAAGCTTTATTTTGCAAAGGCAATGGGACTTCGGTTCCTTTGCGGTACGGCAAATGTGAATACCGGGATTCGTACCAGCCGCCCTAAGTGGGAACAGGCGGTTTTGCGTGTTGTCAGAGCACTGCGCTTATATCACCTGCTGGAGATAAAGCGTGTATATCGTCTGATGGACCGGCTGTTTGATGCGCAGGATGCGGAAAAAGCGAAGTATGCGGGGACACTGACAGGAGCGTATAAGACAAAGGAGATAGTTCCGAGAGAGTATTTCGGTGAAACATATGATGAATACAGCTTATGGGAATTTGAGGGAATGAAACTGCGCGGTCCGAAGAGGTGGGAGGATTATCTTACCCACATGTTCGGAGACTATCGCAGCCTTCCTCCGGAGTCGGAGCGGAAGGTGCATTATAAGCCGTGTATAAAAAAGCTTCCGACGGACTGATACAGGTTTGTCCGGACAGACGGTTTTGAACTTCAAAAGAAAGGATAATGAGTCCATGACAGGGTTGCAGGAAAAGATTTTTGCGATTATGAAGGTGTTTGACCGGGTATGTCGTGAAAATGAGTTTCATTATTATATGTTAGGAGGCACCATGCTTGGTGCAATTCGTCATAAGGGTTTCATTCCGTGGGATGATGATGCGGATTTCGGATTGCCACGTAAGGAATATGAGCGGTTGCTGGCCTTGCCGGAAGACAAATTTCCGGAGGGTTTCAGACTCCGTCATTTTTCAAAAGAAGTCGGGGTGCCTTATGCCTTTGCAAGGCTGGAGGATGAACGGACTACATGTATAGAAAGGCGAAGAAGCGGAACCGGGTATACAGGAGGTGTTTATATTGACGTCTTTCCGCTGGATGCGGACGTAAATGTGTTACCTTTGCGTATTTGGAAGGAATTGCGTGTAAGGTTCGGAAAAAAGCTGTTATATGCGCATATTGCGGAGCCGGGGGCGGTGAAAAATCCTGCAAAACGTATGTTAATGAGAGAAATCGTAAAGCATACCGATGCAGAGTCACTGGTAAAACGTCTGGACGGGGTGGTGAAAGCTTACGGGGAAAAGAAAGAGTGGTTTCCACAGTGGGGAGAAGCGCGGTTTTCCAATTATCTCGGACACTGGGGGCGCAGGGAATCCATTCCGAGAAGAGTATTTGACGGAGAAATCAGACAACGGAAGTATTTTGCCTTCGATTTGCGCAGGGGGGAACAGATTGAAGCGCAGCCGGAAGGGAGAAGCACGGAATACGAGTTCGAGGGTCATTTTTTCTTTGGACCGGTGGACAGTGCAGCTTATCTGACAGCACTGTATGGGACAGATTATATGATACCTCCGGCAAGGGAGCTTCGGGGAGGACATCCGGCAGCGGTGATAGAATTGGAACAATCCTATAAAGAAAAAATATAATTTTGTATCCGGAGGATAGTAAAATGAAGTATGATGAGGCGTTAAAGAAGTTAAGTCAGTACGGACAGGAGCATGTTTTGGAGTATTTTGATGAGCTTTCCGGGGAAGGGAAGGCTGCCCTTTTACAACAGATAGAGCAGACGGATTTTTCGGTACTTGCAAAGGCAGCGAAAGGCGATAAGGAGCAGAAGCGCGGCGTGATTACGCCTATCCCGGCAATGAAGCTGTCCGAGATAGCGGAAAAGAAAGAAGAGTATACGAATAAGGGTATCGGGATGATTCGTGCCGGAAAGGTCGGAGCGGTTCTTCTTGCGGGAGGAATGGGAACAAGACTCGGCTCAGACAATCCGAAGGGAATGTATAACATCGGATTAACAAAGGACGTGTATATTTTTGAACGTCTGATACGAAATCTTCTGGATGTAGTGGAACAGGCAGGAAATTATATCCATTTATTTATTATGACCAGTGAGAAAAACCATGAAAAGACGGTTTCATTTTTCAAGGAAAAGAATTTCTTCGGCTATGATGAAAGCTATGTGACCTTTTTTATGCAGGATATGGCACCGGCTTCCGATTATAGCGGAAAAGTATATATGGAGACAAAGGGATTAATGTCTGCTTCACCGAACGGCAACGGCGGCTGGTTCTCTTCCATGAAGCGTGCCGGAGTGCTTGATATTGTACATAAGGCAGGTATCGAGTGGTTGAATATTTTCGCGGTGGACAATGTATTGCAGCGCATTGCAGACCCATGCTTTGTAGGCGCTACGGCAGAGAATCACTGCGCCGTAGGTGCAAAGGTAATCAAAAAAGCTGCTCCCGATGAAAAGGTAGGCGTAATGTGCTTAGAGGACGGCAGACCATCCATTGTGGAATATTACGAGCTGACAAAGGAACTGATGGAAGCAAAGGATGCGGCAGGTGAACCGGCATACAACTACGGTGTTATTTTGAACTACTTATTCCGGGTAAAGGACTTAGAGGAAATTGTAGGTCGTGAAATGCCGTTACATATTGTTGAAAAAAAGATTCCGTACATGAATGAGGCCGGGGAAACCGTAAAGCCGGAGAAGCCGAACGGATATAAATACGAGAGCCTTGTTCTTGATATGATTCATATGCTTGACAGCTGTCTGGTGTATGAGGTAGTACGTGAAAGAGAGTTTGCTCCGATTAAGAACCCAACCGGCGTGGATTCCGTAGAAAGTGCAAGAGCATTGTTAAAGCAAAACGGAGTGGAGCTGTAGTACGGCAGGAAAGAATACAGAGGCTTTGAAAGGAGCAGATATGGCAAAACAATACTGGAAGCCCGGAAATATGCTCTATCCGGTGCCGGCAGTCATGGTGAGCTGCGGGCGGAAGGGAGAACGGCCGAATATTATTACCGTGGCGTGGGCGGGAACCGTGTGTTCCGACCCTGCCATGCTCTCTATTTCCGTGCGCCCGGAACGGTATTCCTATGACATCATCCGGGAAACCGGAGAGTTCGTGGTAAACCTTGTAACAAAGGATTTGGTATTTGCAACGGACTACTGTGGGGTAAAATCCGGCAGAGAGGTTGACAAGTATAAAGAAATGAAGTTGACCCCCCTTGTCTCTCAGAGGGTAAGCGCACCGGGAATTGCGGAAAGCCCGGTAAACATTGAGTGCAGGGTCGTACAGACTCTGCCGCTTGGGAGTCATACCATGTTTGTCGGAGAGGTAGCAGGTGTGACAGTGGAGGATGCGTATTTAAACGAGTCCGGAAAGTTTGAGCTAAACAGTACCGGGCTGGTCAGCTATTCCCACGGAGAGTATTTTCTGCTTGGGGAAAGGCTCGGAAAGTTTGGGTATTCGGTACAAAAGAGAAAGAAATAGTTACAATTTTGTTGTAATTAATTTCATACTGCGTTATAATGTTAAAAAGGAATTGTACATGTGTATTTTTTGCTTAAGGGGGATACGATGAAAAAGAAAATAGCGGTTTTTGCCGGCGGTTGGGGTGGCGAGTATTTGCAGGAGGTTGTATGCGGAATTACCGAAGCTGCCCAAAAAGAAGATGCGGACATATTTGTTTTTGTTAATTTTTCGACACCGGGTGGGTCGTATTCTGACAACCTCGGAGAGATAAATCTCTTTACATTACCGGATTTGACGGATTTTGACGGTGCTATTTTGCTGGCGAACTCATTTAATTATGCCGGAGAGATTACATATCTCGCAGACAAATTGAAAGAAACGGGACTTCCGGCGGTCAGCATTGAGTATAATATGGAAAATATTGTGTCCGTTTCAACGGATAATTATGCGGGGATGCATGACCTTGCGGAGCATGTGATTGTAGAGCACGGAGCAAGAAATATTTTGTTTATCGGCGGACCGAAGGAGCATTTGGAAAATGCAGAAAGACTGAAGGCACTGTTAGATGTGGCACAGGAGAACGGGGTTGTGATTCCTGAGAAGAACATAAGGTACGGTGACTGGTCTAAGAATCCTGCCGTTGAGCTGATGCTGGAATGGCTGGAGGAAAATAAAGACCTGCCTGATGCAATTTTATGTGCCAATGATATCATGGCAATGGGAATCTGTGAGCAGCTTGAGAAGCTGAACTATCGTGTTCCGGAGGATGTGATGGTGACAGGCTATGACTGCCTTCGTGATGCACAGGAGTTTCATCCGTCGATTACTTCGGTTAATCATGAGTGGGGGCGGATGGGTATCGTCGCTTTAGAGATGCTTGCCGGGCTATTACGTGGTGAAGCGGTAGAGAGCATCATGCTGAAAACACGGTTTGTAGCAGGTGGAAGCTGTGGCTGCAGCAGCAGTAACAAATATTATGACAAGAATATCCAGCTTGGACGTATTAATCGAAATAATGAGATTGACGGTCTGGCGGCCGATTCTCATTTCAGACATATCTATCTTGCAGTCCGCAAGGCAGAGAATGCAGATGAGTTGTCAAAAAGTCTGTCCGAGCTGTTTGTGAGGGAACATCCTATGGAGGGAGAGAATTTTATGCTCTGTCTGGACCCGGAGTTCTTTCATATAGAGGAGGGCAACCTGAATCTTCATACAAGGGGCTACAGCGACCGGATGGAGGTAATCGGTCTGGTAAGAGAAGGAAAAGAGCAGCCGCATATTGCAAAAGATATAAAGGATGCAATGTTCCTTTTTTCAAACGAGAAGGAGACCCCCGGACTTTATCTGTATGTTCCGGTATACAGTGATGCCTGCACATACGGCTTTGCCATGCTGACGGGTGACATGCATATTGCGTGCGATAATCAGCTTTATATATGGACCAGACATATGAATCAGTATCTGGAACAGGTAAGACGTAATATTACGATTGCGGATCTTACAAGAAAGCTGACGCAGCTGTCTGTAACGGATGTACTTACCGGTGTATATAATCGCGCCGGTTGCGAGCAAATTGCCTATCCGATGCTTCGGGAATGGAAGGAGAGCGGTGGTATCGGAATAGTCATGCTTGTGGATGTCGACAAGATGAAGGCAATTAATGACCTGTACGGGCATGCCAACGGAGATTTGGCACTCCGCACCGTAGCTACTGTTTTGAAGGCAGCTCTGCCGGAGGATTGGATTGTATCAAGATTCGGTGGTGACGAGTTCTTTATCGGCGGCAGGATATCAGGAGAGGATTTTGATTTAAATGAGCTCTGCAATTCTCTTGAGAATCGCCTGGCACAGGAGGTACATCGACGGGAGATAGAGTTCCGGCTCACAATCAGTGTCGGCGGTGTAAAGATTATGCCGGATGGTGACTGTGATATTGAAAAGTATTTACAAATGGCAGATAAGGATATGTACCGAATGAAGGATATTCATCACAAAATCGTTGAAAACGAAAAGTAATTTTCTGACTATGGAGAGGTATATGGAAAGCAAAGAAAGAGATACTGTTTTAAAAGATTTATATAAGGATTATTTTCGTATGGGTGTAGCCTGCGAGAAGATTAACGAGAGATTTACGAATCATGAAATTGGCAATCCGGCAAAAGAAGCACTGATGAAGAGTCAGTTCAACAGCATGACGTTTGGAAATGAACTTAAGCCTGCTTATAATATGGGATTCACCAGTCCTGATGCAACAGAGGAGTATTTACCGTTTGTCATTAATTCTGCAGCAAAGGATATGTTAGACTGGGCAAAGGAAAACGATATGCCGGTGAGAGGTCATGTGCTGGTATGGCACAGCCAGTGTTCCAAAGAAGTGTTCTGCAAGGGGTATAAGCCGGTAACGATTCCGACAGACCCGGAGGTTTTAAAAGAACGCCCGATGATGAAAATGTTTGAGAAGCTTGACCCGGTATGTTTTGTTGACAGGGATACGATGTTAAAGCGTCTGAAAAGCTACATATATTCGTTGATGGAGTATATGTACAGTCATGACTATGCGCGTACTATCTATGCATGGGATGTGGTAAATGAAGCGATTGAGCTTGCGGATAAAACGGAAACGGGACTTCGTAACAGCTACTGGTATCAGGTTATCGGAGATGATTTCATTTACTGGACATTTCGTTTTGCAAAGGATGCGGTAGAAGATACGTCCCGTAAGTATGCTTCGCAGTACGGCATTTCTGCGGATGATTACGAGGCACTTAAGCAGATTCAGCCGAAGCTGTTTTATAATGATTACAACGAATTCATGCCGGATAAGAAGGCTGCAATCATCGCTGCACTGCAAAGAAGCACCGGGGAGCACGGAAGTATTATCGGAGAAGGCTTAATTGACGGAATCGGCATGCAGGGGCATCTGAGTGATAATAATGATGTTGATGAATATATGACTGCATTGAGAGAATATGCCGCACTGGTAAGTGAAGTTCATATTACCGAGCTTGATGTAAAGTGTACCTGTATGAACAAGAACCAGGAGTATTATCAGGCAGTTTTTTATAAAAAGTTTTTTGAGGAGCTGCTTAAAGCGAAAAGGGAAGGTGCAAATCTTACAAGTGTTACGTTCTGGGGACTGACGGATGATAATTCATGGATTCGCGGAGCTAATCCGCTTCTGTTCCACGGAGACTTAACACCAAAGCGTTCCTTCGACGGACTTGTATATGCACTGACAGGAGCTGAGCTCGGTGAGCCGGAGAAGATAGAAATCAATCTCTCTGACCGGTTGTACGATTTTGAGACACCGGCAGGAGCAGAGACGCTGAAACCGGAGGATATCGGATTTAAGATGCGTGGCTTCGGCGAAATTGAGATTCAGGACAGAGTGGTTCACAGCGGAAAGGCAGCACTTGCCAATGAACGCAGATTCGGTGACTGGTGCGGTATCAGCTTTGATGTTTCCGATTTTATCGGACAGACCATCAGTATCAGTGCATGGGTGAAGAGTCCGGCACTTGCTGTTACTTTAGGAATGGACGGAGTGAATAAGGAGCCGGTTTCGGTTGATACGGTTTCCGGAGAGTGGGTATTGCTTCAGGGGACTTTTAAGATTCCGAATGATGTGCATTCCATGCTGATGAATTTCGGAACCACAGAGACAGAGCCGGAGAAGAACAGTCCGGTTTACGTGGATGATATTGAAGTGAAATTGATTGGTCTTGAGGAAAGCTTTGAGGAAAAGAGTAATATTGCTGCTATTCGCGGTGCGGGACATCTCCCGTTCTGTTATGTGACGGACAAGGAATCCCGTGACGGAAAGAGCCATTCTTACTGTGTAACCCGTCAGGAAAAGGATGCTACCATAAAGCTCAATATTTCTTCCTATATCGGCATGACAGTGGATGTATCCATGTATGTGAAGACAAAGGACAGGCTTGTTACAATCGGTCTGGACGGGGCTGTACCGCAGCCGCTTACAAGGACAGAGGTGCTTTCCGGAGAGTGGACTAAGGTAACGGCGCGTACAGAGCTTTCAAAGGAGTCAAATTCGGCGGAGATTTATGTCGAGACCGACGGAAATGCGGATTTCTATGTGGATGACATTTTTGTTTGTCCGGTAAGATAATTTTTGAATACGGTTAGAAACGGGGCCGGCGTATGAAATTGCGCGGCTCCGTTATTTGTGAGGTAAATATGAAAACAGTTATTTTTGATATGGATGGAGTAATATTTGATTCGGAACGTGCGGTATTTGCAGGCTGGCAGGAGCTGGCGGAAAAATACGGTTTCAAACAGCTGGAAATTCCGTACAGAAGATGTATCGGAGTGAATGCCGCGGCATCAAAACAGATTTTTCTTGATTTTTACGGAGAAGATTTTCCGTATGATTTGTATTGTAGGGAGCAGTCCGAGAACTATCATGCGAAGTATGATAACGGGAATCTGCCGATGAAAAAGGGAGTGCGGGAGCTCTTGACCGCATTAAAGTCGGAGGGATACCGGACTGCGATTGCCTCCTCCACAAGAACCGCAGTTGTGAAGCATCAGATAGAGGCAGCAGGACTTTTGAGCTTCTTTGATTGTATCATCGGTGGAGATATGGTGGAAAAAAGTAAGCCGAATCCGGATATTTTCTTAAAAGCCGCTGAGACACTGGGAGGTACGGCTGACGGGACGTATGTGATAGAAGACTCATACAACGGGATTCGTGCGGCACATGCTGCCGGAATGATTCCGGTTATGGTGCCGGATATGCTGCCGCCGGATGAAGAGATGAGAGAAAAGGCTGCTTACATTTTAGATGACCTGTCGGAAGTAAGGAAGCTGCTTTGCACAGAAAAGGCTTCGGGAGAAACGGGAAGGATGAACTTAAGGAAGGTTGCATCGGATGCGGAATGGCGAATGATAAAGAAGCTATATAAAACCGCGTTTCCGGCTTCCGAGCGAAAGCCGTTCTGGTTGATGCAAATAAAGCACCGGCAGCAAAAAGCCGATATCTGGGTGATTGAAAACGAGGGTGAGTTCTCGGGCTTTGCAATTACCATTAATGGCGGGGATATGGTGCTTTTGGATTATTTTGTGATTAGCGGGGAAAAACGAGGTCTGGGACTCGGCGGGAAAAGCCTTAGATTGCTGAAGGATAAATATAAGGATAAACGATTCTTCCTTGAAATTGAAAGTCTGAGTGCAGATGCGGATAACATGGAAGAACGCTGCCGGAGAAAGCAGTTCTATTTAAACAACGGGATGACGGAGCTTGACGTAAAGACAAAGCTGTTCGGTGTGGAGTTTGAGCTGCTCGGATATGACTGTGATGTAAGCTATGCGGAGTATTATTCGCTTTATGACGGATGCTACGGAAGGTGGGCAACAAAGCATTTGGAGGAAATAGGGCTTAAACACAGTAATTGATACCGGGATTCCGTATTTTTTGAGTCTGAGTATGTAAATTTATAAAAAAGCTATTGACAAAAAAGAAGTTCTATTATAAAATACGATTTGTAAAGGCAATGGCGTCTTTGAGTATTGGTACTCGAAGACGCTTTTTTTGCGTCATAGGAAATCGGAAAATAAATTAAGCTCAGATAAAAAGGCAAAGGCGTCTTTAGGGAACAGAATAGATATCCTTAAAGCTGTTTTTGCCTTTTTCTGAAGTAAGGAGGAAAAAAATGTCATATGTAGATGAGGTAATTGAACGAGTAGTGAAAGAAAATCCGTCAGAGCCGGAGTTTCATCAGGCAGTGAAGGAAGTGCTTGAGTCTTTACGTGTGGTAGTAGAGGCAAACGAAGAAGCCTACAGACGCGATGCACTTTTAGAGCGTCTTGTGAATCCGGAGCGGCAGATTAAGTTCAGAGTACCGTGGATTGATGATAAGGGTCAGGTACATGTTAACACCGGTTATCGTGTACAGTTTAACAGTGCAATCGGTCCGTATAAGGGCGGGTTAAGACTTCATCCGTCGGTAAACTTAGGTATTATCAAGTTCCTTGGCTTTGAGCAGATTTTCAAGAACTCTCTGACCGGCCTCTCTATCGGCGGTGGAAAGGGTGGTTCTGACTTTGACCCGAAAGGAAAATCCGACCGCGAGATTATGGCATTCTGCCAGAGCTTTATGACGGAGCTTTGCAAATATATCGGTGCCGATACCGACGTTCCGGCAGGTGATATCGGTACAGGAGCAAGAGAAATCGGTTATATGTACGGTCAGTATAAGAGAATTCGCAATTTATTTGAGGGTGTGCTGACAGGTAAGGCAATTTCTTATGGTGGTTCTTATGCCAGAACTGAGGCAACCGGTTACGGTCTGCTTTATATTACCGAGGAAATGTTAAAGTGCAACGGACAGTCGTTGCAGGGAAAGACAGTTATCGTATCCGGTTCCGGTAATGTAGCTATCTATGCTATCGAGAAAGCCGGACAGCTTGGTGCGAAGGTTGTCACCGCTTCCGATTCCAACGGCTGGGTATATGACCCGGAGGGTATTGATGTGGCTGCATTAAAGGAAATTAAGGAAGTAAAGCGCCAGAGACTTACGGAATATAAGAAATACAGACCGAATTCCGAGTATCATGAAGGAAAGGGTGTCTGGGGAGTAAAGGCGGATATTGCACTTCCTTGCGCTACCCAGAATGAGCTTAACCTTGAGGATGCAAAGAAGCTTGTGGCAAACGGCGTAATTGCGGTTGCGGAAGGTGCAAACATGCCGACTACGGCAGATGCTACAGAATATCTTCAGGAAAAAGGAGTATACTTCATTCCTGGTAAGGCTGCAAATGCAGGCGGTGTTGCTACCTCTGCACTTGAAATGTCTCAGAACAGCGAGAGATTAAGCTGGACGTTTGAGCAGGTGGATGCAAAGTTAAAGGAGATTATGGTGAATTTGTTCCATAACATTGATGCAGCAGCGAAAAAGTACGGTTTTGACGGTAATTATGTCGTAGGTGCAAATATTGCCGGCTTCGAAAAGGTTGCGGATGCTATGACGGCTCAGGGTATTGTATAGAATAGGAATAATGTAACGGAACAATAATACAAAGGCAAAGATGTCTTTCGTGAAATTTGCATGAGAGATATTTTGCCTTTGTTTTTTTAGAAAAGAAATTTGAAAGGAGTGTTCTTATGAAGACAAACTATGATGATTTTGCTCCTAAGGTTGATTTTAAGGAGCTGACTCCGGAGGTTAATACAGACCGTAAAAGACCTGACCCGTTGTACGAAAAAGCATTTCTTTCACGCGAAGAAAAGAGTACGAGTGAATTTAGCGGGAATACAACAACGTGGGACTAAACGGTATAGGAGGGCTACTAAGAGGGCTGTTGCAGAAATGCAGCGGCCTTCTTTTTGTTCCCATGCAAAGGTGATAATAGGTTTGTACAATTTATTACTGACATTATCATAGAAAAATACAGTAAAATGGGTTATGATAGAGACTTAAAGGAATTGCGGAAAGGAGAGCCTGATAATGAAAGCGGAGGAATTTAGGAAACATCTTGAGAACAGCATAATTCCGTTCTGGAATAAATTGAAGGATACGGAAAACGGAGGATTCTGCGGATATGTGTGCGGAGACGGGACGCCGGAACCGGATGCGGTAAAAGGAGTGATTCTCAATAATAGAATTTTATGGTTTTACTCTACTGCGCACCGGATGTTAAAAACGCCGGAGCTGTTGGAAATGGCAGACCATGCATATCGCTTTTTTGCAGAGCATTGTTTTGACAGCAGGTATGGCGGTGTATACTGGTCTGTAAATTGTGACGGTACGCCTTGTGAAGATATGAAGCACACGTACAATCAGGCTTTTGCGATTTACGCATTGTCGGCATATTATGAAGCAAGCGGTAAGAAAGAGGCATTAAGCTTTGCGTATATACTATATCGCATGATTGAAACGAAATGCAGGGATGAAGGCGGATATCTGGAGGCATTTAACAGGGATTTTTCCCCAACCTCCAATGAGAAGCTTTCCGAAAACGGTGTTATGGCAGAACGGACGATGAATACGTTGTTACATGTTCTGGAGGCTTATTCCGAGCTTTACCGCGTGGACGGATTTTCCGAAGTGGGAGCTTCCATCCGATCAATTCTTCACCTGTTTAAAGAGAAAATATACAACCCGGACAAGCAGATTTGCGAGGTTTTCTTTGACCATGAGTATCGTACCCTGATTGATTTGGAGTCCTACGGACATGATATCGAGACATCATGGCTCATTGACCGTGCCTGTGAGGTATTGCAGGATGCGGAACTGCAAAATGAGATGAAGCCGGTAATTGATGGACTGGCGGAGACCGTGTATCGCAACGCGATTGATGAAGAATGCCGTGCGGTGAATAACGAGCGGGAAGGCGGGAAGGTTGACCGCCAGAAGATTTGGTGGGTACAGGCTGAAGCGGTAGTAGGGTTTTATAATGCGTACCGGAGAAACCCGCAGGAGACGAAGTATCTCAAAGCGGCAGAGGATGTCTGGAAGTTTATTCAGGACTACGTCATCGATAAAAAGAGCGGAGAATGGTATGAAACCATTCCGTATCACGGAGCTGCGGATGTAACCGCACCTTTGGTACATCCCTGGAAGTGTCCGTACCACAACGGCAGAATGTGTATGGAAATGATGAAGCGGTTATCATAACGTATTTTGATAGAAGGGACTGCGGAGCGGGAGGCATTCTATCACGATATGGATGTTATTGCAAAGGAGTTAAAGAAGTTTGAAGAGGCAGATGTTCCGGTGTTATAATGTACGACTATTACACAAGGGTACATAAGATTAACAATCTGCTCTGGGTCTGGAACTGTCGTCTGAGGGAGGGATATCCGGGAGATGAGTATGTGGATGTGATTTCCGTGGATATCTATCTGCCGGATGTGAAAATGCTTGAGGAGTCCCATACGCCTTGGGCGTACTACATGGCATGGTCTAAGGAGTTTTGCATCGGAGAACAGTATAATTCGGTGGAAAGCTTAAAGGCAATGTATGCGAGTGACTATGCGATTGTAGCGGAAAATAAAATGTGAATCATGGTGTGTTGTTGTATACGTCTCCCTGTATCGGCAGCCAAAGCTCTCCGTTATTAGATTTCACATTTACCGTGATATGTCCGTCAGTCACCGATACCCTTTCTCCGTACAGAGCACCCTTGTATTCTCCGGCATTTCCGCACGGAAGAGTCATAACATAGTCGCTGTCGTCGTTGTTTACGGTAACGAGAACGGTAGTGCCGTTATGGTTTCTTGCAAAGGCATACTGACGATTGGTGAGGAGCAGTTCTTTGTAGTCACCGTAGGAAAGTGCCGGACTGGATTGACGGATATGTCCAAGGGCTGCAATTAATCGGGTATACGGATTGTTCTGTAGTGCATCCGCAAAGTCGGAAAGAGACAGTGCAGGGCGCAGGGAATCGTCCGAGAACTTCTCTTTTCTGCCCTCAATGCCGAATTCCGAACCGTAATAGACGGACGGAATCCCCGGTAAGGTATAGAGTAAAATATGCACCGGGGTAAAGTGTGCCTTATTTATCAGCTTTGTGTAAATACGCTCGACATCGTGGTTATCTACGAAATTGTATAGCTTTAAGCCCTCTGTACGGTTACCGCCCATTTCATAAAGGCGTTTTACGGTATGTGCAATTTCAAAATAGTTGTGGTCGTTGTGACCGGAATAAAGTGCTTTGTGCAGATGGTAGTTTGTGACGGAGTGAAGGATGCCTTCATTTACCCAGCGGGTATAATCTCCGTGGATAACCTCGCCCATCAGCCAGAAATCCGGCTTTACTTCATTTGCTACATGACGGAGAGTCTGCATGTATTCAAAGCTCAGTACATCCGCAGCATCTAAGCGGATGCCGTCAATATCGAATTCGGATACCCAGAAACGGATGACATCACAAAAATAATCCCTTACCGCCGGGTTGTTTTGATTTAATTTTACAAGAAGATTGTAGCCGCCCCAGTTTTCGTAGGAAAAACCGTCGTTATATTCATTATTTCCCCAAAAATTCATGTTGCAGTACCAGTCCTTATACGGAGAATTTTCACGATTCCTTTTCACGTCCTGAAAAGCGAAGAAATCTCTGCCGGTGTGGTTAAATACACCGTCTAAAATAACTTTGATATCCTGCGCGTGGCACTCCTTTACAAAGCTTGTCAGGTCTTCATTGGTGCCGAGACGACTATCCAGCTTCCTGTAGTCTGTCGTTTCGTAGCCGTGCCCTACGGATTCAAACAGAGGGCCGATATAAATTGCGTTACAGCCGATTTCCCTGATGTGGGAAATCCACGGAAGCAAGGTGTTTAAGCGATGCTCCGGTGTGCTGTACGGGTTTTGCTTCGGAGCTCCGGTGAGCCCTAACGGATATATATGATAAAATACGGCTTCGTCATACCATGCCATAGTAGATACCTCCTGAAATTCTGGTTTGTGGGCAAATTGTCATTGCAATGGGATTCTGAAAATGAAATCACCGAATAGTATACCATAAAGAATGATAAGTTTCCATGTGTAAATTTGGGAAACAAATCCCGTGAGCATATGCATGAAGCTCTACGGATGACACAGAGTGATAATTACCGGGTTCTGCTTCTTCGGTACTCCGACGGGGTCATATTCATAATTTGAAGAAAGGTACGATTATAATAGCTGATATTGTTAAATCCGCAGGAAAGAGCAATGTCGGTTATTTTCTTATCCGTGCGGTAAAGTTTTGTACAGCTTTGCAGGATACGATAGCGTATCAGATAGCGGAACGGTGTCATGCCGGTCAGGTGTTTGAAGGAACGGCAGAACTGTGCTTCACTTAAATGTACAAGAGCGGCGAGCCCGCTTAAAGAAAGAGGCTTGTCATAGTTGGCCTGCAGATAGGAAACAGCACCGGAAAGCTGGTCCGCAAGCGTATGGAGCGTCGGTTCGCTTCCGATTTTTGAAATATGATGTTGATATAGCTCATTCCAGATTAAAAGTGAAATGCCGCGGATATAGAGTTCACTTGTTGTTTCCTGAGAAAAAATCTGCTGTAAACAGTGAAGCATGCGTTCCTGCCAGTCAACCGAGCTGTGCAGTACCAAAGCATAGGAAAGATTATTGTGCATAATCGGGAGAATATAGGTATGATAGGCATAGGTATCAAAAGAGGAAAAAATAAAGTCGGGGGAAAGTACAAAAGCCCGGAAAGAAATCGGAGCGGCACCGTTGTTGTTTGCATAGTGTAAGACTCCCGGCGGAATGAAGATGCCGTCTCCGGAATGCAGGGTATAGGACTTGTCCTCCACATGAAACAGGAGTTCTCCCTCCAAAAGCAATAAGAATTCCATCTCATTGTGCCAATGCAAATATAGTGCAGGCTCTGCATCGTGGGGCACTTCCGTGTAATGAAGGGAATAGGGCGCAGAGGCGGTTTTATGGGAAATGGTTTCATAGAGCTCGTGGCTTTTTGACAGCATGGCAGAATCTCCTTACATCGGTTTTGTATATGTTATCTGACCATAAATCAGTCATGTAAGAGTGCGTAGGTGTGACAAATAAACAGTATCATGTTTTTTACGTAATGTCAATATAGTGTTAGTTTTTGCAAAGATAGATAAAGCTGTAGGAAGGGGATTATGGTAAAATATTTACAAAGAACGTTGCAAAGCGGATTCTTAAATCGAATTTCAGAACGGACAAGGAGAAGGATATGGGTAAAATAGTGTTAGAAAAGAATAAACTTACCTTTCAAAGAAGAGATGAGTTGATTGTGATTGAAGGCTACGGAGAGAATTGTTTACGGTGTCGTGCCACAAGAAATTCGACGGTGTCGGACGAAAGCTGGACATTACTTCCTCCGGTAAGCGAAGCGGACTGTAAGGTAGAGGGGGATGCTTCCTTTGCTTCTATTACAAACGGTGATGTGAAAGCAACTATCGAAGCGGGTTTTCCGTGGTACGGCGGGATTGTGTGCTTTTACAGAAAGGACAAATTGATTTTAAAGACAAAGTTTGAAGGGGATTATACAAACAAGTATATCCATACGGAAGGTGACCATTATGCGACGAAGGTAATTTTTGAAGCAAATGAAGGAGAGCATTTTTACGGACTCGGACAGGAAACGGAGGATGCGTTCGACCGAAAGGGCAGCACCTGTAATCTGCTTCATTATAATACAAAATCAACGATTCCGTTTTTATATTCTTCTCTTGGATACGGCTTTTTCTGGAACAATCCGTCTCCGGGCAGATGCGAGACAACGAGAAACCATACCATGTGGTGCAGCGACAGTACCTATCAGGCGGATTATCTGGTATTTGTGGGAGATAAACCGGCGGATGTGATGAAGATTTATGCGGATTTGACCGGATATGCACCGCAGTTTCCTAAATGGGCATCGGGCTTCTGGCAGTGTAAGCTCCGGTATGAAAGCCAGGAAGAATTACTTCGGGTAGCCAGAGAGTATAAGCGCAGAGGTATCCCGATTGCTGCGATTGTGATTGATTACTTTCATTGGACGGAGCAGGGAGAATGGAAGTTTGATAAAAAGTATTGGCCGGACTCTGCCGCAATGTGCAGGGAGCTGGAAGAAATGAATATCAAGCCGATTGTATCTATCTGGCCGACCATTAACCCGAACAGCGAAAATTATGAAGAAATGAACGAGAAGAACATGCTGGTTCGCACAGAAAACGGACAGTACGGCACCTTTTCCTTTTACGGTCAGCAGACCTTTATTGATACCATGAATCCGGAAACAAGAAGGTTTGTATGGGGAAAAATAAAGGAGAACTATTACAATAACGGAATCCGTAATTTCTGGCTGGATGAAGCGGAGCCTGAGGTGCATCCGCAGCAGTTCGGACATCTTCATTTTTATCTGGGAAACGGAGCACAGACAGCAATGCTCTATCCGTATTACTATGTGAAGATGCTGTACGAGGGCTTGCGGGAGGCCGGGGAAACCGAAATTATTTCATTGACCCGTGCGGCATATCCGGGCAGTCAGAAATACGGTGCGGCGGTTTGGAACGGCGATATTATGTCGGACTGGAATGCGCTGCGGCAGAGCGTCACCAGCGGCCTTTCTATGGGAATGTGCGGAATCCCGTGGTGGAACAGCGATATCGGTGGTTTTTTGTCCGGAGATACAGAAAGCGAAGAGTTCAGAGAGCTTATTGTCCGATGGTTTCAGTTTGGATTGTTTTCTCCGATTATGCGTCTGCACGGAGCCAGAAAGAGGACTGCAGATCAGCCTGAGCCGAATCCGGGCATCATTGAGCGAAGCGGCGGACCGAACGAAATCTGGTGTTTCGGCGAGAAAAACTATGAAATCATTAAGAAACTAATCGAAACCAGAGAAAAACTTAGGCCGTATATTATGAAATATATGGATGTGGCAAGCAAAACCGGTTCACCGATTATGCGTCCGATGTTTTATGATTATTATACGGATGAAGTATGTTATACGTTAGAAGACCAGTACATGTTCGGCGAGGATATTTTATTTGCGCCTATTATGAGGAGGGGACAGACGGAACGTGAGGTTTACCTCCCGGAGGGAAGCTGGGTCAGTGTGATTGATAAAAAGGTTTATCAGGGAAAACAGACGATAAACGTACACGCCGATATCGACCGGTACATTGCCTTTGTAAAAGAGAGCAGCGAGGTGCTGGAGATTTTTAATGATTAGTTTAGAAATCATAAATTTGCTATTGCTTTTTCTTTTACATATTGATACAATATATATGGTATTTTATGTAAAGGGAAGAAGGTATTTCTGTGAAGGAGGTATTAACCGGTAAGAAGATTCTCATGATAGAGGATGTGCCGATTAATTTGAAAATTGCTGCGTATTTGCTTGAAAATGTGGGATTTACCGTTACTACAGCGATAAACGGTGCGGAGGCTGTAGAGCTGTTTTCAAGTTCGGAGGAAGGAGAATATGCAGCAATCCTTATGGATATTATGATGCCCGAAATGGGCGGTCTGGAAGCAACTAAGGTAATTCGCGGCATGGATCGCACAGATGCGGTAACGATTCCGATTGTGGCAGTTACCGCCGATGCCTGTGAGGAGGAATGCAGTGCAATTTTTTCGGCGGGTATGAACGGATGTCTGTTGAAACCGTTAAGTGAAAAAGCCGTGTATAACGAATTGATAAAGTATTTATAGGGGTCGTTGCATGAAATTAATGCGGCGGCCCTTTTTTTAAGGATTTTTTAATAATTTATCAGATATGCTGTAATCAAGAACAAGGAAAGGGGTAGTAAAGATGTACCTGCGAATTTTAAAAAGGGATTTGAAACGAAAGCGGACAATGAATGTGATTTTGTTGTTATTTATCACATTGGCATCTCTGTTTGTTTCCAGCAGCGTGAACAATATCATCAGTGTCACGACTGCACTGGACCATTATTTTGAACTGGCAAATGTGCCGGATATCTTAATAGCAACCATGAATAAGTCAGGAAATGCCGATGTAAAAAGAGCATTACGTGAGATGAAATCAGTAGCCTCTTACGGAACGGAGGAAGTGCTCTATTTAAGCAATGCGAATGTTACGAAGGACGGTGTGAAGCTTGATTTTATGTCGAGTACCATAATGCTTCATTCATTGGAAAACAGTACAATGAATTATTTTCTCGAAGATAATTCACCGCTTAAGGAAGTGAAAAGCGGAAACGTTTATATGACGGATGCTTCGTTCAGAAAGAGTGGCTTGAAAATCGGGGATATCATACATATTTCTGTGGATGACGTTGAAATGGACTTTACGTTAGCGGGAGGAATTAAGGATGCGGTTTTCGGAATGGACGTGGCAGCCATGACGAGATACATTATAAGTCCCGAAGATTTTGAACAGTTTTACTTAAGCGATGATATCACGGCAAAATACGGCGGTGTGCTGTGTTATCTGGATACGGAGAATGAGGAGGTCTGTATGGAGGAAGCGGAAGCCTTCAGTGAAAACACCATTACTATCATGAACCGGGGGAAAATGAAGTTCTTTTATGTTTTTGACATGATTATTGCGGGGATTCTTCTGGTGGCAAGTATCATGCTGATTCTGATTTCCTTTGTTGTGCTCCGGTTTACGATTTCCTTTACATTATCCGAGGAATTCAGGGAAATCGGTGTAATGAAGGCAATCGGAATAGGCAAGCTGCGGATCCGGATGCTATATCTTACAAAATATGCTTTTTTAGCTGTCATCGGTGCTGCCTTCGGTCTGGTGTTAAGCTATCCGTTTGGGAAAATGCTGTTAAAGGCTGTTTCAAAATCGGTAATCATGGGTGGGGAGAAAGAAGGTTTCGTAAATATTTTGTGTGCTGTGGTTGTTGTGGCGGTAGTAGTATTGTTCTGTTTCGGCTGTACGGCGAAAATAAAACGGTTCACACCGGTGGATGCTGTGCGTAACGGTCAGACCGGAGAACGATTCCGGAAAAGGAGTACGATGAGTCTCGGAAAAAGCAGGCTCGGTTCGATATCGTTTCTCGCATGGAACGATATTGTCAGCAGTCCGAAGCGTTACGGAATTGTTACATTGACCTTTACGCTTTGCCTGTCATTGCTTCTTGTACTTTCGGCCACTGTTTCGACACTAAAAAGCGGTACTCTTGTAAAAACGTTCGGAATCAGCGAAAGCGATGTTTTTTTTCTGGAGACCGGTAATATGATGAATTTTATCGGAACGGACGGTAGAAAAAATGTGGAGGAGTATCTTGGAAAGTTAGAGCAGACCCTGAGTGATAACGGAATGCCGACGGAATGTAAGGTAGAAATCCTGCTTCAGCCAAAGGTAACCTTCGGAGAAAGGACAGCAAAGATTTCAGCCTTCTACGGTGTGAATACAACAATGGAGCAATATGAGTATACAAAGGGTACCGCACCGCAGAATGAAAGTGAAATTGCGATTACAAGGATTGCAGCCGAAAAACTCGGAGCAGAACTCGGTGATACCGTTAAAATTGAACTGATTGACGGGGAAAGAGAGTTTTTGATTACCGCGTTCTTTCAGGCGATGAATATGCAGGGAGACATGATTCGTTTTCATTCGGATACCGATATTAATTTTGTGCAGGCAAGCGGCGTGTGGGATGTACAGATAGAGTTTACGGACAATCCGGATGAAAAAGAGATAGCACACCGGATTGAGAAAATAAAGGCGCTGTATCCGAAGGCTGACGTTCTATTAACCGCATCCGAATTTGTGGAAAAAAATGTTGGAGTTGCGGATGCCCTAAACAGTGTGAAGCTGCTCGTAACCGGAATGACGGTCATTCTCGTGGCGCTTGTCACTGTTTTGATGGAACGCTCCTTTGTAGCGAAGGAAACGGGTGAAATCGCACTTTTAAAGGCGGTAGGCTTCAAAAACAGTCATATCTATGTATATCATACGGTACGATTTGTAAATGTCGGAGTCGTGGCAACTCTTTTTGCGGAGCTTTGTTTAAGACCGTTGCTCAGACTTTGCATTGACCCGGTTTTTAAAATGATGGGTATGGAGCTTGCGGTAGATTACCGGATAAAACAGGTGGAGGTGTACGGCATATTCCCCGCAGTGGTGCTTGCGGCTACGGTGGCAGCGGCGTTCCTTACGGCATTGTATACAAGAAAAATTAAGCCTTCCGACACGGCAAATATTGAATAGAGAAAGGTGAGGGATTGAACATGAAAACGGTATTAGAGGTAAAGAATCTTTGTAAAACATACATTGTAAACAAAAGGCAGAATAACGTATTAAAAAATGTGAATTTTACGGTTTCGGAAGGGGAAATGGTAGCTGTTATGGGACCGTCCGGTTCCGGTAAATCGACGCTGCTTTATACGGTGTCCGGAATGGACCGGATGACGGCGGGCGAGGTGCTGTTTGACGGAAAAAATATGGCAGAGCTTAACGAAAAGCAGCTTGCAAAGCTTCGCCTTGATGAGATGGGCTTTATCTTTCAGCAGATGTATATGTTAAAAAATCTAACGATACAGGACAATATTATTCTGCCGGCATGTCAGTCGGAAAAGCGAAAAGAGAGCCGGAAGGAAACCGTAAAGCGCGGACAGGAGCTGATGAGAAAGCTCGGCATTATCGATGTCGGGGAAAATGATATCAATGAGGTGTCCGGCGGTCAGCTGCAGCGTGCCTGTATTTGTCGAAGTATGATAAATAAGCCGAAGATGATTTTTGCCGATGAGCCGACGGGGGCACTGAACCGTACCTCCTCCGATGAGGTGATGGAGGAGCTGCGAAAGCTGAATGAAGAGGGAACGACAATTATGATGGTGACGCATGATGTGAAGGTTGCGGCGAGATGCACGAGGGTACTTTATATAGTTGACGGAAACATCAAAGGGGAATATAATTTAGACAGACTTACGGACAATGCAAAGCTCCGGGAACGGGAGCGAATGTTAAATAACTGGCTTATGGAAATGGGCTGGTAAGAGGAAGCATGGGATGGACATTTTGATTGTGGAAGACAATAAAGAGCTGTCAGGCATTTTGTGTGATTTTCTGCGTGCGGAAAATTATACGGTATCTGTAGCGGAGAGCGGAGAAAAAGCCTTGCAGCTGTACGAGCGGTACGGCGCAAGGCTTCTTGTGCTGGATGTATTGCTTCCGGGGCTGGATGGTTTTTCGGTGTGCAAAAAAATCAGAGAGCAGAGTAACACTCCGATTCTGATTGTCAGTGCAAAAACAGAGAAGGATGATAAGCTGACGGGACTTCTTGCGGGGGCGGACGATTATATTGAGAAGCCTTATGATATCGACATTATGTTAGCTAAGATTGCAGGAATTTTTAAACGCCGTTACGGGCAGGATGAGGTGAGCTCCGGAAATTTGCGTTTGAATAAGGTGAGCCATACGGTGTATAAAGGGGAAAAGGAAATTTCCATGACGGTAAAAGAATATGAATTGCTGCTCTGTCTTTTGGAAAATCAGGGAAAGGTGTTAAACAAGGACTGGCTGTTTCATGAAATCTGGGGCAGTGACAGTCTGTCGGAGCAGCAAACCCTGACAGTACATATCAAGTGGCTCAGGGAGAAAATAGAAGAGAACCCGAAGCATCCGGTAAGAATACAGACAGTTTGGGGAGTGGGGTATAAGTTTATATGAAAAGGTTTGACAGAGTTTGTGTCATGGTGCTGCTCGGAATGATTCTCGTATTTGTTTTTGCAAATGTAGTTGCTTTATTTGGATTAAAAAAAGAAACCGGCAGACCGTACCGCGTGGAAATCAGCCGACTTGTCAGGCAGATGGAGGAGAGCGGCAGGAAAAACAATACTGGAGAAGAAAATTCTACGGGCAGGACAGATGCAGGAGAGACACCTGATTTTACAGAGGAGATAGATATTTCCGGCTGCACATATGTTACGGCCGTGGTGAAGGAAAACGGAGAAGGAGCAGCCTTTTATGAAGGAAACAGCGACTATGAGATTCGCGAAATAGACGGTGTAAGGTATCGGTTTGAATATGTGTCAAAGGAGATTGGGGACAGGACAGAGCTGCTGTTTCTGATAAACGGGGTACTGGGCGTAATGGCAACAGTTGTTATTTTTGTGCTCTTTTACGTGAGACAAAATGTGTTATGTCCGTTTACCAAAATGGAGCGTATTCCGTATGAGCTGTCTAAGGGAAATCTGACGGTTCCGCTCAAGGAAAGTAAAAATCGTTTTTTCGGACGGTTTGTATGGGGAGTAAATCTGCTGCGCGAAAATATGGAGCAGCAAAAAGAGCGGGAGCTGTCGTTACAGAAGGAGAAGAAGACGTTATTATTATCTCTTTCCCACGATATTAAGACACCGCTTTCAGCAATTAAGCTCTATGCAAAGGCATTGTCGAAGGGCTTGTATTCCGAGCCGGAAAGGCAGACTGGGATTGCAGAGAATATCAATGCGAAAGCGGATGAAATCGAGGCTTTTGTATCGGAAATTATCAAAGCCTCCAATGAGGACTTTTTAAATTTCGAAGTGAATATGGATGAGTTTTATTTATCGGAGCTGATGGGAGAAATTACGGAGTATTACAGGGAAAAGTTAAAGTTGATTCAGACGGAATTTGTTGTAGAATCGTATTTCGACTGTCTGCTTAAGGGGGATAAGGACCGTGCGGTGGAGGTGTTGCAAAATTTGATGGAAAACGCCATAAAGTACGGTGACGGGCAGAGAATTGAGATAAAGGTTTCGGAGGAGGATGGTTGCATCCTCATTGCGGTTAAGAATTTCGGGTGTACACTTACGGAAACGGAGCTGCCGCATATTTTTGAAAGCTTCTGGCGGGGGTCAAATGTGGGAAGCAGAAAGGGCAGCGGTCTCGGACTGTATATTTGTCGCAGTCTTATGAGAAAAATGGGTGGAGAAGTTTTTGCGGAGGTAAGGAATGGGGAGATAGCGGTGACGGTAGTGTTTCAGGAGGTATAAAGGAGAAATGTGCAGCAATTCAAAGTTTTTGCTTGACAAACCGTTTCGGACTCGTTATAATCGGCTCATAAGCAATGAAAAGAAGAAGTAGTCATAAGGGAAACCTACAGAAAGCAGCCGGCAGATGAGAGGCGCAGGGGAAGCTTGTGATGAATACGTCTTGGAGCTTCGCACCAAAAGCAGATGCAAGTAGGCTGCGACGGGCAGTGGGATTTCGTTCCCCGCACACGTTATCGTGCAAGAGTATAAGAGAATGCTGTTTACAGGTTCTTTGTACTTAGTGAGGCAGCCGGTGTGAGCCGGGTGTGAATAAAGGTGGTAACACGAGAGTATATACCCTCGTCCTTTGCATAAAGGGCGGGGGTTTCGTATTGTATAAAGACAAAAGGAGGAAAAGCAATGACAATTTATGACGAACTGAAGGCCAGAGGCTTACTGGCACAGCTGACCGACGAAGAAGAGATTAAGGAGCTGATTAACAACGGAAAGGCAACCTTTTACATCGGGTTTGACCCGACCGCAGACAGTCTGCATGTGGGACATTTTATGGCACTTTGTTTAATGAAGCGTTTACAGATGGCAGGCAATAAGCCGATTGCGTTAATCGGCGGCGGCACCGCAATGATCGGTGACCCGTCCGGAAGAACCGATATGCGCCAGATGATGACAAAGGAAACGATTGCACACAACGTAGAGTGCTTCAAAAAGCAGATGAGCCGTTTCGTGGACTTTTCCGACGGCAAGGCACTTCTTGTGAACAATGCGGACTGGTTACTGGATTTGAACTATGTAGAGGTGCTTCGTGACATCGGACCGCATTTTTCCGTAAACCGTATGCTGACCGCGGAATGCTACAAGCAGCGTATGGAAAAGGGACTGAGCTTCCTTGAATTTAACTACATGATTATGCAGAGCTACGATTTCCTTGCCTTGTACCAGAAATACGGCTGTAATATGCAGTTCGGCGGTGATGACCAGTGGTCCAACATGCTTGGCGGTACGGAGCTTATCCGCAGAAAGCTGGGGAAGGATGCCTACGCGATGACGATTACCCTGTTACTTAACTCTGAGGGCAAGAAGATGGGTAAGACCCAGAAGGGTGCGGTATGGCTGGATCCGGAGAAGACCTCTCCGTTCGAGTTTTACCAGTACTGGAGAAATGTGGCGGATGCGGATGTATTGAAGTGTATCAAGATGCTTACCTTCCTTCCGCTGGAGGAAATCGAGAAGATGGAAAGCTGGGAAGGCAGTCAGCTTAATACCGCAAAGGAAATTCTTGCATTCGAGCTTACGAAGCTGGTTCACGGTGAGGAAGAGGCAGCCAAGGCGCAGGAGAGTGCAAGAGCATTGTTTGCAGGCGGCGGCAGCCTTGAGAATATGCCGACGGCAGAGCTTACCGCAGCGGATTTTACCGACGGTAAGATTGACTTAATCGGTATACTTGTAAAGGCAGGCTTGAATCCAAGCCGTTCCGAGGCAAGACGCGCCATCGAGCAGGGTGGTGTGACCGTAAACGATGAGAAGATTACGGACATCAAAAAGGAGTTTACGGCAGAGGATTTCGGCGATGGGCTCATTGTACGTCGCGGTAAGAAAAATTACAAGAAGGTTGTAGTGAAGTAAAAAGTAATGCCTGCATAAATAGAAGTACAGGACAAGTGAGATGCTTGTTCTGTACTTTTTTAAGGAAAATGTTATACTGAAAAAGAGTAAAACTGATTTGCGGAAATCGGCTTGATAAAATGAAAACGAGTGGTACGAAAGGCGGTAGAAATATGGCAAATGAACATACAGTCCCGCGTTTGACAACCCTGTGTTACGCAGAGAGGGAAGATGCTTATTTAATGTTACATCGGGTGAAAAAAGGAAACGATGTCAATAAAGATAAATGGATCGGTATCGGAGGACATTTTGAGGAAGGGGAGAGCCCGGAGGAGTGTATTCGCAGGGAGGCAATGGAAGAAACCGGATTGACGCTTCAGAATCTTCGCTTTCGGGGAATTGTGACGTTTTGCTTTAAGGAGTCGGGGAAAGCCCGGACGGCGGAGGAGTTTTCGGAAAAGCTTTGGAAGGGTGATACAGACAAAGTGGCAAATGTAACCGATGAAGACGTTCACTGGGACGATTGGGAATATATGTGTCTGTTTACGGCTACGGTGGAAGACAGAGAACTTGCCGATTGTAACGAAGGTGATTTGGAATGGGTGAAAAAAGACCGCATCGAAGAATTAAACTTGTGGGAAGGAGACAAGATATTCTTACGGCTTTTGGAGGAGGAAGCACCGTTCTTTTCACTGAAGCTTTGTTACTATGGGGATAAGCTGGTGCAGGCAGTATTAAACGGGGAGAAAACGGTGGCCGGAAGAACACTATAATATAAATTGTGTGGAAACGAATGCGTATCGGAAAATCTAGACGTAGCCACCGCTACGCCGTCGATTTTCTTCTTTGCAGAATGAAAATTAATACTGCGTTATTGGTCTGGCTAATTTTTGAACGATGTACTAGATTCATGTTGTAACCGCCATGAATCTAGTCTGTTTTTTTCTACTTTTCCTTGCTTTTATAAGGTTTAATAATTATAATGGTAAGTGGGGTTTCTAGAATATGCAGCACGGAGGTAGGTATGGAACAGGTACTTCTTGGGATTTGTGATGATCAGCCTGAGGTTTTGTGTGAATTGCAAAAGATGCTTTGCGGTATATGTGATGAAATTGGGTTAAACAATGAGATTTGTGCATTTTCTGACGGACATGAGTTATTGGAGCAGATAGAACAGTTTCAAGTTGTCTTTTTGGATATAGAAATGCCGCAAATGGACGGTATCGAGCTTGGAAAGCAAATAAAAGAGAAAAATCCGGGGTGTAAAATAGTAATGGCAACGGGAATGGTAGAGCGTTTTAAAGAGGCATTTCAGATTCGGGCGCTTCGTTTTGTAACAAAACCGTTTGTCAGGGATGAGGTTAAGGAAGCGCTGGAAGCAGCGGTAGAAGGTATTTTCTTTACAAAAAGCATAGAGGTATATGCAGGACGCAATAAATACGAGCTTCCGGAGGAAAAGATTGCATACATAAGGGCGTATGACAGCTATGCGGAATTTTATATCGGAGAGAAAAAATATAGAAGAAAATGTTCTTTGGATGAACTGGAAGGTAAGTTAGAAACAAAGTTATTTGTTCGAATTAATCGGGAAGTAATTGTCAATTTACAGTGGGTACAACAGGAGGAAAAAGGAAAAATCAGAGTGAAAGAGGAACTGTTTCAGGTTTCCAGAAGAAGACGAAAAGAATTTGAGCAAAAGTTTATTGAGTTTGATTTAAAATATCGGAAAATGTTTTGGGGGTAAAGGATGTTGCATATAGTTCTTTATGTTTTAGAGGTAATAAGATATGCACTATTGTATCGGCTGATGTTCTCAAAAAAAATTAGAAGAGCATGGGCTGTTGCAGTTATTGGAGCTGCTTTGACCGGTGTTTTTCTTTTTATCGCTCCTGGTTTTTCAGACCATGCAAAATGTATATATGCATATATAGGTACACTGGTTGCAATGTTAATTATGATGCAGGAAAGCTGGAAGCAAAGAGGAACAGAGCTTTTGATTCTTTTTTTAACAATAAGTGTTCTTACAAAAGTCATCTCAGTGCCGGTTAGATTACTTGAAGTGTATGGTGTTTTTCAAAGAAATCTGAATGATTACGATAGTATGCTTGCGAGTATAGTTACTATTATGATTCTAGGCGGAATGCTTATATGGCGAAAGAGACACGGCATGAAAAGTTCCCTTGATTTAAGCAGTACGAAGATATATGTATTAGTGGTAATTATGATTGTCGGAATGCTTATTACGGCATCAGGGCTTAATGTGGCAATTCAATTTGTGCCAAGCAGAAGTTTTTCTGCATTATCTGTTATTTTGGTTGCAGTTACATATGCATCCATCGGAGTGCTTGGTGTTTTTGTTGTTCATATAAGAAAAGTGAATACAAAGATGGAAGAAATGTTATATAATGAGACCGTGTTAAAAGAAATGCAAAAGAGCTATTATGAATCTTTGCTGGAAAAAGAAGAGGATACCAGAAAATATCGTCATGATATGTCTAACCATTTACTTTGCCTGAATCATTTTGTGAAACAACAAAATACAGATGAACTAGCGAGTTATTTAGAAGAAATGCAGGAGCAGCTGTTACAAATTCAGAAAAAGTGTTATGCGACCGGAAATCAAGTATTAGATGCGATTACGAATTACTATCTTTCACAAGTGGATGAATTGGTAGAGGTAAAGGTAACCGGTCAGGTAAATGAACCGTTGAAGATTGATAACGTTACATTATGCACGATTTATTCCAATCTTTTAAAAAATGCAATTGAAGAATTGGAGCGGGTCGGAAGACGGCAAAAAAAGCTGGAAATTGATTTCATACAGGGAGAATGGTTCTTTCAAATTGAGATATGTAACAGCCTTGCAAAGAAAAGTTTGGAAAAAGAAACCCTTTTGGAGACGGAAAAGGCAGATAAGAGAAATCATGGTCTTGGATTAAAAAATATAAAAAAGGCGGTGAAGGAATGTGGGGGTGAGTTGAACTTTGAGATGCGAGATGAGAAATTTTGTGTTAAGCTGATTCTAAAAAATGACCGTTCACGGACTTAAACGACCGCTCACGGACTTATTGTTGAATTTCATATATTACTCTGTTAAACTATTATTGAAAAGAAAAATATGTATTTTGTAAAAAAAAGGAAACAGGAGGTGAAGAATATATGGATTTTTGGGACGAATGGTTAGAATGGTTACTTGGAAAAGGAAAGGGAAAATGATATATTTCAACAGCTTGCCTGCCTTGTGCGGACAGGCTGTTTGTGATATATAAAAGACTTCCGGTCACACTATGCGCAGGGGAGACCGGAAGCCGACCCCAAAACACCCGTAAAGGAGTGCTCGAGCATAGTATACTGCTTCTTTCGGATGTTGTAAAGCAAAAAAATTGAATTGAAGGAGGTAAAGAAATGCGAACATTAAAATTAGGTCAGAAAATTGCTACAGTAGCAATGGTACTGGCAGCAACGGTAATGATGGCAGCTCCGGCTTCGGCACTGGCAGTAACTTCGCCAAATAAGGGATGCCCGGCAAATGCAGCAAACGGCTATCACAACTATGTATATAAGTGCACGGGAAGTTATGTGGGTTACAGAAAATCTGTACACAAATATGGCTTACCATGGGACAGAAAGACATGTACAACAACCCAGAATTTGTACAGTTGTACGGAATTGTGTGACTTATGTGGATTGAATCTGGGTAACCCTGGAGTGTTACACGGGCACGAGATTTGTCACAGCAGTTGCGGTGGCTATGATGAGAGCTGGTGCAATGGAGCGGGGAGTTATGTTACCTATCTGAGGTAAGGGACTATTTTCGTGGGGAGCTTTTGCTCCCTGCGAAATGAGAAGGAGAAAAACGATGGAACGAGTGGAACGAAAAGGAAACGCAGGACTTCGGAAAATCTTTCGGATCGTAATAATTGTTGTAGCGATTGGGGCGGTTTTGTACGGCTGTAGCCGGATTCCGTATTTTGTAGTAAAGAGGAATCTTTCATTGCAATACGGATTTACATACGAGAATAATGAAGATGTGGTGGAAAAAAGAAAAAAGTATGTTTCGGAAGCATATTATTCCACACTCCAGGAGAATGAGGCGGTACAGAGACGACAAATAATACGCGACCATAAGGGAAAATGTGAGCTTTTTTATGTAGAGCTTGGGAAGCGTGACATGGAAGGAGCAATTCCGTATACCATTTTATATGAGCTAAGTTATGAAGATGGTGTATTACCGACGGAACGGGTTCATTTAGAAGGGAAACAGGAAGTGGAGCGTTTTCTTGGAATTTGGTGGAAAGTAAGCGAGGATAAAGTGAACCATTCCTGTTTCTTTAACGGAGATGTCGAGACTATTATAGAACAGCTTCGCAAGAAAGAAAGTCATCATGACGGGCATTCTCATGAGCATGAATAGGAGTGAAAAAGATGAATTACATTCGTTTATATATAAAGCGGACCTTTACCCAGAACATAAAGAAGCAGATGTTTTTGATTATTGGAATTGCAGCCTTTGTGGCGATGCTGGTTAGCGCAGTGATGAGAGCAGATGCGAATGAATGGGAGCTTGTAAATGATTCGAGAAGTGAGAACTATGGGTTTTCTGCGAAAATCTGTAAGTGTCCGTCAGAGGGAATCACTTTTTTAGAGCAACATGAGGAAATCACCTTGGTGCAGCCGGTGGAAGTGGCTGAGGTGTTGTCGGGTCCTACAGGTGTAGCGTCTGTGGTTTCTTACGATGTACCGGACACCTGGAAGTTCAACTATTTATACGGAGAACCACCGGGACCGGGGGAGATTGTGTTGACGGATACAGTTGCAATCGGAAAGCGTCAACCGGAGCAGGGAGAAGTGCTCCGGATAACGGTAAAGGTGGGAGAAGAAGAAAAACAGGTGGATGCCGTGGTATCCGGAGTGGTAAAGGGTGTTTGTCTGTTTACAGACGAATATGCATTTTTGAACGAAGAGGATTTTAATACATTGACCGGTGACCTGAGGGGGGAAGAACGGTGCTATGATGTTTTTATACAAAATATTTACAAAGATTTTATTTCTCATGAAGATGTACTTCGTCAAATGTTCGACAAGTATGGAACCATTTCTAGTGTTGCTTATCCGGAAGTGTTTCATAGGGAATATGATTGGGAGTGGGTGCTTTCCTGGGCGATACGCGTGACGGTATATTTGGGAGTATGTCTTATGGCAGTCATCTACCTGATTTTACAGGATGACAGGAAAATCATCGGTGTTTACCGAACGTTGGGAGCTAATAAATTTCAGATTACTGCCATGGTGACCGCAAGGATATTGTGCTCCGGCGGAATCGGAACAGTGATTGGCTTTTTATTTGTGCTGTTGGTGGAAAGCGTGGAAAATCTTTTAACGATTACGAACACGGCGGCGATAGATGGTATCGGGTGGGCCTGCTTGCTGTATGTGTCACTTGGAATTGTTGCGGCATTGGTATTGTTACAGCTACCGGCACTGCATCATTTGTTAAGGGAGACACCGATTACGTTATTAGAGGAGACAGTAAGCACGGGGGAGAATTTGGTTCGTTTGAAGAAACCGAAGGTTCTTAAAGTGAAGCATCCGCTTTGGTGGTACTCAGGATTGGAAGGAAAACGATTAAAAGGACGTCAAGTAGGAATGATTCTTATTACGGTATTTGCGTTTCGGCTGATGTCGGAATTGGTTATGGCACAGGATGTTTATATGCAGGATGGAAGAGTCGACGCAAAGGCGACAACTTATACGGTAAGAAAAGAGGGGGTGAGCTTTTCAAAGGAAGAACTGGAAATACTTTACGAACTGCAGGGACTTAAGGTAGAGACGGTAGCTGAAGAATCGGAGGAACCGCTACGGGAGGTTACGGTGGTTTTGCTGGATGCGTATGAAACAGTGGCAAAGTCGGTGGAAGAAGCGGTGCCGGGGGTAAAACTGGTAGAAGATAAACAGTGTATAGGAAATTCGCGGGATGAGTTGAATCATGATACGCGGATTGCGTTGTTTGCAGATATATTTGTACCTTTGCTGTCGGCGGTGGTGTTTCTGTTCTGTTATTTTGCCTTCTATTATATGGAAAAGGTTGAGGAATTGCGAAAGCTTTATGCGTTGGGAGCCTCCATATCAATGATTCGTAAGGTGATGTTTTTACAGTCGTTACGTAGCTCCTTTGTGATTGTACCTGTAAACGTAATCGTAAGTCTTGGAGTGTATTACTACCAGGTAGAATTGTATGGTGGACAATGGTTAGAGGATGGTTTTAAGTTGTATCCGGTAGCAGAGGTACTTATTCTGGTTGTAATTGTATTCGGTGTTACTATGGGAGCTACATGGTTTGCTTCAAGACAGGTCCTGCGTGAATTGGAACAAAAAGCATAAGAAGGGAAGGAAATATATATGTCTATTTTAAGAACCGAAGGATTATCGAGAGTATATCATCAGGGAGATGTGGATGTAAGAGCGTTGCGGGATTGCAGCTTTTCCGTGGAAAAGGGAGAGTTTGTGGCAGTGGTGGGAGCCAGCGGGTCCGGAAAGAGTACGCTTCTTAATCTGTGCGGCGGTCTGGACCGCCCTACCGGTGGCAAAGTATTTATAGGGGAAGAGGAGCTTTATAAGAACTCCGATGAGAAGCTGGCAGAAATCCGCAGAAGAAAGATTGGGTTTATTTTCCAGAATTATCAGCTGATACCGATTATGACGGCATATGAGAATCTGGTGATGCCGACTCTTTTGGATAAACGTAAAATCGAAAAGGAGTATGTGGACGAACTTGCGGAAGCACTTGGGATTACAGAACGTCTGCATCATTTTCCGTCCCAGCTTTCCGGAGGACAACAGCAGAGAGTGGCAATCGGAAGAGCCTTAGTCAATCATCCGGAACTGATTCTTGCGGACGAACCGACCGGAAACCTTGATAAAGAGGCAGCAGAGGAGGTAATTCAGCTTCTGGTAAGTACCATTAAGAGATTTGACGGAACGCTTGTAATGATAACACATGCACCGGAAATAGCAAAGCGGGCAGACCGTGTGTTTCGGATAGATGACGGGATATTGATTGAGGAATAGAAATAACTTGTTAAAAAAAGCTACTTGATTGTAATACATATAAGAAATGTAAACGGAAGATGGAAGAGATGCCTTGCTACAATGAGGTTAAGTTTAGAGAGGATACATGGAAGTGAATAACAAGTACGGAGTGAAAGGGAAAAAGCTTCTTCTGTGGAGTATTATTGGGGTGGTTGTTTTATTGTGCCTTGCTTTTATTTTGGAGTATTATACCGATTTTAATCAGACGGATGGAGAACGTGATTTATTTACACTCTCCGGACAAGAGAATTTAGCGGTATCCGACGGACGGTTGTACTATTGTGATGTCCTTAAAGAAAATGCCTTGTGCAGTTATCATCTGGAAACAAAGGAGATACTGATGATAGAAGAGGCAGAAGGGAAACTAAAGAAAACCGGCACCGGAGTTTACTATATTGTTGAAAATGCAGTTTACCGGATTGTAGAAGATGATTTGTTGGAGTTGTTTCGAATCCCTGCAAAAAATTTTACCTTTATTGATTGCTGCGGAGATATTGTTTACTGGATTGCAAGAGAGACAAAAGCAAAAGAAAAGGAAGAAAGCAGTTACACTTTGGAGTATTTGTATGCACAAAAGATTTCGAGTGAAACAGAGCCAAAATTGTTGTTCCATCAGGAAGATGAGGATGTAAGGGATGCAGTGGTAGCAAGGGATTGCATATATCTTATGACGGATAAGGGCATATACTGTACAGAGCCCGGAAAAGAAGAATTGAAAAAAATCTCGGATTATAGCGGACTGAAATTCTATGGCGACGGTATCTGCATTTTTATAAAAGAGAAGGCGGATACCGCAAAGGAAGGCTATTTTGAAGTTACCCCGGAGGGGCAGCTAAAGCGGTTGACGGGACGTAGCGGTCTTACAGCCACGATTTTTGAGGGCGAGATATATTATCCATGGAACAACTATCTTTGGAAAAAGAATTTAGGGAAGGAAGAGGAGCAGGAGTATATGCTGGCAGAGCTGCCCGGCTATGCATGGTATGCTATGGAAGCCTATGAAGAGGGTGTATTTATGAGGGGGTATCTAAGCTATGATATTTGGTATTATGATATTTCTTCGGATACGTCGGAGTGCATAATTAAACAGAGAGAAGAGTGAGAAGGGATACGGATTGGAAGATAATGGTTAAACTTGTTTGCTGATACACTAACGTCGATTCCGTTTGTGGATGACGGGTAAATTATGGAAAAAAGTGCTTGACATACAGAAAACACTATGCTACGATAGTGATATCAAAAAGATATCATATAAATATCTATGAAACGGAGGAGTATAGTATGGAACATAGCATTCGTGTTGTACAGGAAAAGAAAGCAAAGACAAAGTCCGGCGGGTTGTATCTGTTACTTGACCTGCTTGGATGGATTCTGGATGTGGCAGCATTCGTATTCGGAATCGTTTTCATGGTAAAGAGTACAGAAAAGGGAGCTGTTCCGATTAGTATCGGAGTGGCATTACTGGTAGTAGGAATTCTTGGTATAGTCGGTATGAGTATTTTTAGCAGTGGCTTTCACATTTTACAGCCGAATCAGGCAATGGTATTTACCCTGTTCGGTAAGTATTACGGTACGGTGAAGGAGCCCGGTTTTTATTATGTGAATCCGTTCTGCAGTGCTGTAGGTCCGGCAAAGACGAATACCGGTGCGGGAGTCCAGAGTGCATCCGTAAATGTAACAAACGGAGCCCAATCGGCAAATGTAACGGTCGGCGTTCCGACAAAGAAGATTTCACTTCGTACCAGAACCTTAAACAATGCACGTCAGAAGGTAAATGACATTCTGGGTAATCCGATTATTATCGGTGCCAATGTTATCTGGAAGGTGGCAGACCCGACGGCAGCAGTATTTAATGTGGAGAATTTTGAACAGTTTCTGTCGACCCAGTGTGATTCCGTAATCCGTAATATTGCGAGACTTTATCCGTATGATACAATGGAGGAGGATACGGAGGAAAAGACTCTCCGCGGCAGCAGCAACGAGATTGCCGAGCAGATGGAGACGGAGCTTCAGGCACGTGTGGCAGAGGCAGGACTTGAGATTATTGATGTGCGTATTACCCACCTTGCTTATTCCGAGGAGATTGCAGCGGCTATGCTTCAAAGACAGCAGGCGGTAGCTATCATTGCAGCCAGACAGAAGATTGTAGAGGGTGCGGTCAGCATGGTAAAGATGGCAATCGACCAGCTCGGAGAGGAAGAAATTGTGGTGTTGGATGAGGAGAGAAAGGCAGCCATGGTAAGCAACCTCCTCGTAGTTCTTTGCGGCAACAAGGATGCCCAGCCGATTGTAAACAGCGGCTCTATCTATTAAATGAGTGAAAAAGTGCTGACAACGGAGGAAAGGGAAGCTGCGCTTAAGAAACGTTTAGAGCACCTTGCCGCCATGGAAGCAGAGGTGCGGAAAAAGGAAAGAGAGTTAAAGGAAAAGGAGAAAGCAAAGAAACAGGTTCCGTTAAGACTTTCGGCCTCTCTTTGGGAGGAGCTTGCCGCATGGGCGGAAGAGGACTTTCGTTCCGTTAACGGGCAGATTGAGTATTTACTGGCCGAATGTGTTAAGCAGAAAAGAAAAAAATAATAATTTCGGATTTCACACTGCTGTAATTTTTTATTACGGCAGTGTGATTTTTTGTCGAATAGGAAATTAAGTCCTATTCGATAAAAAGTTTCGTAAGGAGGTGTATAATGTAAAAATGTCTGTAAATTAATTCTGTTATAGACTCTTGAAGATGAAATTTTACAATAGTAGTTGATTTTGTGGACAAATAATTCATAATGTGGTATGATAAAAAGGAAGGAGGCTGATAAGATGGAGGAGAGCATCTCTAATGTGGTTACAATGCAGAACTACATGCAGAAGCTGCAGGACGCTTTTAAGAAAATTCCTTCTAAAGATAAACAGGAGCAGGCTGATATTCAGGGTCTGCTTCAAATGGCAGAGCGGCTTAATTTCAGGGATGGATTGCTGGATACATATAATTTGAACTACTTTTTTAAATATGCGGATGAAAGAGTGTTATCGGGGGATATTGATGAGTATGTTGCATGTCGGTTCAATATGAAACGCTTTTCGGTAATCAATCATCAATATGGACGTGAGAAAGGCACCGAAATCCTGAATGATTATATTCTCGGGCTACAGGAGAAAATAGGAGATGACGGATGTGTATGCCGCGTACAGGGGGATGGCTTTGTAATGTTGTTTCGTCGGGAAAAGCTTTCACCTGTAAAGGAATATCTCGGTGGTTCGATTATAGAGGTGGAGTGCCGCGGCACAAAGAAAATAACTCTTGGGGCACATGTGGGTTACTATGATATAGCCGGTATGAAAACACCGGAAGAAATTATGGATAGAATCAGCATGGCACTGAATATTGCAAAGCATGTGCAAAAGGTTCCGTATGTCTTTTTTGATGAAGAGATTATGAAGACCATTGAGAATGAGAAGTGGGTGGAGAGCTTATTTTCGGAGGCAATGGAGAAGGAAGAATTTTTAGTGTACTATCAGCCGAAGGTAACGCTGGATGATTACCGTCTTGTGGGAGCAGAGGCTCTTTGCAGATGGAAGCATGACGGGGAGATGATTTTACCGTATCGCTTTATTCCGGTATTGGAGCATAGTCATTTGATTTGTGAGCTTGATTTTTATATTTTGGAGCATGTATGTCGTGATATAAAGCGTTGGATAGAAGAAGGACTGCCTGTAGTAAAGGTGTCGGTCAATTTGTCAAGAGTTCATCTCGGTGATGTGAACCTGTTGGAGCATGTCATGAAGATTGTGGATGAATATGCCGTACCGCATGAGTATTTGGAACTGGAGCTTACGGAAACCACAACAGATGTGGATTTCAAAGAATTAAAGCATATTGTGACAGGTCTGCGTGAACAGGGGTTCAGTGTTGCTGTAGATGATTTCGGTGTAGGTTATTCTTCGCTTAATCTGATTCGTGAAATGCCGTGGAAGGTTTTAAAAATAGATAAGAGCTTTTTGCCGGTAGGGGAAAAGGATGATGAGGAGGACGTACAAAAAAGATTATGCTGAAGCATATTATCGGTCTGGCGCAGAATTTCGGACTGGAGTGCATAGCAGAAGGTGTGGAGACAGCAGAGCAGGTTAATATTTTAAAGGAGAATAATTGTTTTCTGGCACAGGGCTATTTGTTTGACAGACCGCTTCCGGTATCGGACTTTGAAAAGCGGCTGAATGCTCTGGCGTAGGCAAAATGAGATAGCTGATATTTTGTTTTTGCCTTGACAATTTGCCTTAAAGTGTTATAATAAGCACATGTAAAAGTGTTGAAGAGGAAAGTATGTCGTGAAATATCACAGAGAGGGATACAGCTGCTGAGAGTGTCCCGATAGGAAGCGAAGGAAGACCACCTCGGAGCGGGCTTAATACGCCACGGTGATTCCGTTATCATCAGAATGAAGCCGGGAAAGCATATGCTTTCCAAGAAGGGTGGAACCGCGAGAATATCGTCCCTTTGTTACCGTTGGTAGCAAAGGGCTTTTTTATTGTATGATTCGTTGGAAATCGTTGCCTTACGTTGGTGCGGTACTTGTTTGCTCCTGTTAGCAGGAACAGCGCGGTACAATACAAATGTTTTCTACGAGAACGCGCTCTCGCTCATGCAGAGACGTAACGGGCACTAAGCTCGACAGGACCTCGCTAAGTGCCGACGTCTCTTTATGGTTCTCTTTAGAAATCATTTGTATTGTACCTGAGTGTGTTCGGTAAGTGGAGCAAACAAGAGATAAGCTGTTCATGAAGCAACGAGTTTCAACGAATCCTATAGAAAAGTCCTTTGTAGATGAGAGTCGATTAGTTGGATAAGACGAAAGGAGTTTATTATGAAAATTACGCTTAAGGACGGCTCCGTAAAGGAGTATGCAGGTGCAATGTCTGTGATTGACATTGCAAAGGATATCAGTGAAGGACTTGCCAGAATGGCATGCGCCGCCGAGTTAAACGGTAAGGTAGTGGATCTTAGAACGGTTGTGGATGCTGACAGTGAGTTAAGTATTCTGACGTTTAATGATGATGCAGGTAAGGCAGCATATCGTCATACGGCATCCCATGTTCTGGCAGAGGCGGTAAAAAGACTGTACCCGGAAGCAAAGTGCGCCATCGGACCGTCTATCGATACCGGTTTTTATTATGATTTTGACTGCCCGCCGTTTGACAGAGAGGCACTGGATGCCTTAGAGGCAGAGATGAAAAAGATTATTAAAGAGGGAGCGGAGTTAACCCGTTTTACCCTGCCGCGTGAGGAAGCAATTAAGTTTATGGAGGAAAAGGGAGAGCCGTATAAGGTAGAGCTGATTCGGGATTTACCGGAGGATGCGGAAATTTCCTTCTATTCTCAGGGTGGCTTTACCGACCTTTGTGCAGGTCCGCATTTAATGAGCACCAAGGGAATCAAGGCAATTAAGCTCATTTCTTCTTCCGGTGCGTACTGGAGAGGCAGCGAAAAGAATAAGATGCTTACCCGCATCTACGGTACGGCGTTTACGAAGACTGCGGATATGGATGCTTATCTTGCGCATTTAGAGGATATTAAGAAGCGCGACCATAACAAGCTCGGTCGTGAAATGGAGCTGTTTACTACGGTAGATGTAATCGGTCAGGGCTTACCGCTTCTGATGCCGAAGGGTGCGAAGATTATTCAGAGATTGCAGCGCTGGATTGAGGATTTGGAGGATAATGAGTGGGGCTATATCCGTACCAAGACACCGCTCATGGCAAAGAGTGATTTGTACAAGATTTCCGGTCACTGGGATCACTACATGGACGGCATGTTTGTCATGGGTGACGAGAAGAAGGACAAGGAAGTGTTTGCGCTTCGTCCGATGACCTGTCCGTTCCAGTATTATGTATACAAGGCAAGCCAGAAGTCATATAAGGATCTTCCGCTCCGTTACGGTGAAACCTCTACGTTGTTCCGTAACGAGGATTCCGGTGAGATGCACGGCTTGACCCGTGTACGCCAGTTTACGATTTCCGAGGGACATTTAATTGTCCGTCCGGACCAGATGGTGGAAGAATTTAAGAATTGTATCGCACTCGCACAGCACTGCTTAAAGACGCTTGGTGTGGAAGAGGATGTAACGTATCGTCTTTCCCGCTGGGACCCGGAGAATCCGGAGAAGTATGTCGGTTCCGCAGAGGTCTGGAACGAAACGGAGCAGCATATCCGTGACGTATTAAACGAGCTCGGTATCAAGTTTGTTGAGGGTATCGGTGAGGCCGCATTTTACGGACCGAAGATTGATATTCAGGCAAAGAATGTATACGGCAAGGAAGACACCATGATTACGATTCAGTGGGATGCACTGTTAGCCGAACAGTTTGATATGTACTACATTGACCAGAACGGAGACAAGGTTCGTCCGTATATCATCCACAGAACCAGTATGGGATGCTATGAAAGAACGCTTGCATGGCTTATTGAAAAGTATGCGGGTCTTTTCCCGACATGGCTTTGTCCGGAGCAGGTACGTGTGCTTCCGATTTCCGAAAAATATAATGATTACGCAGAGAAGGTGCGTAAGGAGCTCACAAAGAACGGTATTTCCGCAGAGGTAGATAGCAGGGCAGAGAAGATTGGTTACAAGATTCGTGAGACCAGACTTGCCCGCGTACCGTATATGCTCGTAGTAGGTCAGAAGGAAGAAGAAGAGGGTGTTGTTTCCGTAAGAAGCCGTTACCTCGGCGATGAAGGACAGAAGCCGCTTTCCGAGTTTATTGCGGCAATCTGTGAGGAAATCCGAACAAAGGAAATCCGTAAGATTGAGGTACAGGAAGAAAAGTAGGATTTGTGACAGGGCTGCCGTGCTTTTTGCGGCAGCCTGTTTTATCACAGAAAAACGGAGGGCACTTATGAAGGAATACTGGGATTTATTTAACGGGGCGGGACAGCCTACCGGGGAGAAACATTTAAGAGGAGAAAAAATTGCAGCCGGTCGTTATCACAAGGTAGTACATATCTGGTTTCAGAATTCGAAGAAGGAGCTGCTGATTCAGAAGCGTAGTGACAGCGTAGCGTGGAAACCGGGAATGTGGGCTGCAACAGGCGGTTCTGTTCTTGCGGGAGAAGATGAATTAACGGCAGCGGTACGTGAGTTGAAAGAGGAACTCGGCATAGAGGTGCCGGCAGAGGAGATGGAGCTGTTGCTTGTAATTCGCAGGCAGGATTCGTTCTGTTATGTCTATATGGTACATAAGGATGTTCCGCCGGAAAAAATCGTGTTACAGAAAAGCGAAGTAGCGGAGGCTACGTGGGTTTCTTTGCCGGAACTGAAAAAAATGGTCGAAGAAGGGACGATGCACCGGTATGTGTATGGAGAATTATTGGGAATGTTTTTATAGAGAGTAGCCGGAATGCAGAAAGGAGGAAAGGATGCGTCTGCAGCTGTTTTGTACGGATAACAATTATAAGGAGCCGAATCTCCACCGTTGGGGACCGGGAAGCAGAGAGGTGTATTCCTTGCACTACATTCTTTCCGGGAGAGGATATGTGGTATGCGGCGGGAAAACATTTTCTCTTGCAGAGGGGGATGCCTTTTTGGTATTTCCTGAGGAGGAGTTTTTATACTTTCCAGAGGAAACCGACCCGTGGGAGTATTTATGGGTTGATTTTAAGGGAGCGGATGCAAAGACGCTGGTCGCGCAGACTTATTTTACAAAGGAGTGTCCGGTTGTGAAAGAAAAGCCGGGACTGGAACCGTTGTTTCGTATCTATGAGGAGGGGTTGCACGGAGCACTTTCAAAAGAACGTTATACGGCAAGAGTCTATCTTTTACTTACTTACTTCTTTAAGGAGAGGGACGAGCCGGAAGGAAAGCGAACTTATTTTGAGGAAGCAACGGAGCTGATTCAGAACAGTTACTGGAAGCAGGAGCTTAATGTATCGGAGCTGGCGAAAAGTTTGTGTGTGGAACGTTCTTATTTATACCGGCTGTTTATGGAGCATTCCGGAATTTCTCCCCAGCAGTACATAACGGAGGTGCGGATGGAGCGTGCCGGTGAGCTTTTAACGGCTACAGAGCTGTCGGTGCAGGCGGTTGCCTGTTCTGTCGGGTATAAGGATGCCCTTTACTTTTCCAGATTATTCCGAAAAAGAAAGGGCATTTCACCAAGTGATTATCGAAAAAACGCACCGAGGGGGGCTTAGCGCGTCAGACTTGCACGAAGCACAATACAATCATTTGCCGGAACATTTTTTGCAAAACGCTCACGGAAAACGCCGAGATTTTCGTCGGTGAAGCAGTCGTACATGGACAGCCCTATACCGGACAAATAGGATAATCCCATATCCCAGAACTGTAAGGACAGCTCGCGGTCGTTATCACTCAGGTTAAACAGACCGATAGCGAGGTCACCGTTTTGCAATACCTTAACTAAAATAAAAGCGTCATCCTTACCGAACCACTGCGGCTCTACTAAAATGCGATACGCACCACGGGATTCCGGATCCTGATTGATGGCAAGAAGATTTTTATTCTGAAGCAGCTTCTTTGTAAAAGGAGTTGCTTTTCTGATATCACAACCTATCATAAGCGGGGAGCCCATCATACACCAGAGAGCAAAGTGGGTTTTATACTGGGTATCGGTACAACCGCTCAGTCCGTGACCAATCCAGTCACTGTTACTTCCGCCGTACATACCGACAACTAACATATCCATATCGTTGTGGCAGAAGGAGCCGGTGAAGGCTTTTTTGTCAATCTGGGAAAGCGCAAGGCGCTTAATGGATTCCCAGTTGTCCTGAATGTCACCGGTAGAACGATAGGAATGAGCACCGGATTCGCGAATCCAGTCGTATACATTATCTTCGCCCCAGTTGCAGGCGGAAAAGAGAATATCTCTGCCGCAGTTCTTTAAAGCAAGACTCATGCGTTTATACAGAAGTTCACCGGAAACATTACGCGGCTTGAAGCAATAGTCGTATTTTAAGTAGTCAACACCCCATTCCGCGAACTGTTTCGCGTCTTCGAATTCGTGCTCGAAGCTGCCGGGATGTCCGGCACAGGTATGCGTACCGGCACAGGAATACATACCGAACTTTAATCCTTTTTCGTGAATGTAGTCTGCAAGAGCTTTCATGCCGCTTGGGAATTTTGCCGGATCCGGTACAAGATGTCCGTTCTCGTCACGCTCTCTTAAACTCCAGCAGTCATCAATAACGATGTATTCATAACCGGCGTCCTTGTATCCCTCCGATACAAAGAGGTCTGCCACTTCCTTAATCAGAGTCTCATTGATATCCCATGTAAAGGTGTTCCATGAATTCCATCCCAGTGCCGGAAGGCAGCCGATGTAAGAAACAGGTTTGTCTGTCATAATAAGTCCTCCTTCTGAATGTTGTACGGTATGTATTCAGTTAAGCATAGATACAAAAAAATAACAATGGAAGTATGTTGTTCATCTATGGATGAATGTTGTTTTTTGCCCATGTGGGATAAGAAGCAGACAGCACGGAATATACTGCTATAAAGACACGATGGATGTAGAGCTGATGTTAGAATTAATTGTTCGTTATACAGGGGATTTAAGCAGGCTTCAGGAAGAAATCGGTTTTATGGCGGAGGAGCTTCTGGGCGGATATGCGATTGTTCGTATTGCACCGGAGCTTGCCACACGGCTTCTTTCTGCCGAGGAAATTTTATGGACGGAAGTACCGTCGAGGGTTTATACCGAAGTTGCAGGAGGCAAAAGGGCTGCATGTGTAACGGCATTACAGGCACAAAATCAGGAACTGACCGGGGCAGGGGTATTGGTAGCAATTATTGATTCCGGGATTGATTACAGGCATCCCGATTTCCGGAATGAGGACGGTACAACGAGGATTGCGGCACTTTGGGACCAGACGGCACTTCAGGGAGGGGAGACACGGGCGGAAGAAAACGGGAATAACGGGGTGACGGAGGGAGAACCGTCGGAAGGAGAAGAAACCGCTTATGAGGATTTGCCTCCGGCGGGGTATCTGGATGGTGTTTTATATACAAGAGAACGAATTAATGCCGCACTTTTGGGAGAGCGGACAGGAAGCGGCGGAAGTCTTGTACCGGAAACAGATTTAAGCGGACATGGAACTCATGTTGCAGGAATTGCCGCAGGAAACGGGAGAGCTTCCGGCGGACGTTATCGCGGGGTTGCATATGAGAGTACACTTCTGGTAGTAAAACTCGGCGGTACGCAGGCGGATCCGTTTCCGCAGACAGCCAATTTGATGACGGCGGTAGATTTTTGTGTGAGGTATGCCGTAAATGCCGGACTTCCGCTAAGTATCAATCTTTCCTTCGGAAACAATGACGGGGCGCATGACGGACAAAGTCTTTTGGAAACCTATCTGGATGCGGTAGCGCTCTACGGAAGAAATAGTATTTGTATCGGAACCGGGAATAATGCTGCACTCGGACGACATGTCGGCGGAGATTTTATAAGGACAGGGGAGAACGGAAGAAGGAATGAAATGAGAACAGAAGGTATGACAAAGGAGAGGGAAATACTGTTAAATGTGGGAAACGGGGAGCGCAGAATCCGTATGGGACTCTGGCTCAGCTCATTTGATACGATTAAGATTTCACTTGTGTCACCTTCCGGAAGAGTGCGGGAGCTGCCGGAAGGGGTACGTGGAACAGGAACTGCGATAAAGGGATATCCGGTGGCAGCCGGGACGGTACTTAGTTTTGAAAATTCGGCAGCGGAGGTGTTTGTGGGAGAGGCGACACCGTACCGTACTATCCGGGAAATCGGAATTACACTGCGGGGAGAGGACGGAGAGATAGAAACGGGGACTTGGAGAATTATACTGCGCCCGGAAAGAATTTTGGATGGTGTGTACGATATCTGGCTGACAGGGGGGATGCAGAGTACAATTACCCGTTTTTTACAGGCAACACCGGAACGTACCTTAACCATTCCGTCCACAGCGAGCCGCCCGGTGTCCGTGGCCGCCTATAATGCTCGAACCGACAGTATTACAAATTTTTCGGGGAGGGGATATCCGCGCGGTGAGAGTGTGGTAAAACCGGATATTGCCGCACCGGGGGTAGATATTGTATCCTGTGCACCGGGGGGAGGATATACTGCCAAAACAGGCACCTCTATGGCAACACCGTTTGTAACAGGAAGTGCGGCATTGTTGTTACAGTGGGGAGTTGTACTCGGAAATGACCCGTATTTTTACGGGGAACGGCTGAAATCCTTTTTAATCCGCGGAGCCGGGAGCATTGTCGGTTTGAAGGTTTATCCGAATCCGTATGTGGGATGGGGAGTATTGTGTGTGTCGGAAAGTCTGCCAAAGTGACGGAGGCGGAGCCACAGGTCAGGAAACAATCCGCGAAAAGAACTGTTGAAATCCCATGCAATACCAAATTGACAAAATCCGAAAAATATTTTATAATTTTGACATAATAACATTCATGTGTGAAGAGGCAGACTTACGAGCGGTTCGTCAAGTCTTATTTTGCTGTTTTGAAGTCTTTTGCGCATGGATGAAAGAAAGGTTGTGTGATAATGGCTTTTTCTCTTCACGGGGTTCATGTACCCCACAGAAAGAATACTCAGGATAAGCCGGTAGTGCGCATGGAGACGCCCGGTACGGTTACGATTCCGATGTCCATGCATATCGGCAAACCTGCCCGCCCTATTGTGAACGTAGGAGACATGGTAAAGGTGGGTACGAAGATTGCGGAGGCTGACGGCATGGTTTCGGTTCCGATTCATGCCAGTGTATCCGGCAAGGTTGTAAAGCTGCAGGATGTTTTGCTTTTTAACGGTACGACGGTACCGGCAGTGGTGATTGAATCCGACGGTGAGATGACGCCGGATGAGAAGATAGTGCCGCCGGTGGTGGATTCACGTGAGAGCCTTCTGACAGCGTTAAAGGAGAGCGGTATCGTAGGGCTCGGCGGTGCGGGGTTCCCGACCCACGTGAAGTTCAATGTGTCCCCGGAGCGTATCGAATATCTTTTAATTAACGGTGCAGAGTGCGAGCCGTATGTGACCAGTGATACCGTGACCATGGTGGAGCGCCGCGAGGATATGGCGTATGCGCTGAAGGTATTGCAGCAGTACTTCGGTATCAAGAAAGTAATGATTGGTATCGAAAACAATAAGCCGAAGGCCGTTGAGTCTATGGTTCGGATGGCAAATGAGATGAACATGGATTGCAGAATTGATATTAAGGTGTTGCCTCCTGTTTACCCACAGGGTGGTGAAAAGGTTCTGATATATCATACAACAGGCAGAGTTGTCCCGCTGGGCAAGCTGCCGATTGATGTAGGGTGTATTGTGCTTAACTGTACGACTCTTGCAACCATCGGTTCGTACCTAAAGACAGGGATGCCGCTGGTGGAGAAGTGTGTGACTGTGGACGGCGGAGCTGTGCGCACGCCGCAGAACATTATCGCTCCGATTGGTACGTCTTTGGCAGATGCATTTGAGTTTTGCGGCGGGTTTACCGTTGACCCGGCAAAGATTATCTACGGCGGCCCGATGATGGGACTTACCGTTCCGGATACCGGTGTACCGGTTATCAAGAATACCAATGCGGTTTTAGCGTTGACGGAAAAAGAGGCGAAGCTTCCGAAAACTACTGCTTGTATTCGCTGCGGTGCCTGCACCAATACCTGCCCGTTCGGTTTGACTCCGGCGGCTATTTCCAAGGCGTATGAGAACAAGAATGCGGGACTGCTGGAGGAGTTGTCCGTCAATGTCTGTATGGAGTGCGGGTGCTGTAGTTTTGTCTGTCCGGCAAACCGCCCGCTTGTACAGAACAACAAGCTTGCAAAGGCATTTTTAAGAGAAGAAAAAGCAAAGGAGGACGCAAAGGCATGAATAACAAATTAAAGCTCTCTGTTTCTCCTCATATACACAGCGGACGTTCCACATCCGGCATTATGCGTGACGTGCTGCTTGCGTTGCTTCCGGCGACTATCGCCGGTATGGTGATTTTCGGACTTCGCTCCCTTTTGGTGGTTGCTGTCTGTGTTGCCGCCTGTGTAGGATTTGAAGCATTGTTCAATCTTATCATTAAGAAAGAGCAGACGGTCGGTGACCTCAGCGCTGCTGTTACCGGTCTTTTACTTGCACTTAATCTGCCGGCAAATATTCCGCTCTGGCAGTGTGTGGTAGGTTCCCTGTTCGCCATTGTTGTAGTAAAGGGATTGTTCGGAGGTATCGGTTGTAATCCGGTGAATCCGGCTATTACCGCTCGTGTATTTATGCTGGTTGCATTCGGCTCCATGACGGTGCAGGCATTTCCGACTGTTGTTGATACCGTTTCAAGTGCTACACCGCTCAGCGTGGGTTCGGAAGGAACGATGCCGTCTCTTCTTGATTTGTTTCTCGGCTTAAACGGCGGTGCAATCGGTGAAACCTGTGTGCTTGCTCTTTTACTGGGTTTTGTATATCTTCTGGTACGTCGTATTATTACATGGCATATCCCGGTTGCTTTTATCGGTACGGTGTTTGTATGCTCCTTCTTTATGGAGGGTATGGACCCTGTAAGAGCACTGGCGATGATTCTTTCCGGTGGTTTGTTTATCGGTGCGATTTTTATGGCAACCGATTATGTGACTTCCCCGGCTACACCGAAGGGCAAGCTGATATTTGGTATCGGTGCAGGACTGATTACCTTCGTTATCCGCTATTTTGGCATTTATCCGGAGGGTGTATCGTTTGCAATTCTGTTTATGAATATACTGACACCTTATATCAGTTCATGGACACGCCGCAAAGTTTTTGGAGTGGGAGGTAAGAAGGCATGAAAAAATATGTAAAGAGTACGCTGGTACTGGTATGTATTTGTGCAACGATATCGCTTATGCTTGCTGCAACCAACGCCATTACCGCTCCGATTATCGAAAAAAATCAGAATGCGGCTGCAAATGCAGCACTTCTTGAGGTAATGCCGGATGGTAAGGATTTTGAGGAGATTGATATTACTTCTTTTACTCTCCCGGCTACTGTTACCGAGGCCTATAAGGAAGCAGGGGGCGGTCATGTAATTAAGCTTGCGACAACCGGTTATTCCTCCGGTCTTGTAATTATGTGCGGTGTGAATGCCGACGGTACGGTCAGCGGAACGGTTTGTCTGGCTTCCGGTGAAACCTTAGGACATGAGAAGACCTATGGCGAAAACTTTACCGGAAAGAATGTTTCCGAAGTAGAAGCAGTGGATACTATTTCGGGAGCTACAAAGACGACCGCTGCTTACCGCGGTGCAGTAAAGGATGCAATTAATGCTGCTACGATTCTCGGCGGTGGCTCTGTAGATATCCGCAGCGACGAAGAGATTCTGGCGGATAATCTGGCTGCTGCACTTCCGGCAGGTGAAGGTAAGTTTACGAAGCAGTTTATTACTGAGGTTATTGAAGGTATTGATGCCGTTTACCGTGCAGAGAACGGTAAGGGTGCTGTCTGTGTAATCGGTGAGCAGTTTATCGGTGTGGATGCATCCGGTGTAGTAGTATCTGATGTGGATGCCGGGCTTGCTGACCAGATTTCCGCACAAATGGAAATCTTAAATGCATCTGTAGAGACGGAGCTGGATCTGAGTGCTTATACCGGATTGCATACGTCACTGGTTTCTGCTGCAAAGACGGCAACCGGGAACTATGTTCTGGATATGAAGGGTGCCGGCTACGGTATTAACGGCGGCGACGAATATCATCCGGCTTCCGGCGAATACATTTATATTCGTGTTTCCATGACGAAGGATGGAAAGATAATTGACTGTCTGACGGTTTCCCAGGCAGAGACAGACAATATTGGTTCTGCCTGTGCAGATGAGGCGTTTTACGGTCAGTTCGTTGGTAAGACTGAGGCAGACTATGACGCGATTGATGGCATTTCGGGTGCTACGATTACTACAAACGGATACAAGAAAGCAATTTTACGTGCGTTTGAATCAGTTAAGATTTTAGAGGGAGGTGCCGGTAATGAAGAATAACGGTAATATGTCGGTGCTGCTTAAGGGTATTCTGAAAGAAAATCCGGTATTGGTTTTGATTCTCGGTACTTGTCCTACCCTTGCGACCACCAATAACGTGGCCGGTGCTTTCGGTATGGGAATTGCGGCAATGGCGGTGCTTGTATGCTCCAACATGCTGATATCCCTGCTTAGGAAGATTATTCCGGACAGTGTACGTATTCCTTGTTATATTGTTATTATCGCAGGGTTCGTTACAATTGTACAGATGATTGTTCAGGCGTATTTTCCGGCACTTTATGAGATGCTTGGCGTGTATCTGGCGTTGATTACGGTGAATTGTATTATTCTCGGTCGTGCCGAGATGTTTGCAAGTAAGAATTCCGTGGGGAAATCGGTTCTTGACGGACTCGGAATGGGACTGGGCTTTACCATTGCTCTGTGCGCTATGGCATTTATCCGTGAAGTGTTCGGAAATGCCAGCTTTGCAGGGATTGCAATTCCGTTCCTTGAGCCGTATAAGATTGCATTTTTAGTAAAGGCTCCGGGCGGTATGTTAGTATACGGTCTGTTGATTGCACTTGTTTATGTAATTACCCAGGGTAAGGCACCTGTAAAGACAGAGTTCTCCTGCGCGGGATGTCCGTCCGCAGGAAGCTGTCAGACCGGTGCCTGTCAGAAGAAAGGGGGAGAGCAGTAATGGAAATGTTTAAGACGTTAATTATCATTTTACTTTCTTCGGTATTGGTAAATAACTATGTGCTCAGCCGGTTCCTTGGAATTTGTCCGTTTCTCGGTGTTTCCAAAAAGATTAATCAGGCGGTAGGTATGGGCATCTCGGTTACTGCGGTTATGCTGTTAGCTACCGCTGTGACATGGCCGATACAGTATCTGCTTTTAGATAAGCTGGGGCTTGGTTATATGCAGACCATTATTTTCATCCTTGTGATTGCGACGCTCGTGCAGATTCTGGAGCTTCTTCTGAAGCGTTTCTCACCGACGCTGCATAAAGGACTGGGTGTATATCTTCCGCTCATTACTACAAACTGTGCCGTGCTTGGCGTAGCCATCAATAATATTAATGACGGGTACAATTTCCTTGAGTCCATGGTAAGCTCTCTGGGATGCGGTCTCGGCTTTTTGCTGGCAATGGTTCTGTTTTCGGGATTGCGTTCCCGTATCGATGAAAGCCGTGTGCCGAAGCCGTTCAGGGGTCTTGCGGTTACGCTTATCGCTGCTTCCTTCATTTCGCTGGCTTTTATGGGCTTTGCGGGTGTTGTGGATGCGCTGTTCGCATAAAGGAGGTAACGTGATATTATGGATATTTTAATTGCTTTTTTGGTCGTAGGTGCTATCGGACTGGCGGCGGGTCTATTGATTGCCCTGATGTCCCATTTCTTCGGGGTGGAGGAGAATCAGAGAGTAAAGGAAGTGCGTGCCTGTCTTCCGGGAATTAATTGCGGTGCCTGTGGGTTTAAGGGCTGTGACGACTATGCAGCCGCTTTGGCGGAAGGAAAGGCAAAGCCAAATCTTTGTGTTCCGGGTGCAGAGTCTACTGCGGAGGAGCTGGGTGCATTACTTGGAATCGAAGTAGAGCCTCCGAAGGATGTGGTGGCCTTTGTTCACTGTAACGGGCATTGTGAGGCTACTACAAAGAAGGCGGAGTATGCCGGCGTTTCCGGTTGTAGTGCGGCGATGATGCTGTACGGCGGACCGGAGGCCTGTCGTTACGGCTGTATGGGCTTCGGAGATTGTGCTTCTGCGTGCCCCGCAAATGCAATTTGTATGAAGGACGGCATTGCCCATGTGGACACCAGCCGTTGTCTCGGCTGCGGACTGTGTGAGAGTATTTGTCCGAAGAAGATTATTTCCATGGTGCCGCAGGAGACGGCAGTGGTTGTTATGTGCAATAATAAGGATAAGGGTGCGGATGCCCGAAAGGCCTGCAAGAATGCCTGCATCGGATGTATGAAGTGTGTAAAGACTTGTCCTAACGGTGCAATTACGGTAACGGATAATTTGGCAAAAATCGATTATGCTAAGTGTGTAAGATGCGGTGTCTGTGTTTCAAATTGTCCGACCGGTTGCTTAAAGCAGGTATTCTTCCCGGATCTTTCCGAGGAGTATGAGGACTTCAGGGTGAACTAGTTTATGAATCAGGAATTTAAGACTACGCCTGCCTCGAAAAATGGCGTGCGCCTATTGAGAAACGATTTGATTTTTATTGCAGCGTTGTTTGTGATTGTGTCAGTGTTTGGACTTTGCTTTTATCTCTTTCGCGGAGAAGGGGATAAAGTTGTTGTGACCGTAGACGGTGAAGTTTTCGGAACCTATTCTCTGTCTGAGGATGTTACCGTGGAGATACGCACGGGAGCGCAGGGGAGTGAACTCAATCTGCTTGTGATAAAGGACGGTAAGGCTTATGTGGAAGCCGCCACCTGCCCGGACGGTATTTGTGCGGGACACAAGCCGATTTCCCGAAAGGGAGAAAGCATTGTCTGTCTGCCGCACCGGGTGGTTATTACGGTTCATGGCACTGATACGGATGAGGAACCGGATATTATCGTGTAAAGGAGAGCTGCCATGAGACCTATCACAAAAAAGATTGCTTTGCTGGGACTTTGTACTGCGGTGGCACTCGTTCTGGCTTATATCGAGGTATTGCTTCCTCCGTTGTTTAACGCGGTACCGGGAATTAAAATCGGTCTTCCGAATATCATTATCATTTTTGTTTTGTACCGGTTCGGATTCAAAGAAGCTGCTGTTGTGTCGCTTGTCCGTATGATTGCGGTGTCCTTTATGTTCGGCAATCTCATGGCACTGATATACAGTCTGGCGGGGGCTTTCTTAAGTATGCTTGTGATGGTGATACTGAAAAAGATGAGGTTCCTTTCCGTTGTCGGAGTCAGTGTGGCGGGAGGGGTGTTCCACAATGTGGGACAGATTCTGGCGGCAATGCTGCTCCTTGGTACCACAGAGCTTGGTTATTATTTAATCGTGCTTACGGTGACGGGTACGGTATCCGGCATTTTTGTCGGTCTGTGCGGTGCTATTATTGTGCAACAAATACCAAAGAAATTGATATAAATTGGTGTTGACATTGTAGCAAAATTATGATAAATTTTAACGAGACCAAAGAAAAGGAGGTTTTTCTTATGAAAATGAAAAAGTTATTATGTGTTTCTCTTTGTGCAGCTATGGTGCTTGCAGTAGCAGGTTGTAAGAAGGAGACTAAGGAAGAAACCTTGAAGTTCGGTTTGGGTGTATATAACGATATTACTCAGGCCAGCAACGCAGAAGGTGATGCAAACGGACAGGGTAAGATTAACAGTGCTATCGCAGTTGTTACAGTAGATGCAGAGGGTAAGATTGTTGCTTGTCAGCTTGATACCTCGCAGATAGCTGTTGCTTACACCGCAGAAGGTAAGGCTGTAGCAAATGATTCCTTCGCTACGAAGTACGAGCTTCGTGAAGGCTACAACATGAAGGGTGCCAGTGCTATCGGCAAGGAATGGTACGAGCAGGCAGATGCTTTTGAGACTGTTGTTTGCGGTAAGACCCTTGATGAGGTTAAGGCTCTTGTAGCTGAGGGCGATAAGGGTACTGAGGAAGTTATTAATGCCGGATGTACCATGAAGATTCAGGAATTCGTGCTTGCTATCGAGAAGGCATACAACAATGCTGCTGCTTCTGAGGCTACTGCTTCCTGCACTTTAAAGGTTGGTGCTGATACCGCTCAGTCCTGCACCGATGCAACCGAGGAGAAGGACGGACAGAACCAGCTGTCTACTACCATCTTCGCTGCTGCTGTAGATGCAGATGGTAAGGTTGTTGCTGCTACCAGTGATTGCGTACAGGTTAAGTTCACCTTTGATGCAACCGGTGCTTCTACCTACGATTTAACCAAGGAGTTCCGTACTAAGAAGGAACAGGGTACTGACTACGGTATGAGCGCTTACGGTTCTGATAAGAACGGTGACGGTGTTGTTAAGGAATGGAACGAGCAGGCAGCTGCATTTGACGCTGCATGTCTTGGAAAGACCGTAGAGGAAATCAAGGCTCTTCAGGGCGATGACAGCTACGGTAATGCAGATTTACAGACCGCAGGCTGCACCATTACTGTTGATGGCTTTGTAAAGGCTGCAACTAAGATGGAGTAATTTTTTCTGAAACTCAGAAGGGCTGTTGCACATATCGCGGCAGCCCTTTTTTCTTGCTTTATAGGAAATACCATGTTACTGCAGCGCACTGAAGTGCATCCCTATAAAGCAAAGAATAGGAAATTGGAGGAAGCGTATGAAAAGAAGTGTTTTGGTGTTTCTGTTAATAGGTACCATGCTTTTGCAGGGAGTAGGACTTTCCGCGTGCGGAAAGAAAATAACAAAATATTCTACGTATTCCTTTGATTACTTTGACACCGTCACTTCCATTGTCGGGTACGCCAAAGGACAGGAGGAATTTGACCTGGTGGCGGGAGAGATTTTGGCGGAGCTGAATAATTATCACAGGCTTTTTACGATTTATCACCGGTATGAAGGGCTTGAAAATCTTTGCACCGTAAATGAGCTGACGGATGGAGTACATCGCACTGTGAAGGTAGACAGGCGTATTATCGATATGCTTTTGTATGCGAAGGAAATGTATGATTTGACCGGCGGAAAGGTAAATATTGCCATGGGAAGTGTATTGTCGGTCTGGCACGAGTACCGTGAGGCAGGTTTAGAAGAACCCTGGGAGGCAAAGCTTCCTCCGATGGAGAAGCTGGCAGAAGCATCGAAGCATACGGACATCAATAAGATGGTAATTGATGAAGAGGCGTGTACCGTCACGTTGACCGACCCTCTCATGACCCTGGATGTAGGTGCCGTTGCAAAGGGCTATGCTGTGGAAATGATTGCACGCTCATTGGAGGAACAGGGAATCACCGGCTATGTAATTAACGTGGGCGGAAATGTCCGCACCGTGGGTTTCAAGGGTGACGGAGAAAAGTGGACAGTGGGAATCGAGAATCCGGAGGATAGTGAAAATGCATATCTTGCCTATCTGAAGCTTTCCGGAGAGGCTCTTGTTACAAGCGGTTCTTATCAGCGTTATTATATTGTAGACGGGAAACGTTATCATCACATCATTGATCCGGAGACTCTGATGCCTTCCGAAGGCTATCTTTCGGTTTCTGTGGTTTGTAAAAGCTCCGCGGATGGCGATGCGCTTTCCACCGCCCTGTTTTGTATGAGTCTGACCGACGGAATGGCTCTGGTAGAGAAGCTTCCGGATATCGAGGCTATGTGGGTAACGGCCGACGGTACAAGGTATACCTCCGGCGGATTCGGAGAATATGTAAATGAATAAGAGATTAAATTAGAATTCAAATTAGTGATTGAACAGACCGCGAAGATGTGCTAAAATATTTATGAGCACACCCGCGGTTTTTTTGCCGACGGCGGGTGAGAAAGAAAATATTTCGGAGGTGTTTTATGGGAATGATGGAGCGGCCGTCTGTCGGCACATTGGCTGACGGAGGAAAGTATTGGGAACATGAGTACGAGAAGTTTTATCTTAAGGCGTACATACCTGCAACGGAGATTGACGGACAGGTGAATAATTACACGTTTCGTGCTCCGTTACTGCTGGTATTTGAGGAAACCAGACAGAGTAAGGATGAGGCAATTACGTTTGCAAAGACGAGCGGACTTGCCGATATTGCGGCGGCAGTGGATTCAAGTGTTCTTTTTGTTTATCCGACGTGTGAAGGCGGATGGAAGAATGCAACCGAGGAGTTGTATGCTTCTGTGATTGCCGAAGTAAAAATGGACCCTCGCTATGCGGACGGAATTGTAGAGATGCATGATTTCTTTAAGCGGGAGTTTAAGGGGTATTTTATCAGAGGTGCGATTTTCAGGGCAGACATTTACAGCTTTGGAGAATCGGCGGATTATGTTGCGAAGAACTTGTTAAAAACAGTAAACGGTGAGTATCTCTGGGGACCGGGTGAGATCACTCCCGCGATGTGTTCCATGCAAAACCTCAGTGTGATTCCGGCACCGGAGCGTAAGGATATCGGCATCCTTAGTGTGGGCAATTCCGACGAGGTAAATGCTGCCTTTAAGGATTGCAGCAATTTATTAGTTAAGGATAAGGCTGATTATAAGGCTGACTTTAAGTCCTTTGTCCGCAAGTTTAAGATGTGGTGCGGCAATATGGAGATGGAGCCTGATTTTGAAGCAATGGATATGACAGAGGAGGCAGGCTATGTTCTTGTAAAGACGTCTCCGGATAACATGAGTGAATTCAAGGATACCAAGGAGCATAAGGTCGGATACTTTGCATACTACAATAATGATTTATTTGAAAAAGGACCGGTTCCGCTGCTTATGGGCTTTCATGGAGGCGGCGATTCCTCTATGTTCCTGACATTTGTTTCGGGATGGTATGAAATCGCGCACAGATACGGTTTTCTTTATGTTGCAATAGAAAATCATCAGAATGTAACGGCAACAGAGGTGATGGAAGTAATTGCGGATCTGAAGAGGCGTTATGCAATAGATGAGCACCGTATCTATGCGTCAGGATTTTCTATGGGAAGCGGAAAGACCTGGAATATGTATCAGGAATATCCGGAAGCATTCGCCGGTCTTGCTCCTGCAAGTGCCCTGTTTCCGGTAAAGAATAATCCGATGGCACAGTCTGACAGCGGAAGATTTAACACAACGGTTCCGGTTCCGATTTTCTATTCGGGCGGAGAAAAGTCGCATTTGCCGGAGCTTCCGTTCCAGGCAGAGTCCGGTCTTGAACGGATTCAATATGCAGCCGAAACGAATAAGTGTAAGAAGAAATTTGATATGACCTATGCCGATAAGGATAACTGGGAAAATCCGATATGGGGTATTTCTGGTGACCGTGTGGAGGTAGTTCATGATGATACCAGAGGAAGCGATCTGACCATTCATTATTTTGAAAGCGAAGACGGGGTGTACCGTACAGCATTTGCGAGCATCAGCGGACAGGTACATGAGTGCAGGCATCATACGAATGAGAATGCATGGAAGTTTATATCGCAGTTTACAAGATGATTAATTTAGTAGCGACTGCCTTACCGTTAGCAGGATAATGATTCGCAAGAGGTGGTTTTCAGGTTACGGAATAGCTTGAAAACCACCTCTGTTAATTGTAAAAAGAGGCTTGCATCCTGAGAAAAATTGTAATAAAATGTAATTAACAAAAGGGAATTTTTTACATATATGCGTTACAAGCATAACAGTGGCTTATTCATAATGATTTCTGAAAGTATAGAGGATTGACCGAGAAGAGGTGTTATTAGATGAGAGTCGGAAAACGATTAACAAATGAAGGCAAAGCGAAGAAGCTTAATTACTTTCTTCTTGGTCAGATATTGCTCTGTGCATTAATTGTTCTGATTTTTATTCTTTTTGGAAATAAAATATATTATGATGATTTGAATGAGGTAAAGCAGCTAAAGCTGGAGTCCGAAATCAGAAAAATGAAGGAAATTGTTACCAATACGATAATTCACATTGGTTTATACAGAGAAGATAAGCAGGAGAGTATTTCACAGCTTATTGAGATTTGTACAACGGGTGCTGAAGCAAATCAGTATACGAATCCGGTTCGGGAGGTAAAAAGAGTACTGGATTCATTTTACGGAAGTGACGAAGGGAATGTTGTTCAGGCAATCATTAATGACGGAAGCACATGTGTATTACTGAATGCCAAACACAGAGACGGGCTTTCGTTAAGCCGGAGTGACAAGGATACCATGCTAAGCCGTGAAGCTATCAGGAATTTTGTTGCGTGTGAGGGATACTCGATTTATTTTTTTGCATTCCTGGAAGATATAGATGAATTGGTTAAAGCAGAGGAATATCGCCATATCCATAGCCTGCAATATACGGAGGATTCTTATGTCTGGGTAAACGAAGTTTTAAATATGGAGGGCGGAAATAATTATGCAGTCCGTCGTATTCATCCGAATCTGGTATCTACAGAGGGAGAGTATCTTTCTACTTCTATGCAGGACATTAAGGGGAATTATCCGTATGAGGCGGAATTAGAGGGAATCAGGGAAAACGGTGAAGTTGTTCACCAATACTATTTTAAAAATAAATCCAATGATAAGATAACGGAAAAGATTTCTTATGCCGCATTCTATGAACCGTATCAATGGATTGTGGCGACAGGAACGCCTCTTGACGCACTTTATTCCGATATTAGCGATAGGTCGGGAGAACGGCTGACTACAATATCCGTACAAATAGGAAGTATCTGTGTGCTGGTTATTATTTTACTGTTTTTTAGTGTACGAAAAACCATTACAGGGCTTTCAAGGGCAACATGGGAAGCAGAGAATGCCAATAGGGCGAAGTCTGTATTTTTATTTAATATGTCTCATGACATTCGTACCCCCATGAATGCAATTATCGGATTTACAAAGATTGCACAGAATAATCCTGATGATAAAGAAAAAGTCGGAAACGCATTAAGTAAAATCGAAGCCTCCGGAAAGGTTCTTCTGAATCTGATTGATGATGTTTTGGAGCTTGCCCGTATTGAAAGCGGTAAAATGGAGATGAATTGTATTCCTGTCAGTTTGAATGAAGGAGTTACAGGGGTACGGGAGATTTTTGAAGCGGAAATGACACAGAAAGGGATTCACTTCGTTTCAGAGGTAAATGTAAAAAACGACCGGGTAATGTGCGATTGCTTAAAGATGAACAGAATATGCTTCAATTTGCTCTCCAATGCCCTTAAATTCACCCCTTCCGGTGGCAGGGTTGAAATGAAAATCAATCAATTATCCGGTATAAGGGATGATGGTACTGCCGAATATGAACTCCGCATCAAGGACAACGGTATCGGTATGAGTGAGGAGTTCCGGAAACATTTGTTTGAGATGTTTGAAAGAGAAAGAACCTCTACCGCCAGTCGATTGCAGGGAACGGGACTCGGACTCGCTATTGTGAAGCAAATAGTATCATTTATAGGAGGAACGATTCAGGTAATAAGCAGGCAGGGAGAAGGAACAGAGTTTATAATCAGGTTTTCACTGGAGAGTGATACCGGAGAGCAGACGCAGGATGATGCGAATCGTATTTGTAAAGAGAAACCGGATTTGGCGGGAAAAAGGATTCTGCTGGTTGAGGATAATGAACTGAATCGGGAAATTGCATCCGAGATTCTTACAAATTCGGGGTTTGTGATTGAGTCGGCGGAAGATGGCAGTATCGCCCTGAGTAAAATTATGAATTCGGTTCCCGGCTACTTTGACTTGATAATTATGGATATTCAAATGCCGGTCATGGACGGATATACCGCTACACAGGAAATACGTCAGCTGCCGGATAAGCGGTTGGCAAATATCCCGATTGTAGCAATGACGGCAAATGCCTTTGATGAAGATAAGAAGAGAGCATTTGACACCGGAATGAACGGCTATATTGCTAAACCGATTGATGTTCCGGAGTTAATGGAAGTATTAGAACAAATATCGGGGTAGTGTTGATATTATGTATAAAGTAACGTTGTATCCGTTACCTTTGTTACATACGTCAAAATAACGGAGAGGAGGATGTCATATGACTTATGAGGACTATTGCGAGATGTATGATAAAGGTTATGATGATGTAAGAAGGTGATTTTATTAGAGAATACTGGAAGATGGAAGTCTGCATGGTGTCTGCGTGTGTAGATGCTTTGTAGGCTTTATCTTTTTTAAATGCTATAATAAACATGACATACAGTTGACGTGTTTTATGTGATATGATTAAAGAGGAAGTGAAAAGTATTATGAAAATAGACAGGCTTATCGGGATTCTTGCGATATTGCTGCAGGAGGAAAAGGTTACGGCACCGGAGCTTGCTGAAAGGTTTGAGGTGTCGCGAAGAACAATCAGCAGAGATATTGAGAATCTGTGCAGGGCGGGTATTCCTATCAGCACCACACAAGGAGTTAAAGGTGGAATCAGTATTATGGATGGGTACAGAATGGACAGAACTTTACTTACATCCAAAGATATGAAGATGATTATGGCAGGGCTAAGGAGTCTTGATAGTGTAAGCGGTAGTCATTATTATGGACAGCTTATGGAGAAAATCAAGGCCGGATCATCTGAATTGGTAAGCGGAAGTGAATCCATATTGATTGACCTTTCATCCTGGTATAAGGATTCCCTGTCTCCTAAGATTGAACTTATTCAGAGTGCAATAGAGGAAAGAAGGGTTATTGGTTTTAACTATTATGCACCGAACGGCGACAGTACCAGAGAATTAGAACCATACTATCTGATTTTTAAGTGGAGCAGCTGGTATGTCTGGGGGTGGTGCAGGCTCAGAGAGGACTATCGTATGTTTAAGCTTACACGTATGGATAAGATAGTTCAAACCGAAAGAAAAGCAGCTGACAGAGAAGTGCCAATGCCGGATTTATCTACCAAAACAATATTTCCCGGAGGGATAAATGTAAAAGCAGTATTTGAGCCTTCGATGAAATGGCATCTGATAGAGGAATTCGGACCGGATTCTTTTAAGGTGCAGTCTGACGGAACGCTTCTTTTCGAGCATGAGTACACGGATAAAGAAAAACTTGTAACATGGATGCTGACCTGTAAGGATAAGGTGACGGTTCTTGAACCGGAGTCTGTTAGAGAGGAACTTCTCCGTATCACTTCCCAAATTGCTAAGAGGTATGCGATATCGGAATGAGGGAGGAAAACAATGGCAACAGTGTATGTTTATGTGATGGAAACTTTGGCAGATTGGGAAATTGGAAATGTTATGGCGGAATTGCATTCAAGACGATTTTTTAGGAAAGACGCACCGGAAATCGAAGTAAAAACGGTTGGCAACACGAAGGAAGCCATACACTCTATGGGCGGACTTACAATCTTACCTGATTGTACAATCGATAAGATGATTATTGAAAAGGCTAATATGTTGATTTTGCCGGGTTCAGATACATGGAATGATTCTAAACATGTAACAATCCTTGAAATGGCTGAAGAGTTTCTGAAGGCAGGGGCTGGAGTTGCTGCGATATGCGGAGCTACTGTAGCACTTGCAGGCAAGGGATTGCTTGATGAAAGACCACATACAAGCAATGGGGTTGGATTTCTTGATATGATGTGCCATGATTACAAGGGACGGAGATTTTATATTGATGAGCCATCTGTTGTAAATAACAATCTTATTACGGCAGGAAGCACCGGCGGATTACTTATGGCAAAACAAATTCTGAACTATCTGCATGTATTTAGTGCTGAAACACTTGAAGCATGGTATGCATATTTCAGTACCGGAAAAGCAGAACATTTTTTTACACTTATGCAGACGATACAGTAAGATTGATTTATTTACAAAGCAGGAGGGAGCTTGCGATGAAGAAATGGTATGACGAAGAGTATGAATTTGAAATAGAGGTTACGGGATTTCTGAGGGGCAACCATACCGAGCATTATTGCAGAAACGGAGAAGAGGTCGGTGACAGATATTCCTGCACCTACGGATGCCCGGTCAATAAAGACGGACAGGGAATCTGTTCAAAGACAATGATGATGCTTTATCCGCTTATGGAGGCGGTCAGAAGCGGTGGGGACCTTGAGAATCTTGGCGGCAGCGGCAAATATGTGAAGGATATTGTATGTCCGGATGGCTGTGTTATGTTCAGATTGACAGCAAAGCCGCTTGGAAATGAAAACTTCCATAAGGGTGGATTTTGGAAGGAGGATTAGGATTCTTTGAGTATGTGGTGCCGCCGCTTGAAGGCTTCTGGTGGCAGAGCGGAGTCTGTGGGGTGGACTATGCTGATAAGGACGCCTTTAACTGGATATCTGTAATTAGGCTGCCGGACTTTGTTACTAAGGCAGATTTTGATTGGGCGGTAGAGAACGCATCAAAAAAGAAGAAAATGGATTGCAGCAGTGCAGAATTTCTGGAAGTAGAGGAAGGGCTTTGCGTACAGATTATGCATTACGGCCCATTTGATGATGAACCGGCGACGGTGGCTGTTATGGATTCATATCTTAGAGATAACGGTTATGAAAATGACATGAATGATGTGAGGCTTCATCATGAAATCTATATGTCAGATGCCAGAAAGGTCGCCCCGGAGAAATGGAAAACCGTAATCAGACATCCGATTAAAAAAGCGGACAAATGATGGCAAGGATTATCGGGAATGACATACTCCGGTTTGATAGTATATAGTCACAGCGAAACGAAAGGACGCACGAGGTCCGGTGGCCTTCGTCTTTATGAGGACCGAAACGGAATGGAGAAGAAGTTAAATGAGTTGGATGGAAGCAATAGGTGCGGCGATACAGTATATTGAGGAGCATATTACGGATGAACTTACAGTAGAAGAGATTTCCGACCACGTGAACATTTCATCGTTTTATTTTCAGAAGGGGTTTGCAATGCTTTGCGGATTTACAATCTCGGAGTATATCCGAAACAGGCGGCTTGCTCTTGCAGGAAATGACCTGGCAACAGGTGATGAAAGAATCATTGATATTGCAATGAAATACGGGTACGATTCGCCGGACAGTTTTACAAAGGCTTTTTCAAGATTTCATGGTGTGACTCCGACCGCAGCGCGTAAGGATAAGGTGATGCTGAAATCTTTCGCTCCGCTGAAATTAAAGCTATCATTAGAAGGAGGATATCTTATGGACTACAAGATTGAGAAAAAAGAAGCATTTACGGTGCTTGCGAACGCAAAGACATTCCCTTATGAGGGGGCAAAGGAGGTAGTACCGCAGTTCTGGAAGGAGCATTTTCAGGCAGGCAAGGGCAAGACGGTAATGGGTGTCTATGGAATCAACATTGATGAAAAAATGGGAAAGGATACGTTTGAATACCTGATTGCAGATCCGTATGAAGCAGGTAAGGATGTACCGGAAGGATTTGTTACGAGAACGATTCCTTCGTTTACATGGGCAGTATTTCCATGTGTAGGCGCGATGCCGAATGCATTGCAGGATGTAAATACAAAAATTTTTACGGAGTGGCTTCCTGCACTGAAAGAGTATGAGTTTGCTGCCGGGTATTGTGTGGAGATGTATGATGATCCGACAAAGTATCCGAATGGGACACAGGATGAAAAGTATTATTGCGAGATTTGGATTCCGGTGAAAAAGAAATAGGATAATCGGAGAAGCTTGCTGTTGCTTTGTTTCTGTCCGGAAATGGCTGCTATGGGGCAGGGGTTTGGTTAAAATGTGCAAAAGAGTTTTTAGAGGCGGTGCAACAGTATTTGGGAAAAGAGGATATAGGGAATATTTGATTCGTAAGCAGCTGCCACGGAGACGTGGTGGCTGTTTTTGCGCGGATCGGTAATTGTTAGGTTTGTTTTTTTCAAATTGTATTAAGCCGTGTTATAGTAGTTATATGCTATGCTGTAGGTTGTTTTGCGAAATGTTTGGATGGAATTATGAGAGGTAGTATGGTATGTATAAAATCTTATTCATCTGCCACGGCACGACTACTGCTTGAAAGCCTTTATTTGCCTGCATCGCGGCAAATGAATAAGACTTTGACTACTGTTTTACTACGAATGTCGGAATGCAAATGAATAAAAGCATGTCGGAGGGGTTGATAATGGTATTAATAGTATCGTTAAAGGGTACAGTAATCATTAAACTGTGCTCTTCTATAATTCTGCAAAATATGGTTAATAAAATTTACAAAAAGACTTGACGTACGCAAAACGGTACGCTATAATAAAGATGACATAAGAAATCTCATCATTCAATTAGGGTAAATTTGATGTATGTATTTTGCATAGTATTTATTTAAACTATTATGGTGAATTTTGTAGAATGATTGAGAATGTTATTTTCATGCGCATGTAAAGGTGAAAACAGATTATGTAAAAATGGCCACAGGCTTTACTGAGTAGGGTCTTGGCAGCAACTTTGGATTTCTAATCTAAGGTAGGAAGGTGGATGAGCAAGTTTTGTTTGGCTCAAATTATATACGAATATAGGAGATTTAATTATGTCAACCATTAATATTACAAATGCAAGAAAGGATCTTTACAATCTGGTAGATGCTGTTAATATGTTTCATGAACCTGCGTTAATTGTTGGTAAACGAGCAAATGCAGTGCTTATATCAGAGAGTGATTGGACTGCGATTCAAGAGACTTTATATTTAAATTCTATTCCGGGAATGACAAAATCTATTGTGGAAGGAGCAAATGAGTCTTTAGAGGATTGCATTTCAGAAGATATGGTGAGTTGGTAATGTACAGAGTCGTATTGACGAAACAGGCATTAAAAGATTTAGAGAATCTAAAAAAAAGTGGAATCTCCGATAAGGTAAAAATGTTGGTAGATGTAATCAAAGAGAACCCATATCAAAACCCTCCGAGTTTCGAAAAGTTAGTAGGAAACTTGGATGGGATACTTTCAAGACGAATCAATATCCAACACCGCTTGGTATATCAAGTGTACGCGGAGCCGGTTGTCATTGATGACGTGGAATATGAAGGAACGGTAAAGATAATTCGTATGTGGACGCACTATGATGGATTGAGATGATAAGAAAACAATAAAAGCACCAAACCGAAGGAGGTTCTTCTGTTTGGTGCTTTACTATTTTCTGTTTTTTTGAGTTTATGTTCGAAGTGTCGGAAAGTTATACCGAGGAAAGAAGATAGCATTTCGGTGGTACATAGGAGCTACCTGAGTGCTATTTTTGTTTAAAGGTGGATGAAAAATCAAGTGATTTGTGAATATTTCATAAAGACTGCAAATTTCGGATGAACGGAACCCCTGTCACGCTTCAGCGGTGTGAGGGGTTCGCTTCATCGGTGTGTCAGGCGCTTACGCCTGCTTATTGATTGGTGTAATGTTTCTCATGTTCTTGCCGTTCATCTCGAGGCGGTACG
>JAQXLY010000055.1 GCA_029012365.1 Lachnospiraceae bacterium | reverse complement strand
GCACAGACAATGGCAGAAAGAGGATTTCTCACAATTGCATTTGATCCCTCTTACACAGGAGAGAGTGGCGGTCTGCCAAGATATATGGCATCGCCTGATATTAACACAGAGGATTTTATGGCGGCCGTTGACTTCCTTTCCGTACAGAATAATGTAGATTCCGATAAGATTGGCATTATTGGTATCTGCGGCTGGGGAGGCATGGCGATTAACGCAGCGGCTCTTGATACAAGAATAAAGGCAACGGTTGCATCCACCATGTATGATATGACAAGAGTAAATGCCAACGGATATTTTGATTCAGAGGACAGTGAAGAAGCCAGATTTACAAAGAAGCAGGCTATGAATGCGCTTAGAACTGAGGAATATAAAAAGGGCGGATATTCAAGAGCAGGTGGATGTGTGCCACTCCCGGTTCCTGATGACGCACCATTCTTTGTAAAGGATTACAGCGAGTATTATAAGGAAAGATGCTATCATGAAAGAAGCCTTAATTCTAATGAAGGATGGAATAGTATTGGCTGTCAGTCGTTTATGAATCAGCCGATTCTGAAATATAGTAATGAAATCAGAAGTGCTGTTCTTATCATGCATGGAGAAAAAGCACACAGCTATTATTTCGGAAAAGATGCATATGAGGCTATGATCAAGAACAGTAAGTATGTTGCAAATAAGGAGCTTCTTACGATTCCTGATGCAGTTCATACAGATCTTTATGACAACCTGGACGTAATTCCTTTCGATAAGATGCAGAAATTTTTTGAAGAGAATGGAGTGTGTTAATCATGGCAAAGAAAGTATTGATTATTTCAACCAGTCTTCGAGGTGGTAGCAATTCGGATATCCTTGCAAGAGAATGTGAGAGGGGTGCTAAAGAAGCTGGACACGAAGTAGAATATATTTCCTTAAAAGGAAAAGAGATAAAATATTGCATTGGATGTTTAGCCTGTCAGACGAAGGGAAACTGTGTTCTTAAGGATGATGTGGCAGAAATCATGGTAAAGGTTAAAGATGCAGAAGTAATCGTTTATGCCACTCCGATTTATTATTATGAGATGGCTGGACAGATGAAGACGTTGCTCGACCGATTGAATCCGCTTTTCCCTTCTGATTATGCATTCCGGGATATCTATATGATTGCAACTGCCGCAGAGGATGAGGACAGTGCATTTGAAAAAGCATACAGTGGTCTTAAAGGATGGGTAGACTGCTTTGGAAAGGCGAAACTAAAAGGCCTTGTAACCGGTGGTGGAATATCTGCACCGAATGAAGCCGGCAATCATAAAAATGCTATGCAAAAAGCTTACGAGCTTGGAAAGAGGCTGTAAGGAATGAAGAAACTTATTTCAACGGTCCTGTTTATTGCTTTCGTACTTTGTTTGACAGCCTGTGGAAGCACATCAGATGATAAGGCTGGAATTCCAGTTCCGGAATCAGAAAACTATGAGGAACAGGTGAAGAATGAAGCCACAAACAATACAGACACGCCGGACAAAGAACTTGTTGATGGCGAAACGAATACGGCTTCTAGCGAGGAAAGTGAAATGAAATTATTTATCAATGATGTAGAAGTACCTGTCATCTGGGAAGAAAATGATTCGGTAGCAGAGCTTAGGGAAGATGCTTCAAAGGGCGATATTATTGTCTCGATGTCAATGTACAGTGACTTCGAGCAGGTGGGGCCATTAGGCAAGAAATATCATAGTGATGATAAACAGATGACCGTACATAATGGAGATATTGTCCTGTATAACAGCAGCAATATTGTCCTTTATTATGCTTCCAATACATGGTCATATACAAGGCTTGGGAAGATGGATCTACCGGAACAGGAAGTGATAGATTTGCTGGCGAACGGCGATGTTACAATCAAGATTTCAAGATAGTATTAGAAAAGAAGGTTGGTATTATGGAAAAAATAGTGCAGACAGCAGGCAGAGATACTCTTGGTGAGTTTGCACCGGAGTTTGCTCATTTTAATGATGATATTCTCTTTGGGGAGAACTGGAATAATCATGACATTGATGTGAAAACGAGAAGTATCCTCACAGTGGTCGCACTGATGTCTACGGGCATTACGGATTCTTCCCTCAAGTATCATTTGCAGAATGCAAAGAATCATGGCGTTACGCAGAGAGAAATATCTGCAATCATTACCCATGTGGCATTTTATGTGGGATGGCCAAAGGGCTGGGCGGTTTTTCATCTTGCAAAGGAAGTATGGCAGATGAACGAAGGCGATTTACCGTATGAAGATGAAGCTATGAGAGCGCACGCAAAGGAAATGGTATTTCCGATTGGACAGCCCAACGATGCATTTGCGCAATACTTTGTTGGAAAAAGCTACTTAGCACCTGTTTCTACAGAGCAGGTAGGAATTTTCAACGTGACTTTTGAACCGGGATGCCGGAATAACTGGCATGTTCATCATGCATCAGAAGGCGGCGGACAGATTCTTGTGTGTGTTGCCGGAAGGGGCTATTATCAGGAATGGGGTAAGGATGCTGTGGAAATGAAGCCGGGAGACTGTGTGAATATTCCGGTTGGAGTGAAGCATTGGCATGGGGCTGCACCAGATTCCTGGTTTTCTCATCTTGCGGTAGAAGTACCGGGTAAGGATGGCACAAACGAATGGTTAGAGCCTGTTACGGATGGGCAGTATGGAATACTTAAGTAGCCCGTTGATGGTTATACCAACTTTGTATTTCTGACTACCGGTGGCAGTGTTCTTTCAGCTTCAAGTGTTAATCGTGCGATTCACGGAATCACAGATAGTTACAACGCAGAGGAAATCCAAAAGGCTAAGGAAGAGAAGAGAGAGCCGGTGCTCATTCCAAACTTTTCCGCACACAGCTTCCGCTGAGTGAGGGTGGAACCAATGAAGACACCAATCTCGTAGCACTATGTTCCAGTTGCCATGCCAGACTGCATGCAGAACGTGGTGACAGGTGGAACAAAGACCGTCAGTATTCTTACTAGGGGGTAGGGGAGCAAAAATCTCTACAGATGTCCTTGGAGGGGAACGATGCGGGGGTCACGTGTGCATAATCGCGAAATGGAAGAGGGGGGACATTACTAAGCGAATGCAATGTGTAGCAATGTTTAGTAATGTATTTTGCAATGTTCAAGAGTCATTGAATGTATCTTTTTTAGAAAAACTAATAATACTATCATTGTTAAAAAGGAGTTTTCGCAATGTTATCGAAAAGTTCCGCAATGTTGTTGCAATGTTCCGCAATGTTTGGTATAGTTTGTATAAGAGAATGTTGGAGGTGACTTGTTGGAATGAAAATATCAGAATTGTACCCAGATATAATTTCCGAAGATTTGGACTATGAATATAAGGCATTATTGAATCCGGACAATCCAATCAAGTGGGCAAAAACTATCGTAGGATATGCAAATGGCAAAGGTGGAGTAATGTTTATTGGAGTATCTAATGATGGAGAAGCTTTTGGCATTGAATTGGATGAAATTGATAAAACAAAAAATTTGATAGCAAGGATTAACGATAGACATATTTTCCCTCATGCAAGAATTCGCTACATGATGAGAAGTGTCGATGCAAACGCCGAGCGATTTGTTTTAGCAGTGAATATTATTCCAGCTGATTCAGTTGTAAGATACCGAGAAGGTGATTTTAATGAAACTGTTTTTATAAAAGGAGATGGATATTCTACTCCGGCAACACCGGAAGAAATTATTTCGTTGTCCAAGAGAAAATATGGTGTGGATAATGAAACAAGCGAGATTCTATATAAAGAAAAGAATTGGAAAGAATATCTTGATTTATGTAAAGAATATAGGGAAGGTTCATCAATTCCGACTATTAAGGATTTGCAGAATGAGGAAATAATTTCAAAGGATGGCTATGCGAAATCCGGTTTTATTATGTTTAGTGATAGTTATGATGGTGACGATTCCATGATATGTTGCCGACTTTGGAAGGGCAAAGATAAAACTGGCACGGTACTTGATAGCGGAAGGTATAAAGGCTCTTTGGCTAAGGTTTTTCAGAATGCACTTAGTTTTATAGAGAGAAATACAAAGACCGGATGGAGAAAAACTGAAGCCGGTGGACGGGAAGAGGTTCGTGCTTATCCGAAGGAAGCAATCAGAGAGGCACTGGTTATTGCAATTGCACATAGAGACTATTCGATTGCAGGGACGCAGATTGATGTGGATATATATAGCGATAGGATGGATATTGTTTCTCCAGGATCGTGGCTACTTCCCAAAAGCTATAATCAATATCCGACGGGTTCCATTCCATCCATCAAAAGAAATTCTATTATAGCGGCATGCTTAGATATGGCAAATTTAATGGAGCGTGGCGGAACTGGTTTTCAAACAATGATTGAGAGTTACAGTAACAGTGCAGACCATTTGCAACCTGTTGTTTTGATTTATCCGGGATTCTTGGATCTTCGTTTGTTTGATAGATTTTATGAGGATAAAGATGAGTATATTATACAGGAAGAGTTATCAACGACGGAAAGAGTTTTGGAGTTGTTGAGAGCGGAAGGCCCGAAGCAAATGAAGGAACTTCAAGAAGTCACAAATTATAAAAGTAGAAGTCAATTTTTGAAGGATATAATAAATCCGCTTATGGAAGAGGGCGTAATATATCGAGACGGAAATTCTAAGTCACCAAAGGCATTGATTAAGTTAAATAAATAATTGATAAATACATGAAGGCATCTATCAGAAAGGATAGGTGCCTTTTTATTGCCTTGAGAAAATCAAAATTTAATTGTGTTTAAGGTCATAATTTTGATAGGTTCTGATTGTAAAAATACTGTATGGGGTGTAAGATTGTTGTATGGATACTTACACGGAAAAGGTTTTTGAATACAGGGGGATATCTTATGCCAAACGAAACGAATGTAAATACAGGTAATTCAGGAGAATACTTTGTTGCCGGAGAATTGGAACGTAGAGGATTTACGGTTGCAGTGCCAATGTCAAATGTTAAGGATTTTGATATTTTAGCTATCAATAGAGAAACACATGAACAGTTTGCAATACAAGTAAAAACGACTGGATATAAGCAAAAGAAATGGACGCTTGCTAAGAAAAACGAAGAACTTATTGGTGATAATATCTTTTATGTGTTTGTATCGCTTAACGAATTAGATACACCGGAATACCATATTGTTCCAAGTAAAGTTGTTGCTGATACAATAAAAGAATCACATAGAAAATGGCTGGAAACACCGGGGAAAAGAGGACAGCTACATAATGATACCAATATTCGTGTTTTCTTAGATGAAGAGGATGTATATTACGATAAATGGAGTCTGTTAGATTTTACATTACTTGACGATAGAATGCTGCCAAAAGGAATTTATTTTCCGATCATTTCATTTATTCCACGTTTGACGGGGACAGAATATGGCGAAGTACAGCCAAAACGACAAACGGGTGACGGAAGTATAGAAAATCCATATCAGATGCCTTATTATACGTATTCAGATGTGGTGTGTAAATTTGAAGAAGCGGTATATAAGTTTGAGGAAAAAAATCTTAAGGAAATTAGGGAAGAATTATTTTATTGTTGGGTTAACTGCATTGTAATATTAAATGGGATTGACAGGTATGGGACAGGTTTCAAGGTGGGGCTGAAACTTAGCCATGTAGGAATCAAAAAGAGATTTTGATGAAGTTTTTATACGAAATATCTTGCATAACAGTAAGTTTTTTCTTATCATAAGAGTTGCATAACAATACGAAGTGACTGCTTATATGACAGGCAACCATTAATTAGGGCATGACCCTGCAGAGGACCTGCTTTGCGGCACTTGAATTGGTGAAGAGAAAGAACGAACTGTAGGAGGGGCTGTTCTTTCTCTTTTTCTATTGGTTACAAAAAGACTATATGGGAAAGATAGAGAATGTTCAATAGGGCAGATAAAAACGTGCCGCAAAAAACAGCACGTTAAGATAGACGGTATAACGGAGATGTCGGATTTAATCTGCGGTAAAGCTGCCGTAGGTGGGAACTATAATTCGACGCGTGACAGCACAAGCAATTACATAAGAATGACAGAGCATATGCAAGCGAGCGTGGGTATGGTTCCAAGTGGCAACGTGAGAGAAGAAAGTTCTTAGAAAGCAATCCATTCTGTGTGAAGTGTTATGAAGAAGGTCATATCACTATGGCTACAGTCGTGGATCATATAAAACCACATCGTGGAGATAAGAAACTCTTCTGGGATCGTGGGAACTGGCAGCCTTTATGTGAGCATCACCATAATGTAAAGACTATGACGGAAGATAGATATGTGGAGTACAAGTTCTGAGAGCAGGAGTAGGGGGTATTTGAATCTCTAGAACCTGTAGGCTCCAAGACCGGCGCCCCCTCTTCTGTGTAAAATCGCGAAATGGAAGATGGGGGGATTAATATTCGAAATAAAAATTCGATATTTCCGTAAAATAAATACGGATAGACTTGAATTTTTTTGCAGATAATCATATAATAAAGAAAAAGAAATGGAAGGTGATTATCATGTTAAAGAAATTTAGTGTCGAAAATTTCAAAGGATTTAAGGATAAAATCACATTCGATATAGGAACACCCAGTAATTACTGCTTTAATTCTGAAATAATAGAGAATGGCTGCATAACGAAGGGAATTATTTATGGTATCAACAGTTGTGGAAAGTCGAATCTTGGTTTGGCTATCTTTGATATCATTACTCATCTGACTGAAAAGCAAAAACTCATGGGAAGCTATGACTTTTATCTGAATATGAGTGGAAGGAAATCTTTTGCAGAGTTTGAGTACACCTTCGTGTTCGACGGACATGAAGTTGTATATAAGTACAGTAAAATGGATGTGAATTCCTTAAAGAGTGAAAGTTTGTCTATTGATGGAAAAGAAGTCATTTTCTTTGACTTCCTGACAAGAGATGGATTTACTTTGCTTGAGGGATCAGATACTTTGAATGCATCAATAAGAAATGAAAGCCCGATTTCGAGAGTGAAATATGTAAATAGTAATTCATTTCTTTCAGATAATGTTCAGAATCAGGTATTTAAGAAGTTTATTGATTTTGTCGAGAGGATGCTTTTATTCTATTCGCTTGATAGCCGTGGATATGAAGGCTTTATGAACGGATCAGAGAGCATTGCAGAAGGAATCGTTAATAGTGGCAAGGTTAAGGATTTCCAGGAATTCATAAAAGAAAATGATATCGATTATGAATTATATGGATGCGAGGTCGATGGAAGAAAGGCTATATATTGTCATTTCGACAATAAAGATGCTGACTTCTTCAAGATTGCTTCAACAGGAACCAGATCCCTTGCATTATTCTATTACTGGTATATCCGTATGGAAAAAGCATCATTTGTTTTCATTGATGAGTTTGATGCATTTTACCATTATGAATTATCAGAGTTAGTTCAGAAGAGACTTAGAAGAATTACTGGTGTGCAGGTATTTACAACTACACACAACACAGACCTTATGAGCAATGATTTACTCAGACCGGATTGCTATTTCCTTCTTGAAAATAATAGCATAAAGGCAATTTCAGAGCTGACAGAAAAGGAGCTTCGTCAGGCTCATAATCTTCAGAAAATGTATAAGGCAGGTGCGTTTAATGGCAGATAAGGACTATAAGGCATTTATAGTTGAAGGAGAGGCCAGAGAACCACAGGTTATTGATAATATTTCAAAGGTGTTCTTTAAGCATGGAAATTTTAAAATTATTACGCTTCCGGCCGGAGAAAATATCTATATGCTTTGGAAGAAACTCAAGGCGGATGATTTCGACACAGATATTATTGAGGTCTTAAGGGAAAGTAATAAGAAAATCAGAGAACAATTGGAAGGATTATCAAGAGATGATTTTTCGGAGGTGTTTCTTTTCTTTGATTATGATGCACATCAGACAAACTTGGGAAAGGCAGATGACGGTGATGTGATAAACCAGATGCTTGAAAGCTTTGACAATGAAACTGAGAATGGAAAGCTATATATCAGTTATCCGATGGTTGAAGCATTGCGAGATTTTGAAGCAGGTAAATGCGGAAATGGAGATAATTGCTTTGTAGAAATTAGTGATCTTGCTGAATATAAGAATATATCTTCGAGAAATTCACTGAATCCGCATTTTAGAGATTACAATATAGATGTATGGAAAGAAATCATTGATGTCTTTTCAATGAGAATATCATGCTTGTTAGGAAATGCGGAAGTTATTTCTTATGAACAGTATTTAGATGAAGCAAATCCACATGATATCTTTATGTGTGAACAGGCTTTAGCAGGCAATAAAGTGTTTATTATCAGTGCCTTCCCGGAATTTCTTGTGGATTATTTTGGTATGAAGCTTTGGAAAATATGTGTGAAGCATGTAAAGAATCAATTGGATATTTGTAATTGTAAATAAAACATGATGTAAATAGAGCGCTTGTAGAAATGCAGGCGCTTTTATAATGCATAAAAATAGAATATGATAACTTGCCCGCGTGTACTGTGCAAGTACAGGTCAAGTACAGGTCAAGTCGAAATAATGATGGAAGGAGGGGATTCCAATGGCAGGTAGAAAGCCAAAACCTACGGCAGTGAAGGAGCTGGAAGGTAATCCGGGTAAGAGAAAATTGAATAAGAAAGAGCCGAAGCCTGAAAAGGGAATGCCTGAGTGTCCGGAATGGTTAATGCCTGAGGTGCTGCAGGCACATTGGAATGGAGATGAATCTTCAAAAAAATACTTATCAAAACTAGAGGATTCAAGCAGATTCCTAATGTTTTTACTTAACAATGCTATTGAGCTTGCCAATCTTGAAAAGGGATTGGTAACATTGAAGGAATCTCTTGCGAATGCAGATAGATTTTTTGAGATGATGGATGCTATTATTGAAGGCACCATGAAAGAAAGAAATCTTCATTTTTCAAGAAATATTCATATGGAACATCTTAATGTGATGTGTGACACAATGAAATTGCGTACTATTTTCTTGAACGTATTGAGTAATTCCATAAAATATACACCTTCCGGCGGTTGTATCAGTTTGAATTTGGAAGAGATACCTTCTGACAAAGAAGGTTATGCGTTGTATAAGTCTGTTATTTCAGATACAGGTATCGGAATGCCGGTTGTAAAGAAACTGGTTGAACTTATGGGAGGAAGTATCACCGTTGAAAGCACTCTTGGAAAGGGAACAAGTGTTACTGTTATTCTTCCTCATAGGATTGTTGAAAGAGATGAATTATTGAAACTAACCAAATTACAAAGTGATATTCCCATCAAAATGATAGAAGACAAAAGGATTTTGCTTGCGGAAGATAATGACCTGAATGCGGAAATTGCGATGATGATTCTTTCTGATATAGGATTTATCTGTGAGCATGTTATAGATGGTACAGAAGCAGTTGCAGCCATTGAAAATAAACCGGAGGGTTATTACGACCTTATACTTATGGACATTCAGATGCCTATCCTGGATGGATATAAAGCTACTCGTATCATCAGACAAATAGAAGGGGAAAAATCCCAGATACCGATTTTAGCAATGACTGCGAATGTTATGGAAGAAGATAAAAGGATGGCGCTCGCTGCAGGGATGAATGGTCACATTGCAAAACCGATAGATGTTGACAGGTTGATGGATGTATTGTTCAGTGTGATAGAATAAGTGAATAGTCCATAATCCCACTACCTTGTATCAATATAATACTTTACTATGGATACGATAAAGTGCCTGAAGACTGAAAGAGTAAATCATAAAGGGAGAGAAAAGCGTGACTTTGTGCGGGATTATGGTGAGATTATGGAGGTAGGCCGAAATGAAAAAAGTGATGACAAATCCGGAGGGTTGTATTATAATTAAAAATAAGAAATGCCATAGGATTCATGGTTTGACATATGATACCGCATGGGGGATGACAAAGATTGCACGTTGCACGAGTAAACGGAGGAAAAAATGGAAAAGGTGTTAATTATTGACGACAATAGCATAAATCTGAAAATGGCAAGTATGGCGCTGAAAGAGGTCTGCAAGCCTGTTCCTGTGCCCTCCGGGGAAATGGCACTCAAGTTTCTTTCCACGAACAGACCTGCATTGGTACTGTTGGATATTGAGATGCCGGATATGGACGGCTTTGAGACGCTCAAGGCTATTCGGAAAATTCCGGATATGGCTGAACTGCCGGTTATCTTCCTGAGTGCGAGTACGGATGATGAAACCAGGGACAGTGCTCTTGCAGCCGGTGGTGCAGATTACGTGGTGAAGCCCTTTCGGAAGGAAGAACTGCTGAAAGCCGTGCAGCCGCACTTGATGTAACACAGCAGGGAGGATAGACAGTATGAGTGATATAATTGATCCGACTCTGCAGGATACCGAGTCTGATTTGCGTGCAGAACTAAAGGCTGCAAATAAAGCACTTAAGAAAGCAAACCGTGAGATTGAACGTCTCTCCCGGGATAATGAAATTCTGGCGACGCTCAATGAAAAAGCTGCTCAGCTGCGTATTGCAATGGAACGCGAGCAGGAGAAACGCTTGTTTTACAACAAAATGCTTCTGCAAAATTCGCCAAACATTTTTCTGTTGGTAGATCAGGAGCTGATTTCTCTGATGGCTACAGACTCCTTTTATTCCAAATCTACTTACGACCGCAGTCAGGTGGAGGGCGGCATTTCATTGCGTGATTTGTTTCGTGACTTAATGGATGATGAGTGTCTCACAGATTTCGTGGATAAAACACGAAAAGTGATTGAAGAGAACAGCGCCTGTAATTATGAGGAGCGCACCGTGGAAGGGGACGGAGAGCATATTTATGATGTTACCATTCGTCCGGCAATAAACGCCAATCAGGTGATTATAGGTGCAGTGTTGGTTTTTGTTGACATCACGGAGCTGGTAAATGCCAAAGAAAATGCGGAGGGTGCGGATAAGGCCAAGAGTAATTTTCTGGCAAATATGTCCCATGAGATTCGTACTCCGATGAATGCCATCAATGGTATGTCGGAGTTTATTATCCGGGACACAACAGATCCTGAGGCGAGAGAAAACGCCGTTCAGATTCGCAATGCGGCATCTTCTTTGCTGGCAATCATTAATGACATTCTGGACTTCTCAAAAATTGAAGCCGGAAAGATGGAGATTATTGATGTTCCATATCAGCCATCGTCCCTGATTAATGATGTGGCTACCATGATTAACATCCGTCTGCAGGAAAAGCCGGTTGAATTGATTCTCGATATTGACGAAAGTATTCCTTGTTCTTTACTGGGTGATGAGATCCGCATCAAGCAGGTTCTGATTAATATCCTGAATAATGCTGTGAAGTTTACTCATGAAGGGACAATCACTCTGAAAATCCGACATCAGAAGATGGAGGATGACGAAAAGCTTGTAACTCTTTTTTTCAGTGTTACCGATACCGGTATCGGCATCACGGCTGAGGATATGAAGAAGCTGTTCTCAAGCTTCTCGCAGGTTGATACAAAGCGCAACCGCAGTGTGGAGGGTACCGGTTTGGGACTTGCCATCAGCCGCCGACTGGTGCAGAGTATGCATGGAGATATTACTGTGGAGAGTGTCTACGGCACCGGTACCACGTTCAGCTGGAGCATTGTGAACGGGGTTGAGGACAGCACACCTATGGGTAAGATTGACCGCAAGATGCTCCTGTCTGAGGTAAAGGTTTTCCGCAATCAGTTCATTGCTCCGAATGCAAAAATTCTCATTGTGGATGACAACGAGGTTAACCTGAAGGTGGCTATCGGTCTGTTACAGCCCTATCGTGTCAATATTACCACTGCCACCAATGGTCCCGATGCGATTATGCTTGCTTCCCATGAGCACTTCGATATCATCCTTATGGACCATATGATGCCTGTGATGGACGGTGTCGAAGCAATGCAGCGGATACGCAAAGAACCTTCCTGCGCTGACAGTATTATCATTGCCCTGACGGCCAATGCCATTTCCGGTGTTCGAGAGCAATATAAGGCGCTGGGCTTCCAGGATTTTCTTGCCAAGCCGATTGAACTTAAGAGCCTGGACGAGACCCTGAGCCGTTTTCTGCCGGAGGAGCTGCTTAGGCCGAACGAGGATGATTCGGAAGCTGCGGAAGCCCCTGATATGCAGGAAGAGATTCTGCATCAGGTGTGGCGTGACGGTGTAAAGAAGCTAAAGCTTCTGCCAGAGCTCGTATCTGCTGAGGATTGGGATAATTACCGTATTGAAGTTCACGCACTAAAGAGTGTGGCGGCTACCATCGGAGAGATGGAACTGTCTGAGCTTGCCAAGACCCACGAACAGGCAGGAAAGGAAGAAAACGGCGCATTCATCCAAAACGACTTTCCTAAGCTCTTTGAAATGTATCATGCTCTGGTGGAACGTCTGGCAGAGCGTTTTGCGAGTTTGGAGACCGATGATAAAGCAGAGCTTCTGCCTTGTCTGTCCATAGAGGAATGGAACAGCGCACTTGACACCATGACTGCCGCCTATGAGGCTTTCGAGCTGGAGCAGGTGCAGGCTGTGCTTGCTGATTTACTGTCGCATACTATGACGGAAGGACTTCGCACATTGCTGGAACAGGCAAATAGTGCTGCGGATGATTTCGATTATAACGGATTGGAAGAGATTCTGAATCAACTCAAGGAATCCTGCAAAATGCAAAATTGATTAACACAAAGGAGGCAAAATATGAAATCGATTACTCTTTTTACTGAAGAAATTGACGATTATGAAGACGCTGCTGCGGAGCTCAAAGAGCAACTGGAGGGCTTTGAACTGTGTAAGAACACCATTGGTATTCTTTACATCAATGCCGATAATGATATCGCTGAAATGATGAATTGCTTTACAGAGGCGTTTGACTTTCCGTTAGTTGGTTCTACCGCACTGGCACAGCTGAACAGCAGCACGGGATATTGTGATGCCGGTATTACCATGATTGTGCTGACTGCCGATGACTGCCAATTTGATATCGGCATGGCGGAAGGTCTGACCTGTGAGAATTACGAAGAACAGATTACCGCCGAATATCAGCGTGTGAAGGCAATTTCCGGGGCCGACGAAAAACTGATTATTGCATATGGCGGCAAGATTACCGGAAGTGTCGGTGATGACTTTATTCATGTATTTGACAAACTCAGCAATGGAGTGCCGGTATTCGGCGGACTTGCCTCAGATGGATTTTCATTTACCAAGTATTTCATATTTTCAAATGAGAAGATTGATCATTTTGGCCTGGTATTCGTGCTGATTTCCGGTAATGTAAAGCCTCTGTTTGCCTGTGAGTATTCTGTTTCTACCGAGAACGGGTTTTCAGCAGTGGTTACCAAATCCAAGGGAAATATGATTCTTGAGCTGAATCGTGGTAAGTTTCTCGATGTTTTGAAGGAAGAGGGAGTGGGGTCGGACAATAGCGATCAATTCCAGTTTATTGGTTCTCCGTTCACTGCTACCCTGGAGATGGAAGATGGTGCAAAGGTCCGCGTCTTACGTTTTCTGACTATTATTGATCAGCCAACCCGTTCCGGCGGTTTCCTTGGTGGTGTTCCGGAGGGGTCAGGTCTTGGTATTGCCGTGATTAACCGTGATGATGTTGAGAAATCCGTTGCGGAAGCACTGCGTAAGCTTCTTGAGCAGATGTCGAAGGAGAATGAGTATAAGTACAGCACATTCCTCTTCAGCTCCTGCGGAGGGCGCTATTTATTGCTTACGAAAGACCGTGATGCAGAAGCACGTGCTATTCAGACCGTGTTGCCTGAGAATGTTAGTGCTGCCGGTTTCTATTCCTATGGTGAGTTTGCTCCGGTTACCATGGAAGACAGCGGGAAGAGCTACAACGTATTCCACAACTCTACCTTTACCGTTTTAGCAATGTAAAACCGTCTTATAACCGGGGGGTTATGGCAGGAATATGCAAATTACGGGAAGTTGTTGCTGCAAAATGACAGCAATGACTTCCTGTTTTGATTTCAAAATTAAATTTTTCCTTCGTGTGATATATAGTTCGCCTTTGCGACAATACGAGTGTTTCCGTTTATGAGCCACTCATGAATACCCGTATCGCCTGTCCAAAAGAAATAATCTGATTCGACAGGCATTCCGAAAAAAGAACGGTATAGCTGGTTTATCATACCGCCGTGAGTGACAATAGCAACTGTGCTGTCACCCTCATTTTCTGATATGATTTTTGACAGCATATATTCTGCTCTGTATCTGAACTCAAGCCGACTTTCCTGTTCGTAAACAGCGGCGTGGAGAGGAACCTTTATTTCCGGATATTTTTCTTTGGCAACATGACGTTCCAAGCCCGCTATCAATCCGTTGTTAAATTCCATTAAGTGCTCGTCAGGTACTAACGGAGCATTGGTGGTATCGTGTAAATGTTGCGCTGTCTGCAAAGCTCTTTTCAGGGTACTGCAATAAATTTTATCAACGTGGTAATTCCGGCTTACATAGTTGCTCATTGCTTCAGCCTGTCTGTGACCGCGCCCGGTTAATTCAAAGTCGGCACGACCCTCGTGCACATCAAGAATATCTGCTTCACTCTCACCATGTCGGATTACCAGTAGTCGCATTGACCTTACCTCCGTTGAAATAATAGTATTCTTATTGTACCATAGTCTTCCAAAAAGCTCAATATGACGAGGATGAAGAGCTGTGTTTATTATGAGCGTTTTCCTAAGCATAAGAAATGCCGACATGCAGTTATAAGGAATCTTTAGCTAAAAGTAGTTGACAAAAACTAAAAAAGTGATATTATTAAGTTAAACGAAACTAAATTTAGCTAAATCTAGCTTAATGAGTCAAAGGAGCTGAGAAGATGAAGGTACTTTTGTTAGAAAATAACTGGAAAATGCATCGAAGCGATGAGAAGGAATGGATTGCTGCAACCGTGCCGGGCTCTGTGTACGGGGACCTGTTGAATGCAGGGAGGATGGAAAATCCGTTCTGGAAGGATAATGAAGACACGGCAGTGAAGCTTATGGAGTATGATTACGAATATCGCACATATTTCGACTGTGAAGAAGCACTTCTGTCATCCGATGAGGTTATTCTTCATTTTGACGGGTTAGATACCATTGCTGATATTACCCTGAACGGTGTAAAGCTTGGTCATGTGGAAAACATGCACCGTACCTGGGAATATTCCGTAAAAGATTTGCTGAAAAAAGAAGGAAATGAATTAACCGTCTATTTCTATTCTCCGAACAAATATATCGCAGAAGCCTATGAAAAGGCACCGACCCGCGGTACAGAGGATGCAATGAACGGTTTTGTACATATCCGTAAGGCACATTGCATGTTCGGCTGGGACTGGGGTGCACATTTACCGGATGCCGGTATCTGGAGACCGGTATCCCTGCTTGGAATAGATACAGCACGTCTGGACTCGGTGGAGGTGCTGCAGTATCACGAAAACGGGGCAGTGCGCCTTGCGGTAAAGCCGCTTGTAGTTGCAGCACCTTATTGTGCTGCATCTTCAAAGGAGCTTACAACCGGGGTGACAATTACGGCTCCGAATGGAACGGAGACGGTTTATCAGGCAGAGGAGATATCGGACATTTTTATCGAACATCCGGAGCTTTGGTGGCCTAACGGCTACGGAAAACAAAGCCTTTATACCGTATCGGTTGACTTAAAAAAGGCTGACGGTACGGTAGTGGATAACTGGACAAGAAAAATCGGTCTTCGCACCATTACGATGGACCGCACACCGGACAAGTGGGGAGAACGTTTTGCTACCTGTGTTAACGGTGTCAATATTTTTGCCATGGGTGCGGATTATATTCCGGAGGATCATCTGCTTGGCCGCGTTACAAAGGAAACGACAAGAGCTTTATTGGAAAAGGCTGTATTTGCAAACTTCAACTCTATCCGTGTCTGGGGCGGCGGATATTATCCTGATGACTGGTTCTTTGATTTATGTGACGAAATGGGACTGGTTGTTTGGGAGGACTTTATGTTTGCCTGCGCGGTATATGACCTTACCCCGGAATTTGAAGCGAATATTACTGCGGAATTCATTGATAATCTGAAGCGTATCCGCCATCATGCCTCCTTAGGACTGATGTGCGGAAACAATGAGATGGAGCAGTTTGTAAAGGAACGTACCTGGGTGAGCAAGGATAGTGAGGTGCGGGACTATATCATAATGTATGAGCGCATTCTGCCACAGATTATGAAGCAGTACGCACCACAGGTTTACTACTGGCCTGCCAGTCCGTCCTCAGGCGGCTCCTTTGATAATCCAAGAGATGAGAACCGTGGTGATGTACATTACTGGGATGTATGGCATGGAAATAAACCGTTTTCCGAATATCGCAAATTCTTTTTCCGCTATTTGTCGGAGTTCGGGTTTCAGGCTTTCCCGTCAAAAAAGACGGTGGAGACCTTTACGGATGATGAGCGGGATATGAATATTTTCTCCTATGTTATGGAGAAGCATCAGAGAAACGGTGCCGCAAACGGTAAGATAATGAATTATATGCAGCAGACGTATAAGTACCCATCCGATTTTGAAACGGTTATTTACGCATCCCAGCTGTTGCAGGCGGATGCCATCCGGTATGGTGTGGAGCATTTCAGAAGAAACCGGAATGACAGCCGCTGTATGGGTGCTGTTTACTGGCAGTTTAATGATTGCTGGCCGGTTGCTTCCTGGTCCAGCGTGGATTATTGCCGGAGGTTGAAGGCCTTGCACTATTACGCGAGACGTTTCTTTGCACCGATTATGATTTCCTGCGAAGAGGAGGGCATGATGAACAGCGGACAGGAGCTTGTCAGACTGCCGTTCGGGTTCCCGAAATCCATACGCCTCTGTGTGGCAAATGAGTCAATGAAGGATGAGCAGATTACGGTAAAGTGGCAGGTAAGAGATGCTTCGGCGAAAATACTCCGGGCGGAAGAAACCGAAATTTTTGTGCCGGCGCTTACCAGTGTATGGTTAGAAAAGGTTGAGCTGCCGGAGATTGATATTTATAACGAATACGTAAGCTTCCGTGCCGAAAAGGAAGGAACGGCAGTGTCTGAGGGAACGGTTATCTTCTCGTATCCGAAGTACTTCCGTTATGAGAATCCGGAGCTGAAGGCGACCGTAGAAGGCAATAAGATTACGGTAAGCGCTGCAGGATATGCTAAGAGTGTGGAAATTCTTAATGACAACGAGGACCTGATTCTGACAGATAACTATTTTGATTTAAACGGCGACAGTAAAACGGTGGAGGTGTTAAGCGGTAATATCGACCACCTGAGACTCAGAAGCGTTTATGACATCGGCTGATAATATCGTCCGGCGGAAGCTGAAAGGAATATCAGAGAAAGGAAAAGGAACGGCGTATGAATCCGAAATATACCATTGATACAGAGGAAAACAAGAAATTCATGAAGGCTCTGACGGAGGACCTGTTACGGTTCGGACACAGATTTCCGTCGCCCTGCGGCAGCTCGTATTACCTGGGCGACGACGGGACTCCGTGGACGGAGCGTCCGCGTGAGACCTGGATTACCTGCCGTATGGCTCATGTATACAGTATCGGGAGCCTGCTCAGTCACGAAGGAAGCGAGGCGCTGGTTGATGCTGCACTGAAAGGACTGTCGGGAGAGCTGCATGATACCGAAAACGGCGGCTGGTATCCGGGAGTAACCGAGGAGAACAAAATTCTTCCGAACAAACAGTGCTATGCGCATGCGTTTGTAATTCTTGCGGCAACCTCCGCAGTTCTGGCAAAACGTCCGGGCGCGGAGAAGCTGCTTTCCGAAGCCCTTGCCCTGTACGACCTCCGGTTCTGGAACGAAGAAGAGGGACTTGCGTGCGATACATGGAATACGGAATTTACCGAGCTGGATTCGTATCGCGGACTGAATGCGAATATGCATACAGTAGAGGCGTTTCTTGCAGCCGCGGATGTGACGGGAGAGGAGAAGTACCGTATCCGTGCCGGCAGAATTATTGACCGCGTCATAGGCTGGGCAAAGGACAACGACTGGCGTATCCCGGAGCATTTTACAAGTGAATGGGTGGCAGATTTGGAATGTAATAAGGAAAAGCCTGCAGACCCGTTTAAGCCGTACGGTGCAACGCCGGGGCATGGTATTGAATGGGGACGCCTTATTACACAGTGGGCGTTATCGACTTATAAGGAGGAGAAGGACAGGGCTGCCTCTTACATAGAAGCTGCACAGAAGCTGTTTAACCGTGCGGTAGAAGATGCGTGGAATGCCGATGGTGCACCCGGAATTGCATACACGACCGATTGGAACGGTACTCCCGTGGTTCATGACAGAATGCATTGGACACTGGCGGAAGCAATCAATACTTCGGCTGTTTTGTATCGTGTAACCGGAAAGGGGCAATACGGAAAGCTTTATTCGGAATTTATGGAATATCTGGATGAAAAGGTGCTGGACCATAAAAACGGCTCCTGGTTCCATCAGCTGGATGAAAAAAATGAAGTTATCGGAACGGTATGGCCGGGAAAGTCGGATATCTATCATGCATTACAGGCAACGCTAATCCCGTATCACAGAGTTGATGTATCAATTGCCGTGTCTGTAAAAATGAACCGGAAGTAGCAAAGGAGGATAGGTATGAAAAACATAGATGTGATTGCTTTGGGAGAGCTTTTGATTGACTTTACGGAGAACGGACTTAGTCAGAATAATAATCCGCTTTTAGAAGCGAATCCGGGCGGCGCACCGTGTAATGTGTTAGCGATGTTACAGAAGCTCGGAAAGAAGACTGCGTTTATTGGGAAAGTGGGAAAGAGACGACCGGAGCCGGAGATACGTTTATGGCATGCACCCTGAATTATGTGTTAGAGCATGGACTTGACAGGCTCACTGAGGAGGATTTGTTTGAAATGCAGCGGTTTGCGGGAGCGGCAGCCTCTGTCATAACAACCAGAAGGGGCGCGCTGAAGGTTATGCCGTCAAAAGAGGAAGTACTGAGTAATATGCGCTAAATCGGTGTGAAAGACAGAGTGCGAGGTGACATATGGGAAAAAACGTTAGATTAGCAGATATCGGAGCCCGCCTTGGTGTCAGTACCGTCACGGTATCTAAGGCATTATCCGGACAGAAGGGTGTCAGTGAAGAGCTGAGAGAAAAAATTATCGCCTTAGCGGAAGAGCTGGGGTATAAAAGAGAGTATACTCCGAAAAAGACTCCTGCAGAAGGTGGATATACCATTGGGGTACTGATTGCGGAAAAATATATCGGAAAGTATGATTCCTTTTATTTGAAAATGTATCAGACCGTCAATGTCGGCGCAGTGGAGGGGGGGAGTCTTGCACTCTTAGTTACGATAGACAGTCAGACGGAAAAGGAGTGTCTGGTTCCGAAGGTACTTTCGGAAAACAAGCCGGACGGCCTGATGATTATCGGCAGACTGGAGAGCGCATATCTTGATGAGATTCACCGCACCGTCAATGTGCCGTGGGTGTTTGTGGATTTCTATGATGAGGAGGACAAAGCGGATACAGTGATTTCGGACAGCTATTACGGGGCATACCAGATGACGCGGTATCTTCTGAAACGAGGGCATCGCAGGGTTGCCTATGTCGGGACACTTCTTTCCACGAATTCGATAACAGACCGTTATATGGGGTATACAAGAGCTATGTTGGAATATGGTATTACTCCGAAAAAGGAATGGCAGCTTGACGACCGGAATCCGGAGACGGGGCTGGTTGATGAACTAAATTTAATTCAGCTTCCAAAGGAAATGCCGACTGCCTTTTTTTGTAACTGTGATGTAGTGGGAAGTATTGTAATCAAAAAGCTGAAAAATCTCGGCTACAGGGTTCCGGAGGATATTTCCGTTGTGGGATATGATAATTATTTGTATCCGGGGCTGTGTGAAATAGGGATTACTACGTATGAGGTGGATATGAAAAAAATGGCCGGACAGGCATTGGAAATTCTGCTAAACAAAATACGCATGCCGCATACAGAAAATCGGCTTTACATTGTAGAGGGGCACGTTGTTGAAAAGGATAGTGTACGGGATGTATGAGTAGTATGCACAACCGTGTGAGAGTATTATTTTAGATTGATTTTTCGGCAGTATGAGTTATAATGGAATAGAGTGAAACGGAGACCGGAAAATAGAAAGGGAACGGTTTGCTCTAAGTATTTATTAATAAATGGAAATGAGGTTTGTTATGGAGAAGAAAGAGACTTTAGCGGGGAATGAAACGGTCGGAAAGAATCCTATTATTACATCACTTTATACAGCGGATCCGGCACCTATGGTGTATGGAGATACGTTATATCTTTATACGACACACGATGAGGACGTGTTAGTGAATGATTTTTATACGATGTATGACTGGTATTGCTTTTCTACAAAGGATATGGTGAACTGGACGAATCATGGAGAAATATTTTCTCTAAATGATATCAGCTGGGCAGACGACAGAGCATGGGCACCGCAGGCGGTAGAGCGTAACGGGAAATTTTATTTATATTGTCCGGTACATAAAAAAGACGGTGGTATGGCGATTGCTGTCGGTGTTTCGGACAGTCCGACCGGCCCTTTTAAGGATTTGGGACATCCGCTTGTGGATGAGGGTGACTGGAATGACATCGACCCTACTGTGTTTATTGATGATGACGGACAGGCATATCTTTATTTCGGAAATCCGGAGCTCCGGTATGTTCTTTTAAATGAGGACATGGTTTCCTATGACGAAAAGGTCGGAGTGGTAAAAATTCCGATGACAGAGGAGTCCTTTGCAAAGGGCGGTCATGCAACCGGCACAACCTATGCGGAGGGACCTTGGTTTTATAAAAGAAACGGACTCTATTACATGGTATATGCGGCATTCGGAGAGGGAAAAAGGGATGAGCATCTTGCATATTCTACCTCTTCCTCACCGACCGGACCATGGGTATATGGCGGAGTTCTTATGACAGAGGAGGGAGGAGTCTTTACGAATCATCCGGGAATTGCGGATTTCAAGGGTCACTCTTATCTGTTCTACCATACCGGAGAGCTTCCGGGAGGCAGCCTGTTCCATCGTTCCGTCTGTGTAGCGGAATTCAGCTATAATGCTGACGGCTCGATAGATACAATTGCAAAGTGTGACGGAGTGAAGGCAATCTGAATAAGGAGGCTGTTGCATGAAAGAGTGCGGCAGCCTTTTTTGTCGAATAGGAAATTGCGTCCTATTCAATAAAAAGCATAATGTTATTTAAAATTAAGCTTTATTTAAGGTTCAGATTGTATTATACTTATGAACGGAGGATTAGCTATGGAATATCAAAATGTCTTTAAAAGGTATGAACTTAAGTATTTAATAACAAGACAGCAAAAGGAATTGTTATTACAATACATGGAGCCGTACATGGAGGCTGACAGCTACGGCAGGAGCACAATTTATAATATTTATTATGATACGCCGGACAGCATTCTGATTCGCAGGTCTTTAGAAAAGCCCGTGTATAAAGAAAAGCTCAGGGTACGCAGCTACGGTGTTGCCACACCGGATAAAAAGGTATTTATTGAGCTTAAGAAAAAGTACAAAGGGATTGTCTATAAACGGAGAATTGCCGTGAAGGAGGAAGAGGCTTCCGGATATATGAACAGAGGGGAACCGCTTCCTTTAAAAAATCAGATTACAGGCGAAATTGACTATTTCTGTCATTTTTACCGGGGCCTTAGGCCTGCAATGGCAATTTCCTATGAGAGAGAGGCTTTTTTCGGGAAAGAGGATTCCGGTCTTCGAATCACACTGGATGAAAATATTATGTGGAGAGAAGAAAAGTTGTCTTTATGCGAAAAGCCGCACGGAACCTCCATCTTAGCTCCTGATGAAATTCTAATGGAAATCAAGGTGGCAGGATGCATGCCTCTCTGGCTGGTACGGTTTCTGTCTGCACAGAAAATCTACAAGACTTCATTTTCCAAATACGGGAGAGCATTTTTGCAGAAACAGGAGCAGGATACCGTGGAACGTATGCCGGAGTGTGGATTGGGTTAACAAACAAATACAGTAACAGAAAGGATAATAGTTAAAATGGATACACTTTTTAAAGGAATTTTTGACAATAGCGCAGTTTCGACCGTTTCAGTAGGAGGGTTTCTTTTATGTATTGCCGTTTCCCTGGCAATCGGTATTTTTCTGGCAGCAGTTTATACATACAAAAACAAGTATTCCCAGAGCTTTATCATGACTCTTGCCATGATTCCGGCAGTCGTATGTGTAGTGATTATGATGGTAAACGGAAATGTGGGTGCAGGTGTGGCAGTAGCAGGAGCGTTCAGTCTTGTTCGTTTTCGTTCGGTACCGGGCAACGCAAAAGAGATATGTGCCATTTTTCTTGCCATGGGCGCAGGTATCATTACCGGTATGGGCTATCTGGGGTACGGAGTGCTGTTTACATTGGTTTTAGGCGGTGTTATGTTTTTGTATTCGGCACTTAATTTGGGAGTCCGGAGAAAGACTGCAGAGAAAACACTTAAGATTACTATCCCGGAGAATCTGGATTACTCGGGTGTTTTCGATGATATTATGGAGGAATATACCGTTAGACATGAGCTTATCAGCGTAAAGAGTACGAACATGGGAAGCTTGTTCAAGCTGCAATATTATGTCTGTTTAAGGGACGAAAAAAAGGAAAAGGAGTTTTTAGACAAGCTTCGTGTCAGAAACGGTAATCTCGAAATTGCGTTATATCATAAGGATACTTCTTCTTCTGAGCTTTAATACTATAGTAAGCAGCATTCATTGCTGTCAAAAGGAAAGTAAGGGATTCGGTATGAAGAAAAAAAGTATGATGATTTTATTAAGTATGGCACTGATTATGGGTGCCTGCGGACAGAAGGAGACACCGGAAGACAACCCGGAGGTGACAAAAGCTGTGGAGCATACCACAGATACTACGGAGACCGTCACAGAGGCGACCGGTACAGAGAGCAGCCCGCTATTCAGTGAACGGGATAAAGAGACAGACTATGACGAAGAGGAATGCATTAAAATATCTTTGAATAAGAATACTGTAAGCTGTGAGGAACCTTACGTTTCGGCAGCGGATGGCACGGTTACGATTACAAAAAAAGGAACCTACCTGTTAAGCGGTACATGGGAGGGCAGCATTCTGATTGATGTGGGAAAGGAGGATAAGGTACAGCTTATCCTTGACGGTACAGACATTTCGGCGAATACCACGGCTGCTGTCTATGTGAAGGAAGCGGATAAGGTGTTTTTGACCTTAGCGGGCGGCAGCAGCAATAAACTGAAGAGTACCGGTGAATTTGTCAATATTGATGACAACAATATTGACGGTACTGTTTTTTCAAAAGCTGATTTAACCGTAAATGGCGAGGGCACACTGGAAGTAACCTCCGAAACCGGTCATGGTATTGTGGGAAAGGATGACCTTGTGATTACCGGCGGAACCGTGAAGGTGGAGAGTGCCGGTCACGGCTTGTCCGGAAAGGACAGTGTCCGTATCTCCGGCGGAGTCTTTGATATTACCTGCGGGAAGGACGGAATTCATTCCGGGAATGATGAGGAGGAAGAAAAAGGATATGTTTACATCGGTGGCGGCGAATTTATGATTGCTGCGGAGGATGACGGCATTCATGCAGAGAACAGTGTAGTTATAGAGGCTGGCAATATCAATATCACGAAGAGCTATGAGGGAATTGAAGGACGGATTCTGGAATTTGCGGGCGGAACGGTTTCGCTGACATCAAAGGATGACGGACTGAATGCTACCGACGGAAGCACAGAGGGCTTTGGATTCAGACCGATGGGCGGCGGAGCCGGAGTTACCTCTGCAAGTCTTGAGGATATTGAAAGCAGTAATATTCTGATTAAAATCTCCGGAGGGCAGCTGAATATCAGAGCTGACGGAGACGGTATTGATTCAAACGGTTGTTTCCTGATGACCGGCGGAGCGGTTTATGTATCCGGACCGCAGAACAGCGGAAACGGTGCTTTGGACTTTGAAGGTCAGGGAGCTGTCACAGGAGGCACCATTGTTGCGGCAGGTGCCGGCGGAATGGCAATGAACTTCGGTTCCGCTTCCACGCAGGGGTCTATCATGGTAAGCAGCCAGGCATCCTTAGCGGCAGGCACGGTTGTCACATTAAAGGACAGCCGGGGCAATGAACTGGTAAGCTATGCCCCTGCCGGTAAGTATAATTCAGTTGTAATAAGCTGCCCGGAAATAAAGGTCGGAGAGACATATACCGTAACAATGGGTGAGGAAACCCGGACTGTCACCATGGAGGAGCTGATTTACGGAAGCGGAGACGGCTTTGGCCGGGGCAACGGCGGCTTCGGAAATAAAGGTGGCTTCAACTGGGGTGATTTCGGTGTGCCGCCGGAAACGGAGTTTGGCACCGAAAGAGGAGATAAGAAGGGTGACAGGGATTTCGGAGGCTTACGTCCCGGAGAGACGGAGAAGTTCGAAATCCCTGAAGAAATAGAGCTTCCGGAAGGGATGATGCCACCGGAAGGGATGGAATTCCCTAGGGATATATCCACATTACAGGGGAATGTAAAGGCGTCTTCCGCAGATGCTTAAATTATGCATTGACATATCACATTTTATGAAGCAGATTATTCATTTTCAGACACCCGGAATGATACAGTTAGTGTACGGATTCATGATGCTACTTATTTGTGCCGCCAGCCGAAGACGGCGGAATGGAGATTAGTATGAACATTGTAGTTACCGGCGGCGCCGGTTATATCGGTTCTCACACTTGTGTGGAGCTTCTTAATGAGGGGCATTCCGTGGTTGTACTGGACAACCTTTCCAATTCCAGTGTGAAGTCTTTAGAGCGTGTGCAGCAGATTACCGGTAAGACACTTAAATTCTATAAGGTGGATTTGCTGGACAAGCCTGCTGTGGATGCAGTATTTGATAAGCACCGTGTGGATGCGGTGATTCATTTTGCTGGGCTTAAGGCGGTGGCGGAGTCAGTGTCAAAGCCTTTGGAGTATTATCATAATAATCTGACCGGAACTCTGCATTTATGCGAATCCATGCGAGACCATGGCGTTAAGAACCTTATTTTCAGTTCCTCGGCGACGGTTTACGGTGAGTCGGAGGTGGTTCCGGTGACAGAGCAGTGCGAAAAAAAGCGTCCAACCAATCCTTACGGTATGACGAAGTGGATGTTAGAGGAGATTTTGAATGATTTACATACCGGAGAACCGGATTGGAATGTGATTTTGCTTCGCTATTTTAATCCAATCGGCGCCCATGAGAGTGGATTGATTGGGGAAGACCCGAACGGTATACCGAACAACCTTGTCCCGTATATAGCGCAGGTGGCGGTGGGAAAGCGTCCGTATTTGAATATATTTGGAAATGACTATGATACGCCGGACGGTACATGTATCAGAGATTATATTCATGTGGTAGATTTGGCGCTCGGTCATGTAAAAGCGCTGGAACAATTACAGAAAAACTGCGGTGTGAAGACTTACAATCTCAGTACAGGCAAGGGCTACAGTGTGTTGGAGGTGCTTCATGCCTTTGAAGCAGCATGCGGCAGATCGTTACCGTATCAATTTGTAGAGCGCAGAGCAGGGGATTTGGTAGTGAGCTATTCCGACCCGTCTCTTGCAAAGGCGGAGCTTGGCTGGGAGGCAAAACGTGATATTGCTGCTATGTGTGCAGATGCATGGAGGTGGCAGAGAATGAACCCGGAGGGGTATGGAAGGTAAATGGGTCTCGCAGTTTGTGTACACTTGATGTCATAGAGAAAAAGTGAGAAATTGCAAACTATTACTTGACATAAACGTTAAGATATTGAATAATAGGGAATTAGTATTGTATAATGTCTATGAACATCGGTTCCTTTGCGGGATGTTTGTTTAATGATAGACACTAAAGATAGTGGTTTTTCTGTTCCTGTGTTATTTTATGAAGTAGCTGACTTTGTAGTACCGGTGTAATAGGTGAAGGAGGAATACGCAATATGAAAAAGATAAAAAGCTTGATATTAGGACTTACGGTTGTAGTTTGCTTCTATGGCTGTAGAGCCGGTAAATCAGAGCAGCCGGAGGTTTCTTCGGTGAGCGAAGAAACTCCGGGGAATGCTTTGGTGTTTGAGGATACCAGAGTTTCATCGGAAGAGGGAAAAAAATACCTCGGAACCTGGAAGGATGTATACGGTGGACATGCCAGAATGACTATTACCTCTGATGACGGAGAGCTATTTCAAATTGAGATTAACTGGAGTGAGAATCCGGAAAAAAATACACATTGGTTTTTTACCGGAAAATGGGATGAGGAATTGGGAGGGATTTCCTATAGGGGAGGAAAATCAGAACAATATTTCCTTGATAATGGTGAAATAGAGGAGGAGATAATCTATTCGGACGGAGCGGGATTGTTATGGTTCGATGAGGATAATCTTATGCATTGGGCGAATGACGTGGAACTTCAGGGAAATGACTGTGCGTTTATAAATGTTAATGCACAGAAATCAGGGGAGCAGTTTGTGGTTGAGCCATTACCGGCTATTTTTACAGAGCTATCTGCAACGATACCGGATGGAATTTATCCGGTATCGTTCACGGCGGACGATTTGATAGAAAGGGATGGGAAATATGAGCTATGGGTTATTTTCTTTAACTATGATTACTATGATGTCTCGGATGTATATGCTCTGACGAATGGAAGTGTCATCCGTGTCCGGGGAGAAGAAACAGTCGTTGAGAACCTGGAATGGTGGGAGTCTGAGGGCAGGGTCGACATAAACGGTGGTTATGAACAAAACGGAATCAGTCTCCTGGCAGAAGATAACGGCTATTTCTATCGGACATATGTGGAGAATGATTTTCCGGATTACTATTCAATCGGAGTTACATCCATTCCGGTGGCCAGAGAATTTACCATGGAAGACAGGTCAGATATGCTGATGTCAACGGAGGAACAGTTTAACAGCACTCTTCCGGAATGTATTATTGAAAAAAAGGATGATTGGACTCCATTTAACACAACCATAGAACTTCGATCCGGAGAAATCGTGCAGATTATCAGGGAATGGATTCCGAAGATGGATTGACAAAGATTGCATGTTGCAGCCATGCTTTGGCTGCAGCTATTTCTTTGACCATTTTTTCCCCGGAAAGTGGGTACGGATTCCTTGGAAGATCAATATTGTCCAAATCAGTCAGATAGCGATGGGACAACCCGACACTGTCAAGCAGTGTCCGGATGCGGTCGTCCGTAGTATAGTTGTCCTTCTGATCGGCTTTGTCGGTGGAGGCAGAATTGACTGACGGTGGGCAGTATAAGAAATTCTTATCAAACAAGATGGAAAAAGCAGTTCCATGAAAGGAATCCGTCAATACAAATTCTGCATTGTACAACAGATCGAGAAAACACCCCGGACCGGCATTGTATAAAATCTGAAAGCCGTATTTTTGGCAGAGTACGGCCCTGCGACCGGCATAAGGAACCAGAACGGGCAGATTTGTTTTGGATGCAAGCGTTGAAGCAGCCCGAAGAATGCCGCCCGGATAGTTTACGGAATAAAGCAGGATATATTTACACTTTGGGGTCAACCGACTGTTAAAAAGAGGTTGGTAAGCCTCCTTATCCAGAAGAAAGACCGGATCAAGAACGATTTGAACAGGTCGGTCGATATATTCCTGAAGGATATTTTTGGCAAGAGTTTCACGGACAGAAATAGCCTCGTATTCCCGGAGGCTTTCTATATTTTGTTCTAATCCGGAACGAACAGCAGGGGTATCCTTTGGACCTAAACTGCTGGCATATGAGATTTTTCGCTTATGGCAGTCTTTCAGATAATATGGCTCCTGGCCTCCTTTAGAGAAGCCGTTCAGGGTTCCGTTCCATATCTGGTCACTGCCGCTGATGAACAGATCATATTCATCATACATCTGCTTAAAGCTTTGAAAAGAAGGCAGTGCGCGGGTAAGGTGAAGGTGTGTGTTCTGCATTGACAGAAATTCTGCTTCACGTTCCTTAAGCTTTTTATAATGCGGTAGAAAGATGACATTTTTGACCAGATTAGTAACAGAATTCAAGGGCAAAAAAACAGAAGAAAGCTGCTGCTGTCTTTTTGTCCGGTAATTTAAGATGTCAGCGGAAAGCATCAGGTTGTTACATAGATAGGTTTGCAGCGCATAAGCCTGCAGGAATGCACCACAGTTTTGTGGAGCATGAAAAGTAATAATTGCAATTTTCATGGGTTCCTCTTTTCTTTCATTTGGTAATTATTTATATTTTTCTCCGATACGATTCCTTGCAATACCGGCTGTCATGAATAAAAGATGAAGCGGATAAAAGCATTTATGCTTTAAGAGAAACAAAGGAACATCAAATGTCGTTTTCCCGACATATGGCATGTTCCGTATCATCTCTAAGACGGCAGGAGTAGTGATGTATTCTGCTTTGATACGGTGGTACTCTTTCGGAGCAAGCAAAAGCATCTCATATATGGATAGAATGGTGGCACCTGCAATCATGTCATAATTGACCTCCGGATATTGATGCAGCAGGCTGTCAATAATTCTGATTCGCTCTTTTAGTAAGGCAATTTTGTTTGACACCAAATCTGCTCCCGACCGGGCTCTGCCGGAATAAGCTCCTGCAGGCCGTTGATGATAATAATACAGAGGTTTCATAAGGGTGGAAAAGTGAACTGCATGAGTGATACAGTCTGCATTAAAAATACCGTCTTCATTCAGAACGATTTGTGTCGGAAAACGGATGCTGTTTTCGGTCAGAAAACTCCGGCGGTATGCAATACGCCATATGGCATGATGTTCCATGAGCGGAGAAAAGACACCTGATTTTGCCCAATTCTGTACATTTTGGACGGAACGTCCAATGTATTTGGGCAGAAGCTCATGTATGGTGTCTTCCTTTGTACAGGTACAATACTGTTGCAGGGGAAGGATTGTCTGAGAGTCTGTACTTCCGTCCTTGTTCTCCTTAATCTGGTGGAATCCGAAAAGGAGCATATCCGGTGAGCTCGTCTTAAGTGCCAGACGAATTTCTGATATCCATGTGTGGCTGACGGAGTCATCCGGGTCTACAAACAGACAATAATCCCGGGTCGCCAGTTCTATTCCGCGGTTACGGCTGTAGGAGGGACCGTGATTCTTCTGAGTCAGAATAAGAATATGACAGCCCTTGTAATCTCCCTCGAAAAAAACAGAGTCTGTCTGTAGGGAAAAATAGTCCCTGCAGAAGGGAAGAAAGGCATCTGTAGAGCCGTCATTAACGAGGATAAGCTCGTTCCCTGTCATATCGTTGGAAAAGATACTGTCAAGGCAATTACCAAGATAGGGTACGATGTTATAGCAAGGAAGAATTACACTAAAAGTGGGAACTGACATTTGAAGCCTCCTGATTAACAGTTTTACAAGCATCCAGCATTTTTTCTATAAAAGCAAGGGAGTGAGACCTTTGCAACTCAATCTGTCGATCTGTCGACGTCCAGTCAATGCCCCGACCACATAAAACAGCTTCCGCAGAAACGGAATCTATAGGTATCTGCAAACTCCCCAGCAGATTTCTGATTCTATCGTCCCTATCCTGTTCTGCCACGGGATATACGAATGGCTTGTGATACAGGATTGAAAAGATGGTGCCGTGATAGGAATCTGTGACTACTATTTTGGCACGGGATAACAGGCGGAGAAATTCTTTTGGTCCGGCATCGTAATATACCTTCATTCCATGGGGAACGCGACAGGTATGATAGTTGGTAAACACGGTTATCATGGGAAGTCCGGTCTCTTTGGAAAGAGCAACTGTCTGGCGCAGTCCGGGTGTAGTATACTTCATGGAATAATAGAAGATATAATTTTCCTCATTTTTTTTATCTGTCGCTGACTCCGGGGAACCGTCAGACACAAACAGACTGTACTGTTCTTCGGAAAGCAGCAGAGCGGGGTCTGAGACAACGGAAACGGAGCGGTCGTAATACTTTGATATTTCTTCGGCTCCCTGTGTTTCCCGTGCAGATATTGAACAAAATTCCTGTATGGATTGAACATAGGCTGAAAGAGGGGCTTTCATATAATCGGAGCCCAGACTGATTCCATAGGCAGCTTTGTTTGAAAAGCCGGGAAGGAAAAAGGCTTCGGAAAAATCCGGCGCAGTGGTGTTCCATATCTGGTCGCTGCCTGCAATGTACAGATCGGCTGCTTGTCTTTTACAGATCAAATCACTCATATCATGGATGGTATCGGTCAATTGTAAGTATTGCCTCCGGGCAGCTTCAAAGCGGGCTGCTCTTGTCTTCAGAGATTTATAATGGATAAGACTGTATAGATTTTTAAACGCGTTTTTTGGCGACCGGAAGGGGCGGAAGAGACTGTAATTTTGAATCAGTTCCCTGCTCCTGAAATCTATAATCGTATTTTCTACACTAAACATATTAATCAGTGTCTGCTGCAGGGCATAAGCCTGTAGAAAACTACCGCAATTATTAGAAGCATGATAGGTGATGGTCATCGTTTTCATTTTTTTCTCCCTTTTCCCTTTCTGAGCAGCCGGTTGATTCTCTTGCGAAGCGGCAGGGGGATAAAACTGCCGATACCGCCCCTTAGTATTTTAAAAAAGTATTTCGAAAAGTAAAAATCATCAACTGCTTTATAGCCCTCTTCCCGATAGAGACGCAGAACCGTATTTCTGTCGACACCGGGCTTTACCGGTGCAAGCAGGCGGTTGTTATGAGTGGAAAGCTTATCAAAAGCAGAAGGCTGCTTGATGATTTCGGAGCTTATTTTTTCGAACAGATTCTTTCCCTTTTCTGTGTTGATTAATACTCCTGAGACACCGCATAGGTTCAGCTTTTTCAGTTCTTTTGCAAAGGAGGGATGCTCTTTCTCAATGCCCCAGTAATCGCACAGAGTCAGGTCGCCCACTCTTTCAGGGACGGCAAATTTGCAGTGATAACAGCTCTCACGGGATAGATTTCCATCCAGAAAAAGTCGGAAATAAGAGGATTTGGCGGCACGTTTGCATACGGTTTGTTCATGTCCGCCGGCTTCACAGGTATAGCTGTAATAATCATCCTGACCGTGCTTCTTGTCACGAAAACGATAACTTTTTATGGTGATGCCCCCGGTACATTCCAGGTGGGCGATATAGTCTTGAAACATCTGCTGTGAAGGAACTCCGTGACATACCAGATCAACAGAAATCAGATTTTTATCCAGACCGGTTACCGCCTCCTTTAATCCGGCAACCTGACACGGGGTACCACAGAAAAGGACGGTCTTTCCCTGAGACAATAAAGCTCTGATTTCCCTGTAACTATTACCGGGATTGCTTTGCACATATTTGGAACCCTGTAACAGAGGCAGGTCCTGGTAATTATGGATAGAAATGGTTTCTACAGTGAATTTTTCTTGCATGGCAGCTCCAAAGACAACTCCGCCCTGAGATAATATGTACCCGGACAGCGCAGGAAAAATACCTCCCGAAGAGGATTGATACAGGCTTACAGCGTCTTTGAATGCCGCGGCATATACCTCCTGAGGATATGACAGGCGTACATCATTTTTTGCCGGACATACTCTTTGACAGGCACCACAGTGAATACACTTATCCGGATGAATAACAGGGTAGACAAAGCCGTTATCATCTGCCTGCATGGACAAGGCATTGTGCGGGCAAAGATTTGCGCAAACCCCGCATCCGTAACAATTCTCTTTTTTTTGATATAGTTCTGTCATATGGATTACCAGCTCTTTCCTTGCAGAAGCAAATGCTTTTTAAGTGTTCCGGCCAATCTGTAGGTGAGACCGGGAGATAATAATACCGAAATCAGGTATACTTTTCTGCGCAGGGGAACTCTTTTGGCACAGAGATACTGCTTCGAAAGTGTATATAATTCCTGACGTATTACCGAGCGCATTTCCGGATTACGATTGTCCCTCTCACACTGGGATTTTAACAAATTGAGAAGTATTTCGGTGTATCTGTATCTGATGTTTAAGCCGCAGGTGCAGCTTAGAGAATCACAATACGGGATAAGAGTATGGTAGTTTTCCATTACCTTTGCAGCCTGCGCTCCGGTAATGTGACGGCTGGCACTCCCTTCGTGTGTTACATAGTAATAAAACCGATTATTAAGCTGAACTGCCCTTCCGCTGCATTTTGAGAAATAATCTGTTATGAATAATCCTTCCTCGTTGATAGCCGTTTCGGTATCGAACAAAATGTGATTCCGTGTAATTACCTCATGCAGAAAAATACGACACCAGACCGCTGTGTTTTTGCCTGTATACCAATAGTATTCCAATGCCTCCAGCGGAGTGGCGAAGAACAGGGTATTACCGGAAGCAGGCGCAGTGTGAAAGGGGATTCCTTGGGAATCACAGATGGAAGCCTTATAGGCTACGCTGCATACGTCCTCTTGAAAGTAGGACAGTGCGGTAGCAAAGGTATCTTCGGCAATGTAGTCATCGGCATCCACAAAGGTGATGTATTTCCCGACGGCACGATGAAGCCCCTCGTTTCTGGCAGACGAAACTCCGCCGTTTGGTTTATGAATCACAGTAATACGGGGATCTTTCAAAGCCCATGCGTCACATATGGCAGCGCTGCCGTCGGTAGAACCATCATCAACTAACAGGATTTCGATATCCTGGTAAGTGGAGGCGAGTATACTGCTTATACAACGGTCAAGAAATGACCCTGCCTGAAATACTGGAACGATAACTGAAAGTATTATGTTCATATGCGTGCTTTCCATTCTATTCTATGCTTTGTACCGTTTCGCAAATAATTACACACTCATTGTAATTTAAAATGTCGAAAAATGTTGAAAAAAATGACTGTTTATGCTATTATATATGAAATACATAGCGTTTGCAATAAAAATGATGAAATTCATGGATTAATCGTTACGGTATTTATCAGTCCAATGAAAGCGGGGAGTCTGGTTGATAGGAGTATTAACCTTGCATAATGCCACGAATTACGGCGCTATACTTCAAACATATGCATTACAGCATGTGCTGGATGACATGGGCATAGAAAATGAGGTCGTCTCATATGAGTGTCCCAAAATCACAAAACAGCATCAAATCAGAATGAAGTGGTGGAACCCTTTGGGATATGAAATCAAGAAGCGGACGAAGAATCGCTTTCATTTCTTTTTTTTGAACAATATACGCCATAGTGAAGTAGTACGGGAATTACTGCCGTCTGCACACTATGATACTTATCTGGTTGGAAGTGACCAGGTATGGAATATGAATCTGACGGGCAATGATATGACTTATTTTCTGGAAAATTTGCCTTCCGGTGTGCCGAAGTATTCCTATGCCGCAAGTATGGGAAACTATCGCTTTACGGATAAAACGCTGCAAGAGCGGTGCTTTGCCTGTCTGGATACATTTACAGGCATCTCAGTCAGAGAACAATCCTTGGCGGGATATCTGTCTGATGGAATGGTACATAGGCAGCAAAGGAAAATAGAAGTGCATCCTGACCCCGTGTTGCTTCTGGACAGGAATGAATGGGAGAAGCTGGCAAAGCATACGCAAAAAGGAAAATATATTCTGCTTTATATGATAGGGCGGAATTATGAATTGATTCAAAAGGCTCAAATCCTTTCAAAGGAAATGGGCATTCCGGTGCTCTGGGCTTCAGACAGCTTAAGGCATTATCGATATGTGAAAAACGTAAGATGCAGCAGTCCGGAGGAATTTGTGGGATTGTTTGAGGACAGTTTTTATGTTGTGACAAATTCATTTCATGGAACGGCGTTTTCGATTTTGTTTCAGAAGCCTTTTTTAACGACTGCTGTTCATGAAGGGAAGAGAATGGAAAGAATTGCCGACCTGATGGATGCTCTGGGGCTTACTACATATTGCGGCAATGACTGCACGGCGCAGGCGGCGCTTAGTCCGGACTGGAATAAAGTGGAAGAAAAGCTGTTGATGATGAAAGTAAACGCAATTAATTACTTGGGAAATTTGAAAAAAGGTGACGGAATTTGCTGATTGTGGTTGTTTCGTTGTCCTTTTGTTATTCTCTTTTATATATTTATTTATGAGATTGATGTTATCTGTCCTTGGAAGGGCTTCCAAGTGCAAGAAAGGAGTACTGCCATGAAGAAAATCAAAAAAGGATTTGTGCTGTTTCTTGTCTTTACTTTGTTGTTCAGTGCCATTCCTGCCGAAAACATTGTAAGGGCAGAAGAAAATCAGGGAACAGAGGAAGCGACACCGACCGTGGGTCCGACTGAGGAACCGTCTGAAGAAACGCCCGGTGAAACACCTGCCCGTCTTTCCTTCTCGTCAGAGAAAAATGTGATTACAATCACTAAAAATAGTGAGAGTGTGAAAGCTGTGCACGTGATGTATTCGGAGGTAGCCGTGACTGTGGACACCTGGTATCAATACTATACAGCAGGAAAGCAGAACACGGATATAAACGGTGCAAGGGGATATATGACAAAGACTCTTGGTACGGATGTGTCCACCTATATCTGCAAGCAGGCCGGGTACTATTATTTTTGGTCAGACGGTGCTGCTACCGAGGTTGTGATAAATCAGGAAGATATGCCTGCGGAGCCTACCTTTGTGAAAGGGGAGGGTGACCAGTCCCATATCATTACCGTTTCAAAGAACGGTACCGACGTGACAGGCTTTAATGTGATGTATTCCGAGAATGTTCCGCCGAGAACCACCTGGGTTACCTACTACACCACAGGTAAATTACGTCAGGATGTGAATGGTAAGTCCGGATATAAGGGTATTGTTTTTGCCCAGGATGAGGATAGCTATTCTTATGTATGCAGACGTGCAGGATATTACAATTTCTGGGTGATGAAAAAGTTATATACCGTGTATGTTCCGGAAATGGATATCCCGGAGGATATAGAGCCTGAAATTTCACCTACACCGGAACCGACTCCGATTGTTGAGGTGCAATTTACACAGTCAGGTAACAAGATTACCATCGACCAAAACGGAGCAGGTGTCACGGGTGTTAATGTGATGTTTTCTGCTACGGTACCGGAAAAAAATACATGGACAAGCTATTATACTACCGGAAAGTTGAACAAGGATATAAATGGAGTAAACGGATATAAAGGATTAAAGTTTGATGCAGAGGGGAATATTACATATACCTGTAAGTATGCGGGAAATTATTACTTCTGGTCCCAGAATAAGCGTTATGACTTTGTAGTAGAAGAGAGCCAGATACCGGAGGAGGAAAAACAGCCTGTTCCTACACCTGTACCGGATGCTCTGCTTAATAAAGATGAAAATGTTGTTACGATTGACAGGAACGGCTCAGGGATAACAAGGATACATTATATGTTTTCTAAGGAACAGCCTGCAACGACTACCTGGACCTGCTTCGTGAATACCGGTAAGCAGCTGACCGTTGTAAACGGCAATAACGGATATGAAGCTCTGACACTTGAAGAGGAGCAGACACCTTTTATATGTCGTTATGTCGGATGGTACAGCTTCTGGGTGCAGGATAAAATGTATTCCTTTGAAATCACAAATGGTGATTTTACCGGTGAAAATTTACCGGATACAGTTCCGGAACAGCCTGAAGAGGTCGTTGTGGAGCCGGTAATCGGCAAGGAAAACAATCGTATTACAATTGACAAAAACGGACTTTCTTTTGGAGAGATAAAGGTAATGTATGCGACGGCCCCGGTGGAGAGGGAGACATGGGTGACCTTTTATACAACGGGTAAGCTCCTGCCTGAGATTAACACGGATAAAGGATATAAGGTGATTTCGGTTTCCGGGGATAAGGTTACTCTGAGCTACTTCCGTGCAGGTCATTACTATTTCTGGATTAACAACAGGGAATATCACGTGGAACTGACGGCAGCTGAGGTTCCGGAACATCCGTATGGAGAGGTGTACGCGAATGCGAATACGTTTACAATCAGTGAAAACGAAGCAGAAATTACTTCTTTAATATACACCTATACGGAACAAGCACCGACATACACCGATGAGATTTTTAATAAAGAAGAACTGATTGCGTTGGGAAAGAATTACACAGAAACAAACTCCGTAAACGGTTTTGTGACAGTAGTAGCTCCGTATGACGGTGCGGTAATTACAGCCAGAAAAGCAGGGTTCTATACGTTTGTGTTTCATGATGCTTCCGGGGAACATGCGGTTACCTTTGAAGTAACTGCTGAGAACATTCCGGTTGTAAATGAAGCCGGTGCCGTGCTTGCGGGTAATGTGATTACAATCCATGACAACGACTCTAACCTGACGAATGTATCCTACATTTACTCGCCGGACTATTACTTCTATACTACTCCTTCTGCATTTGTTGCAAAGGGAAAAGAAGATACCGGCAGCAATACAAGGTATGGCTATCGGACCCTGAAAGCAAAGACAGTGGAAGTGCCGGAATACGGTACAGTAACCACATATGACAGGGTATCGCTGACTGTTGAAACAGCCGGATACTATGTACTCCAGTTTACCGATGATTCCGGCAAACATGGGCAGACATTTTATGTAACTCAGGATGCAATTGATGCCAGCAAGCCGGCTGTAACGGTGAATGACAATGTCATCACCGCTTCTACAGAAGCTTTAGAAGGCTGGACATTAAAATCTGCTTTATATATTTGTACTCCTGAGGAGTACAGCTATACCACATGGGCGGATTTTGTGGCACAGGGAAAGGAAAACGTAGTTTTTAACAGCACTAAAGGCTATCTGGTGGCTAATGCAACAGACGGAGTGGCAAAAATTACATGTAAAGTTCCGGGCTTTTACACGTTGCTGATGTCTTATTATTCGGATGAAAATCCGGACAAAGTGGTACAATTTGCCAAGACGGTTGAAGTGAGTAAGTATCTCTCCGAAATCAGGCTGTCACTTGACGGTGTGAGCTGTGATGCCGGTGCATTGGTAACGGATAAGGAGGCTACCGATGAATACAGAGCGTCCAATACTCTTTATCTGAAAGACGAAGAGGGCAATTACACGGCTCTGGATAAGGTCAAAACCGGATACTACAGTCAGGTAATTGATGCAAAGAAAATCTATCAGGTATATTTTGGAACAGAAATAGACAAGACAGGGCTTGGGGCAGAGATATCGGATGCGAGTCCGTCTGCAAAGCTGAATTATTATTCCACCAAGCTTACCTTGACCGATCTGGATGCGGAATGTAACCCTTATGCACTTGCGGGAGAAACCTACAGAGTGACATTGAGCACCGGAGACAGAGCAGGAAAGCAGATTCCGCTGCGTGTAACGGTAAGGCAGGAAGGTGCTGAGATTAATTACAGCTACAACTATGACACCGGTGTGATTACGATACCGAATGTGGCAGGCCGTATTACCATTAAAGCAATGGCAAACCGGCGTTATAACCATATCAATATTGAACTGAATGCAATGGGCGGAAATATTTACGACGCCACATGGGGAAATCCGGTAAACTATGTGTATAAGGCATCGGATATCTCCGGTGAGATGGTACTGCTCCCTACACCGATGTCACCGGCAAACAGCGAGACGGTCAATTTTGCCGGCTGGTACAAAGATATCAATTATACACAAAAGGTGACAACCATTAATACAGATGACTATGCAGAGGGGCAGACACTAAAGCTCTACGCAAAGTGGATATTGGCTGCAACTTCGTATAGGTCCAGCGGTATGTACTATGCTTATAAAGGAAACATATTTGATATCCGGGGCGTAAATTCAAGCGGTAATTATATCAAGACAACGTATGGAGACGGCGGTTATTCCAACTATTATTATTATAATGGCGGTTCGGCATATCCATATACCAGAAACAGCACTTCCGACTACGGCGGAACGAGTTTAAGCTTTGTGAATACGGCAAATGCAAGTATTTTCAAACAGTTAACTACCAATTTGTATTATGCACAGGTCATGGCTACGCAGGGAAGCTATGTTACGGTAAACTATATTTTTGTTAATACCGGCAGCACCCCTATTAATAACCTTACCTTTGGAGCCTGTGCCGACGTACAGATTGCATCAAACGACAGCGCTGCCATCAACGCAGGTATGGATGCAAACGGTGAATATCTGGTCATGGAGGATGGAGCAAATTATGCGTTCCGTCTCTATACACTGGATGCAAATCAGTATTGGATTGGCGGTTATTCTTCCAGCTATTGCTACAACAACAAAGGATTTAGAAATAATGTATTTAACAATTCAAGGACAAACAGTAACCACTATGATAAGAAGTTTAAACTTGGAAGAGACTCGGCATTAGCATTTTCCTTTATTGACCAGACAGTTCCGGCGGGCGGAGCAATTGTAAAATCAGTGAAGCTTGGCGTAGGTTCCATGGCTGAAATGGGTAAGAATTCGGGAGCCAATGTCACACTAATCGGTTGCGGCGGCACCTGGAACGGAAGTGCACTCAAAGTATTGACAAGCTCTGGCAGTACCGTATCCCTTGCCGGCAATGTACCGGTTAGAGAGGGCTATTCGTTCCTCGGATGGAACACAAGCTCTGACGGAAGAGGTACCTCCTATTCGGCAGGTGCAACCGTAGGCAGTGCGACACTTTATGCAATCTGGGAGAAGATTGTAGCACCTTCTTATACGGTATATAACAAATCTGTTGTAAAGAACAACAGTAATGTTGCACTATCGAAAGCAAAGGCCGACATTACACTGTTCTATAATTCAGGGCAGAATGCCATTGACCAGGCTGACTTTGAAGTGGAAGCAGCAAGCGCGGATAATGACTTTACTGCAGTGTTAAAGCTGAACACGGAAGAGGCAGGCTACTGTCTGCCGGATAATATATCTATCACTGTAGGCGATAAAGCACTGGTACAGGGAACAGACTATAGCTATAGTCATACGGAAAACAGTGATACGGCTGAGCTTACGATCAAAGCAGCTAAAATTACCGGTGACATAACGATTACCGCAATCGGTATTCAGACTCCGGTAAAGGTACCGGTAGTTTCCGTTGATACATTTAAGGAGCTTTCTCTCAAGGAAACAGCCGATATTTCACTTACGCTTGATAACGTAGATGCAATAAATCAAAAGTATTACTATCGCTGGTATAAGGCGCCTGCCAATGTGAATGCGGATGGTACCGCAATTGCACAGACGACAGATACGCTGCATCTTACCAGTTCGACTACGGCAAATGCAGGTACCTACTATTTTTACTGTGTGGTAACTACTACCCGTGTTGATAATAAACAGAGTGCAAAGGTAGTATCGGATGTCGTAACAGTGGTGGTAAACAAGAAGCCAATCGACTCCAGCAGCATTATTACGGAGAAGGATGAGGATGATAATCCTATCGGATATCATGTTTCAAATAACCCTGGAAACGGTGTGGTTACATATACGTATTACATTGATGAGGAGTGTACAATCAAAACCTCTGCAGAAAACGGCGCCGGTATTACAGGTGGAAAGCCTACTGTAAACGGGGAGTATTTCATCAAGGCAAACATTGCGGAGACGAATAACTATTTGAGCTATGATACAGCTCCTGTGCAGTATTATGTGGCAGGTCTGCCGGTAGTTCAGCAGGATGGCAGAAATGTAACAATACTGAATAATGACAGTGCTTTGTCCAGCTATAAATATATTTACACGCCTGATTATTATGAATACACCACCTGGGCGAAGTTTGTAGCAAAGGGTAAGGAAAACATCAGCATAAACAGTAAAATCGGATATAAGGGCAAAACAGGAACCGTGGAAGGAACAGCTTCTTCCCTGGACAATACAAAATTCAGCTTCACGAAGGCAGGCTATTATACCTTCCTGTTGACCTATGCAGGCGGAAAGACTTACACGACCTGTCTGTTAGTATCTGAACCGGATTTGCTGGCCGGTGTTCCTTACGTGACTCAGGAGTACGTAAACGATAACCATGCGATTTTAGTGAATAACAATGAGTCGGATCCGGGAAGCTTGAAGAGTGCAAGATATATTTACACCGGAGCCGAAGAGTATACAACAGATAAGTGGGCAGAGTTTGTAGCTAAGGGTAAGGAAAACATTGCAGCTAATACTTCTACCGGATACCGTATCGTAAAGCCTACAAGATATGTGCAGCCTGCCGGTAATTCAGAGGAGGAAATGAATGCAGAAGAGAGTGAACCTGAGACCGGTGTACTGACTCTGGACGGAGAAAAGATTCTGCTTCCGAGAGAGGGCTACTATCTCTTCTGGCTTACCTATGTAGAGTCCGACAGTACGGTAAAAGAAAAGCAGGTGGTAGTTCGCGCCGGACAGGATATTACGGGGCTTGATAATGTGGGGATGAATATTACCTACTTTGATACGACTCCGACCGGATATATCCAGAGAATTGACTATCAGTACTTTGGTGAAACCGAACCGGAAATTGTCACCACGGGAACACAGGACTTTACAAGCGATAAGAAGGTAACATCCGGAACAATTGAAAGAAATGATGTGAGCGCGGTAGAATTCTCGTTCCAGGTTGACCGGTACGGATGGTATCTCGTTCGTGTCATGGATAACGGTGTTGTGGGAACGAAGTATTATAAGATTAACATCGAGCAGGAAAGCACGGATGAGTACAAGATTGTTTTGAGTATTGATGGCGGTCTGATTACTGCAAGCGACAGCGAGGATCCGACAAATCAGATTACTAAGATTAAGTTTGAGGGCGATGAGACTTACAAGAAAGGAAATACCATTACCGCGAATACGACCGGAGTACATACGATTCTTGTCGTTGACAGTAAGGGATATACCTACACCCTTAAGGCGAATATTCTGACTTTGGAGAGAAGCACCGAGGTTTCTACTACTTCTCTTGAAAAACAGATTGCTTCCGCTAAGAGTATCATTGACGGATGCCAGCTTGTGGAATCTACAGAGGGCATTACCAGAGCAGGTACTTATGCACCTGAAAGTGCAGCAGCCGACCTTAGGTTAGCAATTGAGGCTGCTGAACAGGCTGCAGAGCTAAAGGAATCCCAGGTGGCAGTGAATACGGAGTATAAGAATCTGACAGCTGCGATAACGGAATTTAAGGGTACTATCGTGATAGTAGACGCTAAGCTTGTTACAGTGAATAACAGTACTGTTACAATCAAACCGTCCGCTTCCGGCTACGACCTGACTTCGGTTGTTTACAATGTAAACAATAAAACAGATAAGACTCTTACTCCGCTTGCCTTTGCAAGCTGGGCCGGAATATCCACCAGACCTTATGTCAAGAGTCTGACCTTTGATGAAGAGGGTAAGCTGGAATTTACAGATGTTCCAAATGGTGTCTACACCTTCCTGATTACACAACAGGAATCAACGGCCAAAAAGCAATACGTAGAGTATGGCGTTGTACATAACGAGAGCACGGAGAAGGATGTTGCCACGTCCGAGCTGTCCCGTTATCTGGAAGCGGCAAATGCTACGATAGCCAGAGGAAAGAGAGGTGCTGATGCGGCACAGCCGGGAGAGAGCTATGTTCCTGAAGCAAATTATGACCTGTTGTTAAATGCTATTGCTTCCGCTACTGCCATGAAGACGGAACTGACCGAAAATGCTTCAAATACGCTGGAGGTATACGATGACATTATTCCTGAGATGGTGAAGCTCCATGCCGCAATTATTTCTTTCGAGAATAAATTAGTTACAAAGCCTACAGAGGAGGCTACGGAACTTACCATAAACACAGACGACTATACCAATGTTGTAATTTCAAAGAGTGACCTTGTGAGGGCATCTGTGGCTTATGGAAACTATTCCAGCTGGGCGAAGTTCTCAAAAGCCGGTTATGTGACACTACAGGCGGAAAATGGAGAAGCAGTTTATACCGGTGCACAGTATAACGGTATTTATACGGCGCTTTGTACTTACACAGACGGAACGCAGGTATATAAAACCTTTGAAATCAGTGCGATTGCCTATCCGTTCACTGTAAGCCAGCAGAACGGTGAAATTACACTTGATCTTGAAGCTACGGAAGCAATTCTGATAGGTTATCAGTACAGTGATATGTCAGGACTTGCCGAAGAGGAGTTTTTACCGATTAATCTGGTGGGCGGTACTACCGGATATACCGTTCCGGCGCTTGGCAACGGAATCCATACGGTTATCGTAAAGACGGCAGATCATACATACTACCAGACCGTTGATGTGGATAGCTGTACAGGACCGGTTATTGTTCAGTATAATGGAAAGCTTGGTATCTTTACACATGGATTTACGTATAGCTATGTGGCATATGCACACTACAGCGATGACACAGGCTATAGTGACTGGAGTCAGATGTACACCACAGCACAGTATTGCGGACAGAATCAGTGGTACGACCCTGCATCATTCCCTGAGGAGAAATACACCTTCTATTTCAGAGCGGATGATTCGGCTAATTCCGTTTTCAAGAACTATGCCGTAGTAAGGTAAATAAATGTAGTATGATTTGTATTCCGTTTACTGCTCTTCTTATACCATATAGGAAGAGCAGTATCAGGAATGACCAATAACCGGATGAACGAAAAACGGAAGGAGAGCGCGTTGTGCTGACGATTAAGGATATACTGCTGATTCTCAAGGCAAGGATAAAGTGGATAGTGTGCTCTGCAGTCTTTTTTTTAATTGCTGCCGGGGTCTATACTCATTTCTGTATTCAGCCGATGTATTCATCTACAGCATCTCTCTATGTGGTCAATACACAGCGTGCCAGCACCGACATAACGGCAGGAGAGCTGACGGCTTCCCAGAAGCTTGTAAAAACATATATGGTGGTGCTAAAGAGTAACACAACGATGCAGCAGGTTTCAGAGCAGTTGGAGAATTTTGGATATTCTCTCTCCCCGGAGCAGATACGGAAGATGATAAGTACCGGATCTATCAATGATACGGAAGCTTTTTCCATTACAGCCAGCAGCCCGGATCCGGAACTTGCCAGAGCTGTTGTTATGATTATTTTAAAGGTCCTTCCAAATGAAATTATTCGTGTTGTTGATGCGGGAGCTGTCAGAATCATTGACGAGGCGACTTACCCTACGGAAGCATATTTTCCATTCATCAAAAATATTGTAACCGGAGCCATTGTAGGTGTGGTAATATCTATAGCAATTATTTTATTGTATGCTGTTTTTGATACTAAGGTTCATGGAGAAGAACAATTAAGAGAATTATTTACCATACCGATTATCGGGCGTGTGCCGTCCTACGAAGAGCTTCTGGTAGATAAAAGAAACGTAAAAGGTGATAAAAAGAGTAAGCGGCAGTAACGGAGGTATAAGGTGAGAAAACTACGTAATAAAAAGCAACGTGGGTATTTGAATGAATTTTTGCTATGCGATGAAATGCCAAATGATATTTCGGAGGCGTATAAGGAGATTAGAACCAATCTTTTGTATATGCCTTTCGAGACGAAATGCCGCAAGATTGTAGTTACCAGCTCCATAGCCAAAGAGGGGAAAACCATCACTGCCATTAATCTTTCCAAATCATTGTCGCAGCTTGGCTTGAAGGTTTTGCTGATTGACGCCGATATGCGCGCATCTGTAGTAAGAAAGTATCTTGACATAACCGACAAAGGTGGTCTGAGCGAATATCTGGCAGGTATTTCAAAGGCGAGATTATTGAAAAATATCAGTAGGTTGGGAATGGTTGACCTGCTGCTGGCCGGAGAACAGCCTCCTAATCCAAGTGAATTGTTGATGAATATCAGAATGAATGAATTGATGGAGCTCTTGTCAGACGAATATGATTATATTATTCTTGATACACCGCCGGTGAATGTTGTCACAGATGCAACTACTCTGGCTCAGGTATCAGATGGGTATTTAATTGTGGTGCGGGATGGCTATTCCGATATCAACGATGTTCAGAGAACAGTGGATAAGCTTTCAAAGCTTGGTGCGAATATCTGCGGTATTATATTGAATGATATAGAGAAGCGGGATAGTGGTAATAAGTACTACAGATACAGGGGATATTATGGAGATATCTATTATTGACGAAGCTATCTGCGAGAGAGAAATGGCATAGGAGCCTTGGAGGGAGCGTAATGAACGAAAGTCCGGACAAGTATAGTGTATTGATGTCTTTGTATTGGAGAGAAAAACCGGAATATTTACGGGAAAGTCTTGACAGCATAGTTGCGCAAACAGTAATGCCCGATGAGATTGTAATTGTCAAAGACGGTCCGCTGGGTGATGCGTTGGAGAATGTTTTGTCGGAATATTCACAGAAATATCCTGAGTTGTTTCGTTTCGTGAACCGGCCGGATAACGGCGGATTTGGTCTGGCTCTCCGTGATGGGGTTCTGGCATGCAGAAATGAGTGGATCGCTCGTATGGATACGGATGATATTGCAGACGTACATAGAATAGAGGTACAGCTCGATGTCATTCGAAAGCGTCCTGAACTGGACATGGTGGCTTCGGTATATTATGAGTTTCTGGGAGATTTATCCCATCTGGTTTTGAGAAACTCACCGGAATCTAATGACGATCTGATAAAGTACATGCACAAGAGAAATCCGTTCGGGCATGATACGCTGATGTTGAGGAAGAGCAAGATTCTGGAAGCAGGAAATTATGAGTCTGAGGTCAGATTTGAAGATTACAGCCTGTGGATCAGAATGGTGTTAAACAATGCACAGATGTATAACATACAGACTCCCCTTCTATATGTGAGAGGAACTAAGGATTATTATTCCCGTCGTGGCGGTTATCACTATATGCTTCAGAATATCAGCTTTTTTCTAAAATACAGGAAAAAGGGTTTTTTTACCTGGAAGGATTGCGTGATTTCTCTTATCCCAAGATGTATGGTTTGCCTGATGCCGAATCAAATTCGGACATGGGTGTATGAACATTTTTTGCGAACCAAGGTGATGGGGGGAGAGCGATGAAGAAATGCCGGGAGAAAGTGAAGTTAATTATTATATTAATATTTACTTGCTTTTTTTCTTTATTATCGATTCCGAAAACAGCATTGGCAGACAGCGCTTTTCAGGCAGGTAATGATGAGCAGAATAGTGAAGGTCACCTGATTGTTTCCATGGTTTATGATGACAGCGGCAGTATGGAAGGAAAAAAGGGAACCTATTGTAATTACACCTTTCAATTATTCCTTTCTCTGTTTGGTGAGAGGGATGAACTGTTCATTACTTATATGAGTAAACCAAGCACCTCTTCTAATTATAGTATCCATAACAACAGACAGGCAAGGGTGGATAATCTACGTGCTCATTTAAATAAAATTTTTACACCTGTCTCTGCGATTAAGACAGCATATGAGCGCCTATTAAATGAGGATAACGGAGAAAATGATACTTTTTGGCTCATTATTTTAACAGATGGGCTTTTTTATGATGATCAGAAAAAGGTTGTTCCGCAAGAGGAATTAGACAGATATATCAAAAGCTATGCAAATGCTACGATGACAAATGGGAAAAAGGTGAATATTTTATATGTCGGAATAGGCGATGATGTCATGATTCCCAACGTGGAAGAAGATAATGTAAGCATATTCCATGCGACGGAACCGGAGGATATCCTGAATGTTCTGGATTCCTGTGGTGAAGTGTTCTCAGAATGTATTAAGGCAGACAATGTGGACTTTATCAGCTACGTAACAGAGAATAATCAGCTTCATATGGAAAGTGCTTTACCGCTCCAAAAAGTAATCTTGATTCATCATAATATTGGGGAGGAGAATCGTAATGCTGTGGGGCAGGATCTACAGGGGACTGTGCTGTCCAAAACGGAGGATGTGAGTATTTATCATTCCTATTTAGATTATGATACCGGAGCGAAGGAACTATTAAAGGGAAAGGTGACTTATTGGGAGGTAGAGGATGGATTCATTCAGGAAGGAATCGACTTAGAATTTGACGATGCGATAAAACAGGATGATATCATAATTTATGTCCAGCCTGCGATAGAGTTAAATATTGAATACTATAATGAGAAGAATGAACAAATAGAATTAAATGATTGTTCGTTGGAGGATGTACTGAAGGCGAAATTAATCATAAACAGACTTGATACGGGAGAAAAAGTGAATCCTGCGTTGATTGCGGAGAAATACAGGAGTAGTCTCTTAGTCACTGACGGTAAGAAAAAGATGCGCCTTGCTGAAGGAACAGAACCAATCTTAATAGATATTTCAATGGTAAATGAGGGCATGATTATAACGGGAAGCATGTCCTTTGCAGAAGTATGTACATATCATAAAGTGGAGTCTGTGGCACTTTATAAAAGCAGGATTACATCGGAAAACAAATTTTTATACGATAGAACAAAAATGGTTGGGAATAAAGAGGGTGTGATTTTATCCGTGACTGTAAATGAAACTCCCTTTACCAGAAAAGATATGGCATCCATGACGGTGCATTTAGACACGGATTCTCTTCCATCCTTAATGCACCTGAACTATGCATTAAAAAATGACGGCACAATGGAGATTACGCCGAGCTTTGGATTTGACAACCTGCTTGGACGTCTGTTCGTGAATTGGCTTTGTGTATGGCTGATTCCGTCTGATAGTGTGGAATTTACAATCTATACGGAGGACATCTTTGGAAAGGTGCAATTGATGGATATAGTCACTTTGGATATGAAGAAAGGTAACATTTTTCTGGAAGCATGGTATTTCCTATATCCTTTTCTGGTGACCGGGTTACTTGCCGGCTATATCATAAAAAACCGTTTTAAAGAAAAACAGACGATATATTATATCAGTCTGAGGCAGGAGGGAGAATATTTTGTTCCGGAGTGGAAACGATGGTCTCATGTATCACTTCAGACAGTCAGGCTTTACGGAAAAAAAATTAAATGGAACATCTATAGTATGATACCATATCTTTCGAATTGCAAAAGATGTGGAGTATTGACAGTGTATGCCGCAATGCCCTTTTATAAAAAGGGAAATGCTGTGATATTAATGGGAAGAGATTGGAAATGCAGAAAACTTACAAATATGCAAACCTCAAAAATCAGTGAAATTCGTATTGATTCCAAAGAGCTTTTGTCCGATTCTGAGGATGAGACGAAATGCAATACAATACGTTTGGAAACAGGAGAGTATATCTATGTTGAGAATAAGGAGCAGAGGTATTTATACCATTTAGGAAGGGAAAGGTAGTCAAATGAAAGTATATCTGAGTGCACTTTTCTTATCTATGTGTATGGCATACATCTATCAGACTTTGGATAACAGATTGGTTAATTATACACAGAATCTGAATCCGTATATGAAACAAAGAAAGATAGACAGATCTCTTTGCTATATCAGTGCAGCTCTTTCGGCATTGCCTTTTATAGTCATTACAGGGTTACGATATCGTGTCGGAACGGATTACCTGTACTATGCAGCAAGCTTTAACAGGGTAAATAATGGCAACAGCAGCTATTTCGCTAATCCGGTTTATAATCTGTTAGAGTGGATTGCTGCTGTTCTGGCGGATGATTATATGGTGTTGTTTTGTGTGACCGGTACGGTACTGATTGGCTGCTACTGGTTTATCATATATCGTAGGTCATGTTATCCTATCTATAGTATATTCCTGTTTTGGGGAACGAACACCTTTTATATATCGTTGAACGGTGTGCGTCAGGGAATTGCCATGGGTTTTTTGTTTATTGCCATACAATATGCATTGAAAAAGGAGCTTAAGCCATATTTATTCTTTTTTGTGTGTGCAGTTCTGACGCACAGGGGAGTTGCTTATTTTCTTCCTGTCTATTGGCTGTTTCAGATTAAGCTGAAACCACGAAGGGCATGGATTATTTTAGGCTTGACACTTGCTGCGGGACTTGTGGGAAGCCAGGGGTTGTATTATATCATTCGCCTGCTTGGTTATGGGTACTACATTTCCAGTATGTTTAACACGGGAGAGTTTGAGTGGTTTATCGCTTTAATCAATATTGTGGTTCTCTGTGTATTTTGTTTTTATGAGCGGACTGCATATGAAAGCGAATACCGGGAAGAATTTCAAGCATACTTTTGGCTACAATTACTTGCGACAGCTTCCGTCATGCTTTCTGTAGCGATTCCGCTTGCAAAGCGTATCTGCTGGACCTTTAGTATCGGGCAAATTTTATCTCTTCCGCTTATGACAAAGTTTGAAAAAAGTAAAATAGGTAAGCTGATTCTAAATCTGGGAATTATACTTGGCTTTATACTGTCAATTTATTTTGGAATCGTGGTAAAGGGTGCACACAAAGTATTGCCGTACCGCTGGTGGACAGAACGTTTTTGAGATACAAGGGAAGGAAGATTGCGTATATGATCAGGATACTTCATATATGTGCTGCCATGAACGACGGCGGAGTGGAACGAATGATTATGAATTACCTTTCTGTGGTGGACAGGGGACAGATTCAATTTGATTTTGTTGTACACAGCACAAAAGTAGGATTTCTTGAAGCAAGGGCGGAAAAACTGGGAAGCAAAATATATCATGTGCCGGCCAAGAGCAGACATCCCTTTACATACTTCAGGACGATGAAGAGAATCTATAAGGAAGGGGGGTATGACATTGTACATTGTCATCAGGGCCATAAAAGCGTTTATCCTTTGCTTATTGCCAAATGGTGTCATATTCCCGTCCGCATCGCCCATGCCCATGTTAATATGAATAGGAAGAATGGTAATATCCTGCAGCGTGTTTTTCGGTATTTTGAAGCTTATCTGACTGAAACATGTTCCACCCTGTTAATGGCCTGTTCATCGGGTGCCGGAAAAATATGGGGTGAGAAACATTTTACATTGATACCGGATGCCATTGACTTGGATAAGTTTTCTTTTTCCGGAGAAATCAGAGATAAAGTAAGGAAGGAAATGTCTGTAGATGACAATTTTGTAATTGGATGCGTGGGCAGGATGGTAGAGTCCAAAAATCATGAAAGATTACTACAGATTATGGAAAAACTGCAGACTTCGTACCCGTATGCTGTTCTGTTGCTGGTCGGCTCCGGTCCCTTGGAGGGAAAATTAAAAGAATCTGCTGCGAAAAGAAAGCTCGATAAAATTATTTTTGCGGGAAGCTGCGAAAATGTGGCTGCTTATTTGAATGCCTGCGATGTTTTTGTTCTGCCGACCTTGACAGAGGGATTTGGAATGGCGATTCTGGAGGCTCAGATAAACGGGCTCGAAACCATTACATCTGATGTGGTACCGGAAGAGGTATTGGTTTCCGAAAGAATCCATACTCTGTCACTGACTGCGGATGATGAAGAATGGGTCAAGGCAATTGTTTCGACTATGGGCAGACCCAGAGGAGAGGTCATTTTGAATCCAAAAATTGATTTGTATGATATCCGGGTACAGGCGGACAAACTGGTCGGAGTTTACCGTGAGGCTTTGATGGGAAGGGGCTGTGATGACATTGAGCAGGACTGAAAATACTCTTCGTAATACTGCTGCAGCAATGCTGTTACAGTTCGTTTCGATGCTTGCCAGATTTGTTACGCAAACTGTGTTTGTTTATACACTTGGCAAACAGTATACGGGAGTAGCTGGTGTATTTTCTGATTTGCTGCATATGCTTTCAGCCATGGAATTAGGTATTGGTACTGCTGTTTTGTTTTCACTGTATCAACCAATCAGGCAACAGAACAAAGAAATGATATGTGCATATATAACTCTCTTAAAAAAGGTCTATCGTGTCGTAGCTGTGGCTATTATAGTGCTTGGTGTTGTGATGCTTCCATTCCTTCCGTATATCGTTAAGGACATACCTGATATCAGAGAAAATATCTATCTCATTTTTTTATTGTTTGTACTAAAGACCGCCTTCAGTTATCTCTTTCAATATCGTGGTATTCTGTTTGAAGCTTATCAGCAAAAAAGGGTTCTGTCCCTGCTTTCCTGCATTGTTACGGTAACGGTTACTGCCGTTCAGGTGGTGGGACTTGTCATTACAAGACAGTATTTACTTTTTTTGTTATTGGACATTGCTGGTGTTATCCTAAGGAATCTTTTGGTTATGTGGGCATATCGAAGGAGATATCCGTTTTTGGCAAACAGAAGTGCGGACTTAAGCAGAGAAGAAAAAAGTCTGGTATGGAAAAATGTCGGAAGTCTCAGCCTCTATCGGGTTTCTACTATAGCACTTGTGGGAACGGACAGTGTAATTATTTCTTCTCTTCTGGGAACTCCAATGGTGGGAATTCTGTCGGGGTATCGAATGATTGTGAATTATGTATCGGATTTTGCAGGCCAGTTTTTCCATTCAGCCCTGCCGAGTGTGGGTAACGCGGTTGTGGCAGAAAGTGCGGAACATAATTATTTGATTTATCGAAGATTATCCTTTGCTCTTTATACCATTACATCCGTAACGGCAACCTGCCTTTTTGTATTGTTGACTCCGTTTGTTTTCTTGTGGCTGGGGGAGGAATATTGTTTATCGGTTCCTGTGGTTGCTTCTCTTGTTTTGAATTATTATACCTCCATGATGATGATTGCAAACACATCCTTTCGAAATGCTTACGGTCTATTTTCAAAAAGACCTGAGGCACCCTTGGTAATGACCTTGTTGAATATAGTTTTTTCAATTATGCTTGGAAAAATATGCGGAGTTTTTGGAATCCTTCTGGCAACCTCCGTTGCAAGGCTGATGACACTTCTGTGGGTGGATCCCATGTTGATTTATCGCTATGCATTTCATACACAACTGAAAAGCTATAGTAAAGAATTCGGAATCAGATTTGTCATGACGTTCTGCTCCTGTATGTTGGCGTATGCTTTTACCTACAGATTGCCATATCGTTTTGGTATGCTTTTTGTCAGGTTGTTTGTCGCAATCGTCACTTCTTCCGCACTGCTTTGGCTGCGGTATAGAAGAACAGAAGAATACGCATTTGTTATGAATCAAATCAGTAAATGGATGCGAAAAATAAAACAAAGAGTAAGGAAATAAAAAATGGAGAGAATTGATACGGTAGATAAGACCCGGTGTACAGGCTGTACAGCATGTATGGATGCCTGTAGGACGGGGGCGATATCTATGAAAGAAGATGAAAATGGATTTCTTTTTCCCTATATTGATGAAAAACGATGTATTCATTGTAAGTTTTGTAGTATAATATGTTCTGAGGGCAATGCGTATGCGGGAAATTTGCTCGGGAAACAGCCCCTTTTTGCTTATGCGATGAAACATCGGGATGAGGAGATACATAGGACCAGTCAGTCCGGAGGAGTGTTTTATGCATTAGCACAGGCTGTGATTCGAGCGGGAGGTGTAGTTTTTGGTGCAGCTTTTCTGGAGGATTTTTCAGTAGCACACATATGCGTTGAAAAGGAATCGGATTTGTATCGACTACAGGGGTCAAAATATGTACAGAGTGATATGAATTCCGTGATTTCTCAAGTAAAGCAGTTACTAAAGCAAAACAAATTGGTACTTTTTAGCGGAACCCCTTGTCAGTGTACCGGTGTACGGTGTGCTTGCAGAGGGTACGAGGATACACTGTTGCTGGTGGACTTAATTTGTCATGGTGTACCAGCCCGGAAGCTGTGGAAGGATTTTCTGAACTATTCGTCAAGGAAGTACCATGGAAAAATTACAAAAGCGGAATTCAGAATAAGCGATGGCAGTGGGAAGGGACATGTGGAACGGATTACTGTCAACGGAAAGAGATACACCTCTACGACTTATGGGCAATTATTTTACAGCCATGCTTTTTTCAGGGAGTCGTGTGACCATTGTAAATTCAGAACCGCTGGAAGAGTCGGTGATATCACGCTTGGAGATTGGATATATGGTCAGAGAAGCGAGGATGTGTTTTGGGAGAGAACAGGAGTTTCCCAGGTGCTTGTCAACACAGAAAAAGGAGTTCTGTGGTTGGAAAGAATCAGAGATTCCTTTGAGGTTCGGTCGCTTGAATGGAAAGAATGTACGCAGCCTGCTCTGGAAGATGAGTATTATTGCAATTTGAACAAAAAGGAAATACTGGAAATTTACAGACAAAAGGGATTTTCTGTCATTGCACGCAGATATGGCCATGAAAACCGTGCAATCAAGTTCAAACGAAGGCTAAAGAAATTAGGTGGATTTCTAGGGAAACATTTTGGAATCAGACAGACTTAAAGATTAGTAAGTGGAGAGACGAATGCGTAAGACTAGTAGGAATATGGGTGCAAGTGCATCTAAACGGATTATTGGTAAAAAGAAATATGCATCTTTCAACAATAAAGGCAGAAGACCTGCAGACCTGCCGAAGGAGAAGAGTCAACCGGAGAGAACTTATATTGTTTTAAAGCATTCTCAAACTGAAGCAGAAAAGAAGGCTTTCTTCTTTGATGACGATACCGAGACAACGAAAAATGAGAAATGGGTAGAGATTTCGCAATATACAGATGAGACAGTGAACCGCGTAGAATCTGTGCCGGAGCCGGAAGAAGAGAAGCCAGAGCCGGAGGAGGAAGAAGTGCCTGAATCTGAGGAAGAAGAGGATTCAGAACCTGAGGAAGAAGAGGTACCGGAGCCGGAAGAGGTGGAGGTGCCTGAGCCGGAACCTGCTTACGTGGAAAACAGCGATTCTGAAGAGGAACAGGATGAAACGAGTTTACTGCAGGAAGGGACAATCGAGAGAGTAGAGGGGGTAATAGATTCATTTGGGCAGGAGCTTGATTTCGCACAAGTTGATTTTTCACCCGAAAAACAGGAAATTGCCTTGGAATGGTCTGCTTACAGGACAGAACGTGACCGACTCTCAAAATGGCTGGTTCCATGGGAGGACAATCCTGTACCCGGGAGATATACACTGGTGATTCAGTCTCCCTTTTCAGTGACAAAGGTAATAAGAGAGACGAAGCCTCTTCAACGGTATGGTACAGACGAATTTGATAACACCTCTATGCCTATTTACAGTAAGGAAGAATACATAGATGAACTGGAACGTTTGCTAATGTTCATGACTCCGTATGATCGTCGTATAACGGTGGAGAGATATCGCACGATGCTGCTTGTGACCGAAAATGAATACGAGCTGATGGAGGCATTGGGTACACCACAAAAACTGGCGGTGTTACTGGCAAAGGATTATGTACCGACAACCATGAATGCTGATTCAGAAGCATCTGATGCTGTTACATCCGTACCGGAGAAAACTCCGGAACAGGAAAATTCTGAAAAGGTATTTAGATCTGTCGCTGCAACCATGCATCCGGATACGGGAGAAGAAAGGACAGATACCCATTTGACCATGGTTGTCGATATGAGACAACCGGAGCCGGTAGAGGATGATATGGATAAGACCCGGACGGAAGCGCAGAAGGATAAGATTTCTGTAGCAGATGGCAAACAAGAGGAAGAGAAATGCGGAGATTCTGCACCAAGAGTTATTTTGAAATCAAAATTCTGCTTTATTACGCTGGCTGTACTGCTTAGCACAGTAGTTGTGGGAGTCTGTATTGCGGTACTAATCCTGATTCTGTGTCTGGGGGCGTTTGTGTCACTGCTCATGTTTAAAACCTTAACAGATTTGAACCGGGCAATGAGTTTTGCCGATGGAATGTTTGCGGTGGGAATTGTTATAAGTGTATATGCATTTGTTTTTCTTCTATTGTTTTGCGTATTTGATTTTACAGTGAAAATCACCGGAAAACTAAGAAATTGGTTTAGGCGGGGGATAAAAGCCAGACAAAAACTAAAAAAGAGGTGTATGCAGTGAAGAAAAAACTTTGCGTTATTTTATTTTTTGTAGGTGCGATATTGATGTTTGTGGGGTACCGCATGGGAGCGGATGCGGAATTTATTGTGGAAAAACTGGAGAATGTCTTTATTGCATTAATGCAAAAAACAGGAATTTTATAGAGGATACAGAGAGACGTATCTGTGAGAAACTAATTGTTAACAACTTAAGAATGGCGCGGTGTCAAATGTTACATGATACCGCGCTATATTTTTATCGAATAGGAAATTGCATCTGGTCTTGCCTGTAACACATAACAGTTCAGCTTTACTTATGCGGGATAAGTTGTGGCGACGGAGTATTCTAAAGAGAACCATAAGGCAACGTCAGTACTTAGCGAGGTGGTTTCGAGCTTAGTACTGCTACGTTGTTGCATGAGCGAGAGCGGGTTCTCTTTAGAATACTCCGTCACCACAACGATTACATACTAAAAGGCTGAACTGTTACCGTAACACTGCGGCGTTAATAAAAAGAGATTGCAATTTTGCTATGGAAATAATATAATTATCGTAATAAGCAAAGATAAAATATTTGGCAACCCGCAGACGCATGGCGAAAGGACAAATGAAAAATGAAAAAAACAATCATAAAGCAGTTTCTGACCACAATCATTATGGTTTTTTTCCTGTTAGTCTTTATGGTAATATACATTTTTTCGTCATTTTATCACAGCTCGGTTACTAAAATCAATGAACTTGGTGTCAGCAACATGAAAAGCGAAGCGGCTATGATTGAAAACTACCTGATTAAGGGAATGGATGTGCTGTGGGTAACTGCTGATACCGTTAATTATATGATGGAGCAGGATGCCTCCTCCGATGAGATTTTACAGTATCTGACAGCGGAGGCAAAGCATGAGACCGAGCAGATTGATGAGAATTTCACGGGAATCTACGGTTATATTAACGGAGAGTATCTGGACGGAATCGGATGGATTCCGCCGGAGGATTATATTCCTACCGACAGAATATGGTATACCGAGGCAAAAAAAGCCGGGGGCAGGTCAACGATTGTCCCGCCGTATCTTGATGCACAGACAAATACGGTTATGTTTTCGGTCAGCCAGCTGCTTGCTGACGGGGAAAGCGTGGTGTCACTGGACATCGCTTTAAATGAAGTGCAGACAATCACGGAAAATATGACGATGAACAATATGGGGTACGGTTTTATTATGGATAGTACCGGACTTGTTATTGCTCACTTCAACGAGGCAGAGAAGGGAAAATTGTATCCTGAAAACGAAGAACAAAGGTATATGCTTTCCATGATTTTCTCAAATGAGCATGATGATTTTGAGATGAGTATTCATGGGGAGCACTGCACTGTGTTCTCCAATCAGGTGATGGAGGACTGGTATGTAGTAACGGTTGTCAGCAACACTAAGCTGTTCTATGAGCTGAGAATGCAGATGCTTATAGGTATTCTGGTATCTGTTTTAGTATTTTGTATTATTGTGGTATTCTGCGCATTTTCCGCGAAGAAGATTACGAAATATCAGCGCAAGGAGCGTGAAAGTAAGGAAAAGCTGGAACGCACGAACACGAATATCATCCGTGCACTTGTTTATACGATTGATGCAAAGGACTGCTATACAAGCGGTCATTCACAAAGAGTTGCCGATTATTGTCTTGCAATTGCAAAGCGAATGGGAAAATCGGAAGAGGAGCAAAAGATTATTTATTATGCAGGGCTGTTACATGATGTAGGCAAGATAAAAATATCGGAAGAGATAATTAATAAGTTTGGAAAACTGACGGATGAGGAGTATAATCAGGTTCTTGTTCATCCTGTCAGCGGATATCACATTTTGAAGGATATCCATGAGGATGTGCGAATTGCCTATGGTGCAAAATATCATCATGAGCGATATGACGGCAAGGGTTACCCGAACGGTCTGGAAGGAGATAACATACCTGAAATCGCAAGGATTATCTGTGTTGCGGATGCATATGATGCAATGGCAAGCAACCGCAGCTATCGTGACGCTCTGCCGCAGAACGTTGTCCGCTCTGAAATCGAGAAAGGCAGGGGAGAGCAGTTCGATGAAAGGATTGCCGACATTATGCTTCAAATGATTGATGAAGATAAGAATTACTCCATGTGTCAGACAAAGAGAAGCAGAAAGAACATTTTGGTAGTTGATGATGAAATGATGAATATCAAAATGGTGGAGCATATTCTGAAGGATGAGCCTGATATTAATGTGACCGGTGTGAGTACAAAGGAGGAAACCTTCGGGGTATTGGAAAAACAAGAGATTCACCTTATTCTGCTGGATCTCAGAATGCCGGATGTTGACGGATTCGAGCTTTACCGGATGATTCGGGAAGAGTATAGTGTTCCTGTTGTACTTATGACAGCGGATAAGAGTATAGATACGATTCGGAAAATCAGTGAGCTTGGTATTGATGACTACTTAACAAAACCATTACATGCTTCTGTTGTGAGAGAGACGGTATATGGAATTATTAACAGCTGGGGATGTATGTAAGCTTCTTATATATTATTTAAGAAACGGGGGCATCGGTATTTTATGAAAAAGTACAATAAGGTCATATGGTTTATATTCTTTGTACAGCTTGTTGTTATAGCGGTTGTGATTATGACGGCAAAGGTGGATGACGTAACGCTGACAAAGGGGAACGTGCAGTCATTTAACACAGGCTGGACGCTTGTAAGAGAGGATGGCAAAGAGACTGTTATTCCGAGGCTGCCTTACAATTCCACCAGTCGTCCGAATGAGAAAATTGTTATCCGGAATACCGTTCCGAAGGAATATCGGGGAGAAACCCTGACTTTTTTGTCTGCCGATAAGTCATTGAAGATTACAGTTGACGGAGAAGAAATATATACCTTCGGACTGAACGATAAAAGACTGTTCGGACATACGCCCGGAAGTGTGATTGTATTTGCTGACATACCAAAGGCTTGTGAAGCAGGGGAGATACAAATTGAAATGAGTTCTCCTTATTCCAACTATGCCACTTATATTACGGAGATATCTGTTGCAAAAAGAGATGTGGCAATTCTTCAGTTTATAAAGCAGAAGTCATTTGATATCATTCTGACTATGATTATACTGGTTGCAGCTGTTGTTTTTTTAGTATTGGCAGTTATACAGAAAAGATCCTTAAGGAAGATTGGCGGTATACAGTACCTGTGTGTCTATTTGTTACTTATGAGTGTGTACTACCTGATAGAGACAAAGGTGCCGGAGGTTTTTTACGGAAATCAGACACTGTACTCGAACCTAATCTTTATAATTCTGATGACAGGTCCACTTTTCTTTGAAGCCTATTGCTATGAGTCAATGCCTGAAACCCGGAAAACTATGCTGTTTGCAATGCTTGCTTCCACGGTAAATGTTGTGCTCCAGCTGATTCTTCAGCTTAGCGGTTTTGTAGACTTTATGAATATGTCATTTATCTCACACGGAATTATTGTATTTCTTATTATTGTGAATGTGGTGACATTAGGAAGAAATATCAGCAGAGAGAAAAATCTTGGGATGGGGATACGATTAACCGGAGTTATCTGTATGCTGCTCGGCGTATCCGTCGATATGCTGAGAACCTATATTATTAAGGTCGGGGATTTAGGAATGGCAAGCAGGTACGGAGCATGTATTTTTGCAATATGCACGCTGATTGTCTATATGAGTCAGATGATGCGGGAGCATGTGAAATTTGTTGAACAGGCAAAAAATGATGCCATTGCGGCAAATGTGGCAAAAAGCCGGTTTCTTGCAAATATGTCCCATGAAATCCGTACGCCGATTAACGGAATCTTAGGTATGGACTCCATGCTTTTAAAAAATTGTGAGACCTGTAGTGCGGAAGAAATCAGAGAGTATGCCAAAAATATTCAAAGTGCCGGTCAGACTCTGTTATCTATCGTAAACGATATTTTGGATATCTCTAAAATCGAATCCGGTAAAATGGAAATTATTCCTGTAGAGTATGAATTGTTTTCGGTTCTGAACGACTGCTATAATATGACCAAAGCCAGAACGGATGCGAAGGGTCTGGACTTTGAAATGGAAGTTGATTCTAAGATTCCGTCCGTTCTTTACGGAGATGAGGTTCATGTCAGGCAGATTATCAATAACTTCCTTTCAAATGCTGTAAAATATACAAAAGAAGGAAAGGTAATTCTCCGGATGGGGTATGAGCAGACGAATGATAAGCAGCTTCTGTTAGAAATAGAAGTAGAGGATACCGGTATCGGTATCAGGGAATCTGATATGGACAAACTGTTCCTGAATTTTACAAGAGTTGATGAACAGAAAAACCGGAGCATCGAAGGAACAGGTTTAGGACTTAGCCTTACGAAAAATCTGGTTGAACTTATGGATGGAGAAATCCATGTGACAAGTGTGTACGGAAAAGGCTCCGTTTTTACGGCAACAATCCCGCAGCGGATTGTAAGCTCAGAACAATTAGGTGATTTTACACAGAAATATCAGTGCTACATTCATTCCGCAGAGCAAAATCAAGATGCCGTGCTTGTACCGGAAGCCAGAATTCTGGTAGTTGATGATGTTGAGATGAATTTAAAAGTGGCGCAGGGCTATTTAAAACAGACAAATGCAAGGGTTGATACTGCATGCAGCGGCGAAGAATGTCTGCGTATGATTTGTGAGGAAAAGTATGACCTGATTCTGCTTGACCATATGATGCCGGGGATGGATGGAATTGATACATTGAAGGCAATGAAACGATCAAAGGAACATCGAAACGTTGACACACCGGTTATTGTATTGACGGCAAATGCGGTTGTGGGGGCGAAGGAGAAGTATATTGAAGAAGGCTTTACAGATTATTTATCGAAGCCGATTCAGGAGGATGAATTGATGGAAATGCTCCGTAAGTATTTATCCAAGGAGTTTACGGAGGTGAAAGAGAGCACAGAGCAGGCTGCGGAGGCTCCGAAACCACAGACTCTCGCAGAGCGGTTCCCAACTTTAAATACACAGGTAGGCATGGGATATTGTCTGAATGATGAGGCTTTTTATCTGGAAATGATTGATACCTACATAGATGGAGATAAAAGGGAAGTATTGGAAAAGGAGTTTGCCGACGAAGCATGGAAAAACTATCAGATTCATGTTCATGCGCTAAAGAGCACTTCGCTGAACATCGGAGCGGAAAAACTATCCGAGCATGCAAAGGCTCTGGAGTTTGCGGCAAAGGATGCTGACTATCCGTATATCCGTGAGCATCATGCCGGGGTAATCGCAGAATATGGCGAATTGCTTGCGGAACTAAAAAAAGGAATGGGAGGATAGCAGCGTAAGGGTTACAGGGTAGAAGAAGGCGAGTAAACAGGAGGAATCACAATGAAGCGGCTGGCGGTTATAACAGGTATTATAATGAGTCTGATTATTATAGGAATAGTTGTAATAAACATACACCAGGAGGATACAGACATTACCAAAAAACAGACAAGGGTAGGTTTTATTTTTAACCATGTAAAGGATGACGCGAGCTGGGGACAGTCACACTACGAGGCAATGGAAATTTGTAAAGAGGAGCTGAACCTTCTTGTAGATTACCGGGAAAATGTACCGATGGATGAAGGGTGCATTCCGGTGATGGAGGAACTGATTGCGGATGGCTGTAAAATAATCATTTGTAACTCCTATGAATACGGTTCGTATGCAAAGCTGCTGGCAGAGGATTATACGGACGTTTATTTCTTTCATGCTACCGGTGTGGGTGAGGGAGACAATTTTGCCTCCTATTTCGGAAGAATGTATCAAATACGCTATTTATGCGGAATGGTGGCGGGATTGCAGACACAGACAAATGAAATCGGTTATATTGCCGCGTATGATATCCCGGAGGTGAACAGGGGTATCAATGCCTTTACTCTTGGAGTTAAAAAGGTCAATCCGAAAGCAAAGGTATATGTTCGTTTCTGTTATTCATGGATGGATGATGAACTGACCAAGGCAGCGGCGGAAAAGCTGTTTGACCGGTATGATATTGATGTAATGACGGTGCATTCCGACTCTTTGGCTGCATATGACGTGGCGGACGAAAGGGGAATCTGGATTATCGGATACAATTATGATAACAGCGAACGGTATCCGGAGCATTTTCTGACGGCTGCGGTATGGAAGTGGGAGAATTTTTATCTGCCGCGCATACGTGAGGTATTGCAGGACAAGTTTGTCGGTAAACATTACTGGGAAGGTGTTGAACAGGGAATGGTCGGTCTTTCGCCGTTTACGGAGCATGTAAAGGACGGAACCTATGAACTGGTTGAGGAGCAGCTGCAGCAAATAAAGGATGGCGTGTTTGACGTGTTTTACGGACCGGTATACGATCAGAAGGGACGGCTTAGGGTGGATCACGGAGAATGTATGACGGATGAGGCAATGCTAAATTCATTTGACTGGTATGTAACGGGGGTACAGATAGATGAAGATTAAAAAGAATCTATGGTGGCTTGGGGGCGCAGTGCTTGTTTTTTTGGCGATTGTGATAAGTATTGCATGGTTTGGCAGAGAAAAAACGGAAGACAAAGTGAAAATCGGGGTAATATTGCCCGGCGCGTTAAGCGAGCCCGGCTGGAACGGAGCTCATTATGAGGGCATCAGACAGTCATGTGAAGCATTGGGAGCGGAGCTTGTGGTTTGTGAGAATGTGCCGGAGTATTCGGGAAAGTGTGAACTGGCGGTACAGGAGCTGGCAGAGTGTGGCGTCAATGCTATTTTTCTGGAGAGCTATAATTATCCGGATGAAATCGGGGATACGATAAGAAATTACCCTGAGATTGCCTTTTACTGCTGTTCCTCCGACATTGATGCGGTGAACTATACGCCGTATTTCGCAAGGGTATATCAGGCAAGATATTTATCCGGGGTTGTTGCGGGAATGAAAACCGAAACCGGGTACATCGGGTATGTGGCGGCAATGGATAATAATGAAGTGAACCGTGGACTGAATGCGTTTGCGCTCGGAGTACGAAGCGTAAATAAGGATGCAAAAATACATGTGATGTATACCGGTTCGTGGGACGACTCAGAGAAGGAAATGTATGAGGCAGAGACGCTGGTGAAGGAATGTAATGCAGATGTGCTGGCCTACCACCAGAACAGACCTTTTGTGGTGGATGCGGCCGTAAAGCTTGGGGTTGATGTAATCGGGTATAATATTGGTCAGGTGAGCCGTTCTCCTCATATGCTTACTTCCGTGGTTTCCAACTGGAATATGGTTTATCGGGAGATTATCAGGGATTACATATTAAATAAAGAGGTCGGAACGGATTATTACTGGATTGGGATTGAGAAGGATGCGGTAAGTCTTTCGTTCTATTCGGATACGGTATCGTCGGAAATAAGGGATGCCGTTGAGCAGACGAAAAATCAGCTCATGAACAACCGGGAGGTATTTTCCGGTTTGATTTATGATAATACGGGAGCTGTAAGATGTAACGATAATGAAGTGATTCGGGATGAGATTTTACTCCAGAAAATGAACTGGCTTGTAGAGGGAGTTGAGGTTTATGAAGATAAGGAATAAAAAACTCAGTACAAGGACGCTGGTCGGGCTGATGATATTTGCGTTTGTCATGGTGTTTGTGGGAGGCCTGATGCGGGAGAAGCTTAACTCTCTTCTCCGAAGACATATGGAAAACCAAATCGCCCTGCAAACAAGTCTTATGGCTGAGAATTTCCAAAACAAACTCGACAATGAGATTGACAGATTATCGGAAATTGCGGTAGAATTAGAAAAAGGGAAATATTCCCGTGTTCTCGGAATATATTCGGAAATAGAGAAACAGGACGGGGGAAGCTATGGGCTTTTGCGCCCGGACGGAACGGCTGCTTACGGGGAGGCTGTTTCTGCAAAGTCGTTTTTAGGAATACGAGATTCGTTTCGCGGAAATTCTGCGGTAAGCTATTGTCCTGAGGAAGGAATGTTATTTACCGTTCCTGTATTAGAGTCCGAAAACGTGAAATATGTACTTTATAAAAAATACAATAATGCAGAGGCGAATTCCGGGTTTGCCGTGGAATGCTATGACGGAAAAGGATATTCGTTTGTTTGTGATAAAGACCATAATATCCTGCTGCAGTCTTCTAACCGGCAGCTTGGGAATAGCTCTATCTGGGAGGAAGCTGTCTTTGCCTCTGTCGAAAAGGAAATAGACAAAAAGCTGAATGTAGCAACCTCCGGCAGCATTTTCCGGAAAGTGAACGGCAGGGAATATTATTTCTTCAAGGCCGACCTCGGCAGAACAGGGACGGAGTTAGTCGGTGTCGTTCCGGGAAAGGTTGTGGCAACGGATATTGAAGGAATCGGTCTTTTGATTTTCTGGGTATTCGGTCTGCTGCTGATTCTGTTTATCATCTGTTTCTGCTATCTGTTTCTTTCCGAACAAAAGGTTCGCGAAAGCGATGAGCTCCGGGAGGCAAAGCTGGCAGCGGAGGCGGCAAATCAGGCAAAATCGGATTTTCTTGCGAATATGTCTCATGAAATCCGCACACCTATAAACGGGATTCTTGGAATGAATACATTGCTGTTGGAGGAATGTAAGGATGAAACACTGTTAGAGTATTCCAAAAACATACAAAGTGCGGGACAGTCCTTATTGTCATTAATAAATGATATTCTGGATATTTCAAAGGTAGAGGCGGGAAAGCTGGAGATTATCCCGGTGGAATATGAGTTGTTCAGTGTCTTAAACGATTGCTATAACATGACGAAAATCCGGGCGGAGAGTAAACAGCTTTCGCTTCGTTTGTCGGTTGACCCCATGACACCGTCCGGGCTGTACGGTGACGAGGTAAGGGTGCGCCAGATAATGAATAATCTGCTCTCTAATGCGGTGAAGTATACACCGGAGGGGAGCGTAGAATTATCTGTAGGTTATGAAAGTGACTCAGAAGATAAAATACGACTGGTTATAGCAGTCAGAGATACAGGAATAGGGATAAAGCAGGAGGATATTGCTAAGCTGTTTCACAGCTTTACGAGAATTGAAGAAAAAAGAAACCGGAATATCGAGGGAACCGGTCTGGGACTGAATCTTACTAAGAATCTTGTGAATATGATGGGGGGAGAGATTTTTGTGGATAGTGTCTACGGAAAGGGCTCCTGCTTCACGGTGAAAATACCGCAACAGGTAATAAACGGCGAGCCTCTCGGAGATTTTTCCGAAAGATACCGGAGGTTTATAGATACCTCAGAGGAAAATCGTACCTATGTGATTGCTCCACAGGCGCATATTCTTGTTGTGGATGATGTAGAAATGAATCTTAAGGTAGTAAAGGGGCTTCTGAAAAAGACAAGGATTCAGGTGGATACCGCAGACAGCGGCATGAAATGTCTGGAGCTCGCAAAGAAGAATGCATATGATTTGATTTTTCTTGACCATATGATGCCGGAGATGGATGGAATAGAAACCTTCCGGCATATGAAGGAGCTCACGGATTTCATAAACAAAGATACCCCGGTCATTATGCTGACAGCCAATGCTACTCTTGGAGTAAGGGAGGAGTATCTGAAGGCAGGCTTTACGGATTATCTTTCTAAGCCGATACAGGAGGATGCGATGCAGGAAATGCTTGCAAAATATCTGTCGGAACAGCTTAAAGAGCAGAGAAAGGAACAGGAAGCTGCCGAGTCGCAAACAAATACAGAGGGGAGAGATACGGAAATGGATAAACTTCGGGAGCTTTCACAGCTTGATATTGCAACGGGATTGATGTACTGCATGAATGACGAAGCATTTTATAAGGAAATGTTAGGTGAGTATGCTTTGGCGGATAAGATAGAACGTTTGACAAAGTTTTTTGAGGAAATGGATACGGATAATTACAGGACGGTAGTACATGCACTGAAAAGTACATCCATGACAATTGGAGCGGTAACCTTGTCGGAAAAAGCAAAAGCATTGGAGATGGCAGCAAAGGAGAATGACATAGATTATATAAAAAAGCATCACCAGGAAGTGCTTTCGGAATATAGTTTGCTGACGGAACAATTAAGGAAGATTCTCGGAAAAGAATAGAAGGTGTATGTTCTGAGAGAAGGTTTTACGTTAATTCGGAGGAGCGAAGTAAAGAATGAGAACAAGGATATTGGTAATTGATGATGACCCGTTGAATCTGAAGATGGCAAAGTATATCTTAAAGGACGGGTATGAGGTAATTTGTGCCGAGTCGGGACCGGATGGACTTCGCATATTACGGGATAAGGAAGTGGATCTGGTACTTCTTGATTTGGATATGCCGCAGATGAACGGAATGCAGGTGCTGCAGAGAATCAGGGAGAAAAGAGAGCTTGCTGATTTGAAGGTAGTGATTCTGACAGCTTCCGGCGAAAGAGAGAATGTTATGGAAGCGATTCGTCTGGGAGCACGCGATTTCATAAAAAAGCCGTTCTTTCCTACCGAACTGTTAGAGCGGATTAAAGCCGTACTTCAGACCGAGGGGAAGGAAACCATTCTCGTTGTGGATGATGATAATATGAGTATCACACTGGTTAAAAAGATGCTTGGATTGCGGTATGAGCTTGTATGTGTGTCTTCGGGAAGGGATGCCTTGTTTTATTTGAGGGACAATGTGCCCGATCTGGTACTTCTTGATTTGCATATGCCTGAAATGGACGGTTTTCAGGTGATGGAAAAAATGCGCATTATGGAAAAGGTGTGTGATGTTCCTGTACTTGTGCTGACAGCGGATAATGACAGGGAGACCGAGGTAAAAATATTTAAGGCGGGAGCAATGGACTATATTACAAAGCCGTACGCACCGGAGGTTGTAATACGCAGGATAAGCCGTGTTATTGAGTGGCATCATTGCCGGATGTCGCTGCAGCAGGAGGTTGATAAGAAGACTGCCGAGTTAAGAGAAAGCAATCGAAAGGTAACCAATCTTTCAACTCAGGTGATGCTTGCACTTACGAGTGCAATTGATGCTAAGGATAAATACACAAAGGGACATTCGGCACGGGTTGCCAACTATTCCAGAGAGCTTGCCAGAAGGATGGGAAAAAGCGCACAGGAAATGAATGATATATATTTTATTGCCCTGATGCACGACATCGGAAAAATCGGAATACCGGATTCAATCATAAATAAACCGAGCAGGCTTACTTATGCAGAATATGATTTGATGAAAACGCATTGCACAATAGGTGCGGAAATTCTTGGAAATATTTCCGAAATTCCGGATATTTCCGTGGGCGCAAGATCACATCATGAAAGATATGACGGAGATGGATATCCGGATGGGCTGAAAGGAGAGGACATTCCTGAGGTGGCTCGTATTATCTGTGTGGCGGATGCATATGATGCCATGACCTCAAAAAACAGATACCGGGATGTTATGCCGAGAGCGGAGGTAGAGAGTGAGATAAGGAAGGGAAGAGGCTCACAGTTTGACCCTGCTATTGCGGATCATCTGCTGGCAATGATAAGAGAGGATGCCGTAATTCGGGAACAGGAATAATTGCGAGGTTACTTATGATGATAAGTACAAGGAAAGACAGTCTGATTGATACCCGGGAAAGAAGAATTGGGCTTCGCACAATGACAATGTCTACGGAAAAGGGGAGACACGGAATACTTTATAAGAATGTGGCAAAAATAGAAAATAGTTCTCGAAAAAGCGGAAAAGATGTGATATAATCTTATAAATAGGCAGGCTGGGGGAGTAGTTCCCCGTGCAGGCTGAAGTCAAGGGAGGGTGCCATGTTAAATAATCGAAAGGTCCGGCTGATGACGCGCCTTGCCATGTATGAGCAGAAGGAAGGTAAGGAGGATATCCGGATTAGCAAGTATTTCCGGACGGATTATGTAAGACTGCAGGTATTAAAGTCTATTGTCGCATTGACTTTAGGGTATATGCTGATATTATTGATTCTGGTGATTTATCATTCGGAGTATTTAATCCGGAATGCCGTAGTATTGGACTACAAAGGTATGATAATGCGGTATGCGGGGATTTATGTGATTATTCTTGTCGTATACTGTGCCCTGGTAATGATAGGGTATATGATAAAGTACCGTGCATCCAGAAAGAAGCTGGCAAAATATTTCCGCATGCTGAGAAGACTTCGCAGTATTTATAGGGAAGAGGACGGGGAAGCCGTGACAGGAGAGGAGGAAGCTGTTTATTATGATCGTAACAATACTTGAGCTGAGGGCGCGTTTTCTGCAGTATTTGCAAAAATTCCAGATAATTATCGAACCGCTTGTAAAGTTTATTATAGCTTTTGCGGTGTTCCGCAGCATTAATAATGCCATAGGGTACGAGAAACATCTGATGAGCCTGCCGGCAGAGCTTCTGCTTTCTTTACTCGGAACGTTTACGCCACCGGTGATTCTGGTATTGCTCGCAGCATTGGTAGCACTGGCGCATGTATATATCGCATCACCGATACTTGCGATTCTGGTTGCGCTGATTATGGTAATCCTGTATTGCTTTATTGCGCGTTTTTCGGGAAAGTACGGCTATGTAATTCTTGCGATTCCGATTTTATTTCTGCTGAAAATTCCGTATGTAGTGCCGTTAATTCTCGGACTTGTGGCAACGCCGATGGCAATTATTCCTACGGCCTGCGGTGTGGTGGTGTACCGGATGTTTGTGGTAATCAGCAGTGCGGCAAAATTTGAAGGCTCTACGCAGATTGAAGATATACTGGCAATGTACATTGATGTGATTGACAGGCTGGTTGCGGATAAACAGATGATTGCAACCATAGCTGTATTTTCCGTTATGATTATTGTCATGTATCTGGTGAGAAAGCTAAGCATAGAGTACGTGTTTGAAATTTCGGTTGCGATAGGAGCGATTGTTTGTATTCTGGGCTTTTTAGTTACGGATTTGGTAATTCATACAGAGTTAAATATTACGTCCATGGTATTCGGTACGGTCGGTTCCATGCTGATTGCGCTGGTGTTTCAGTTTTTCAGGCTGGCACTTGATTATACGGCAGTAGAACGTGTGCAGTTTGAGGATGATGATTATTATTACTATGTAAAGGCAGTGCCGAAGATGAATCTTACGATGCCGGAGCGTAGCGTGAAAAAATTCAGTACGATAAGAGAGACGGAATTTAGTCAGGATGACGAGGAGGAAACACCGGACGATATGCTTTCCGATGATGAAAATAATATACAAGGGGCGGATTAGGTATGGAGAGCCTAAAGGAGTTGTTATCAAAGTTTGTACTATGGATGCGGATTCCCACAATACATCCGACAGATGTGCTGGAAATCATTATTATTGCATTCATAGTGTATCATGTAGTAAAATGGGTCAGAACGACAAGAGCATGGATGCCGGTGAAGGGGCTCATGCTTTTGCTTGTGTGCTGGCTGATTGCTTCCATTATGAAGATGGATGTAATTCTATGGATTTTTTATAATACAATCGGTGTCGGAATTACAGCAATCATTATTGTGTTTCAGCCGGAAATCAGAAGGGCTCTGGAACAGCTCGGACAGCAGAGCTTTACATCTTCTCTCCGCCTTTTTTCGGAAGGAAAGGAAAAGGAGGAGCGTTTTTCGGAACGGACCGTTGAGGAACTGGTAAAAGGAACGTTTCTGCTGGCAAGGCATAAAACCGGAGCATTGATTGTGCTTGAACAGGAAGTGCCGCTTGGTGAGTATGAAGAGACCGGTATAGCGATTGACGCGGTAATCAGTAATCAGCTTCTGGTGAATATTTTTGAACATAATACGCCGCTGCATGACGGTGCGGTTATCATCCGCGGCAACCGGATTGTGGCTGCTACCTGTTATTTGCCGGTATCCAAAAATATGCGGTTGAGCAAGGAACTGGGGACAAGACACCGCGCCGGTGTGGGAATCAGTGAAGTGACGGACAGTTTTACGATTATTGTATCGGAGCAGACCGGAAAGGTTTCACTGGCACGTAACGGTACATTAATCAGTAATATCGACGGGGATTATCTTCGCATGAAGCTGCAGGAAATCCAAAAGGATAAATCCAAAGCCTCCACGGCAAAGAAGAAGCCGCTATGGAAGAAGGGAGGAGAGCGGAAGTGAAAAAAAAGCTGACAAATAATATCGGAATGAAGCTGCTCTCCATTGGAATTGCTATTGTTTTCTGGATTGTTATCGTAAACTCGCAGGATCCGGTTGAGAGCAGAAAATTTAAGAATATTCCGGTTCAGGTATTAAATGAGGAACAGGTGATTGAACGGGAAAAGGTTCTTGAGGTCATTGAAGGAGATACCGTGGATGTTGTGGTGGAAGGCAGACGTTCTGAGTTAGAACAGCTGACGGAAAAGGATTTTTACGCAACGGCGGATTTGGCGGAGGTATCCTTTATGGATACGGTATTAATCCGCGTGACGGTTCCGTCGTATCCGGGAGTAACTGTCCTAAATAACGCAGAGAATGTTATGAAGCTGCTGTTTGATGACTATGTCACGAAAAGATTCAGCTTTAAAGTGGACACCGTAGGGGAGACGACACCCGGATATTATGTAGGTGATGCGCTTCCGAGTCCGAATATCATTCAGATATCCGGAGCGAAAACGGTGCTTGACAAGATAAATGAAGTGGTTCTGGTCGTAGACGTGAGCGGCAGGAGTGTGGATTTTACAACGACAGCCGTTCCGACTGTATACGACATGAACGGAGATGAGATTTCACCGTCGAAGCTGACGATGCAGGCAGAATCGGAGGCGGTAACGGTAAATGTTCCGATTCTTGCCTCCAAGGAAATGAAGATAGTGGTAGAGACTGTAGGTGAAGTTCCGGAGGGCTATGAGATTCTGCCGGAAAACATTGCATTCCAGCCTGAGACGATATGCGTGGCAGGAAAGAAGGAGGACCTGGAGAAGTTAGGGAACTCTTTAAGGCTTGAGGTTGATGTTACAGGACAGACAGGCATCATTGAAAAAAATATACAGGTAAGCGCAGAACTGGATGATGCTCTGGCAAGCCTGCGGGTTGTAAATACCCAGATGGTAGCGGTAACGGTGACTGTAACCCCGTATATCGAACGGGAGATAGAAATACCGGTGTCGGAGATTGAGTTTAAGAATCTGCCGGATTGGCTTACAGCTAAGCATGTACATTCATCGGACATTTCGGTGACATTGAAATGCAGAGCTGTAAGAGCACCGTTAATTACCGTGGATTACCTAAACCCTTATGTAGATCTGGAAGGATGTACAGAGGGTACATATTCGCTTCCGCTACAGATGAATCTTCCTTCAAAGGTCCTATGGGATGAGGCGAAGGAAGTGGAACTGGTTGTGTATAAAAGATAAACACGGAAGCTGCATAACGGTGGAAATAGAATAAAGAAAAGAGGAAGAAAAATGTTGAATTATAAGAGATATAAAAGAGTACCTGTAGTAAATTATCCTGAGCGCACATGGCCGGATAAGGAGATTGAAAAGGCACCGGTGTGGTGTAGTGTTGATTTGCGCGACGGTAATCAGGCATTGATTGAGCCGATGGTTGTAGAGGAAAAGGTAGAATTTTTTAATTTGCTGGTGAAGCTCGGATTTAAGGAGATTGAGGTGGGATTTCCGTCCGCATCCCAGCTGGAATTTGATTTTCTGCGTACTCTGGTAGACCGGAAGCTGATTCCTGAGGACGTTACCGTACAGGTACTTGTGCAGTGCCGTGAGCATCTGTTAAAGCGTACCTTTGAAGCACTTCAGGGTATTCCGCGCGCCATTGTACATATCTATAATTCCACCTCCACCCTGCAGCGTGAAGCCGTGTTTCATATGGACAGGGAACAGATTAAGCAGATTGCGATTGACGGTACAAAGTTAGTTAAGGAATATACAAAGGATTTTCCGGGCAAAATTATATTGGAATATTCTCCGGAGAGCTTTACCGGTACGGAGCTTGACTATGCATTAGAGGTATGTACGGCCGTTCAGGATATCTGGGAGCCGACACCGGAGAACCCGATGATTTTTAATCTTCCGTCTACGGTGGAAATGAATACTCCGAATGTATATGCGGATCAGATTGAATGGATGCATACCCATTTTAAAAACCGCGACAGCATTATTTTAAGTGTGCATCCGCATAATGACCGGGGAACCGGCGTTGCTTCCGCTGAACTTGCATTGCTTGCCGGTGCAGACCGCGTGGAAGGAACCTTGTTCGGTAACGGTGAGCGTACCGGTAATGTAGATATTTTAAATATTGCATACAATATGTTTTCCCACGGAATCAATCCGGAGCTTAACATTGAAAATGTGAATGAGATTATGGAGGTATATGAGCGTCTTTGCAAGCTACCGATTCATGAACGTCATCCGTATGCCGGTAAGCTGGTATTTACGGCATTTTCCGGTTCTCATCAGGATGCGATTAATAAAGGTATCCAGGCTATGAATGAGCGGAATGACGGTTACTGGGAGGTTCCGTATCTTCCGATTGACCCGGCGGATGTGGGAAGACGCTATGAGCCGCTTGTGCGCATCAATAGTCAGTCCGGTAAGGGCGGCGTTGCCTTTGTTATGGATACTTATTTCGGCTTTAAGCTTCCGAAGGCAATGCACAAGGAGTTTGCGGATACAATACAGAAGATTTCCGAAAAGCAGGGTGAGGTTTCACCTGAGCAGATTATGGAAGAGTTCCGCAGAGAATATCTGGAGAAAAAGGAGCCGTACCATTTCCGCAAGCTTTCCATGGAAGAAATTCATGTGGATGATAATACAACTACAACCAATGTAGTAGTTACTTATACGGTCAACGGAGTTGAGAGGAGCTTCTCCGCAACCGGTAACGGACCGATAGATGCTGTGCTTACAGGCATTCGCAGGGAAATCGGTATGGAGCTCAAGGTGCTTGACTATAACGAGCACGCATTAAGCCTCGGCTCAAATGCACAGGCAGCGGCATATATTCATATGCTTGATGCGGAAAGCGGCAGAACGACATTCGGTGTCGGTGTAAGCTCCAACATCACCCGTGCGTCTATTCGTGCTGCGTTTAGTGCAATGAATCGTCTGTTGGTAACGAAAAGATAGGAGACCTGAATGTCAGTAATAAAGACCTTTGGTAAATACCGTAATTTACTCGGTGAGCTTGTAAAAAAGGATATTAAGCTGAAATACCGCAACTCATATCTCGGAGTAATATGGACATTGTTAGAGCCACTCCTGACCATGATAGTCCTGACACTGGTTTTTTCGGAATTATTAGGAAAGGGCACAAAAGACTTTCCGGTCTATATATTGACCGGACGTCTTTTGTATTCTTTTTTTGCAAACGGTACAAAAGCAGCCCTGAAATCTGTACGTGCCAATGCAGGGATGATTAAAAAGGTATATGTACCGAAGTATATGTATCCTTTTGCTTCGGTACTTTCGGGTTATATTATTTTCCTGATATCCATGGTTGTGCTTGCCATCGTTGCGATAGCACGCGGGGTATATCCGACCGTACAGCTTTTCTGGATTGTGATACCGCTTTTGCAGATTCTTCTGCTCACTGCGGGAACCGGTCTGATTTTAGCAACCATGGCAGTTTTTTTCAGGGATATCGAGTATCTTTGGGGCGTTGCACTTATGCTGATTATGTATGCCAGTGCAATTTTCTATCAGGCAGATGCTGTGATGAATGAAGGGAATGCGTGGATTTTTAAGCTGAATCCTTTATATGCCGTAATTGTAAATTTCAGAAATGCCGTTTTCGGTCATGCACCGGATATGCAGGCAATGTGGTATGCAACGGGCTTCGGTGCGGCAGCAATGTTAATCGGAATTGTTGTATTTTATAAAAAGCAGGACAAGTTTATTTTGTATCTGTAACTTCGGAGAGATAAAGAATGGAAGAACGAAATGCAGTCTCAGTGCGTGATTTGGGTGTAAAGTTCCACCTCAGTGAACAAAAGGTGGATAATTTAAAAGAATATGTCATCAGACTTTTAAAGCATCAGATGCGTTATAAGGAGTTTTGGGCACTGAAAGAGGTTTCTTTTGATGTAAAGAGAGGAGAACGCGTAGCAATTCTCGGTTTAAACGGTGCGGGGAAAAGTACCATGCTGAAGGTGATTGCAGGTGTTTTAAAGGCAACGGAAGGAACGGTGACACGCTCCGGCGTGCTTGTCCCGCTGTTGGAGCTGGGTGCGGGGTTTGACCCGCAGTATACCGGCGCGGAAAATATTTTTTTGTACGGAGCAATGTTAGGATATCAAAAATCCTTTCTAAAGGAAAGGTATGATGAGATTGTTGCGTTTTCGGAGCTGGGTGACTTTATTCATGTACCCTTGAAAAACTATTCGTCGGGTATGAGGGCACGACTTGGGTTTTCAATCGCGACTCTGGTAGAGCCTGATATTCTGATTCTGGATGAGGTATTGTCGGTGGGAGATGTAAAGTTCCGGAAAAAAAGTGAAAACCGTGTAAAGGAAATGTTTGAAAAGGGAACAACCGTGTTGTTTGTATCTCATAATCTGCAACAGATACGTTCCCTCTGTACACGGGCAATCTGGCTTGATAACGGACGTCTGATAGAAGACGGTCCGGTGGATACCGTGACGGAACATTTTGAGGCAAAGGTGACAAAGTAGACAAAAGGAAAAGAAAGTTCAGAGTGGGCTGTCGCACGCATGATTGCGTGTGACAGCCCACTCTAAGCATGAGGGGGGAATCTATATAAAAGGTAAAACAGCAAATTTATTCGGGCTTCTGCTGCAAGGTCACGGAAAAGGTATGTTCCTCAAACTTTCCGTTATTGATTCGCTGTAACGTGATTTCCACTACAGTGCCGTAACGGTGGGAAGTAACGGCATTCACCAGCTGGTTTGCGGTGGTTACTTTTGCACCGTTGACATGCGTGATGATGTCGCCCCGGTAGATACCGGCCTTTTCGGCAGCACTGCCTTCGGTGACAGCCGAAACATAGACACCCTGCGGCCAGTTGTAGTATTCAAAAATAGTGGAATCCAGTTCCTGTACGGAAACACCGAGATATCCCTTTTCTTCCTCGGCGAGAATTTCACGGGTCATTAATTCCTCCAGAATCGGTGTCGCCTTGGAAATCGGAATGGCAAAGCATATGCCTTCGATTTCGGTACTGGAAAGCTTTGCGTTATTTATGCCGATTACCTCTCCTTTGGTGTTTAAAAGAGCACCGCCGCTATTGCCGGAGTTGATGGCGGCATTGGTCTGCAGAAGAATCATATCATTTCCTTCTATGGTAATTTCACGATCCTTTGCACTTAGATAGCCGACTGTTACGGAAGGACCGTATCCAAGGGCATTACCGATTGCAATCACCATCTGACCGATTTTGGCGCTATCGGAGTCGCCGAGAACCGCAACATCGATTTTGGAGAGTGTGTCCTCTGTCAAATCGGAAAGCGGAAGTGCCAGAATTGCTAAATCCGCTGCGGCATCAGAACCCTTTACGGTAACGTTATGTGTAGTGCCGTCGGCAAGAACTGCCTTTAGTGTAGAGGTGTTCTCAATAACATGGTAGTTTGTAGCAATCAGCAGATCGGTTTCGTTGGAACCGACAATTATACCGGAGCCGCCGCCTTCGGATTCATTGACAACCGGTCGTCCGAAAAAATAGGAAGTGTTGGTGTAAAGAGCCTGAATGGATACCATGGCCGGCATTGTCTGTTCCACGACGGTAGCAACTGTCTCAGAGGCATCTGTCTCTCCGACTTCGCTGAGAGAAGTGGTGGCGATTGTAATATCAGGCTTCTTTAAAACGGCATCCGGTTGAATTACAATCTCCTCCATGTTTTGTGCAGCTTCCGGAAAGAAGTGCGTATATGCAAGCTTCACACCGAAAAATGCAACACCGGCAACGAGACCGAAGCAGGCAGCAAGTCCGATGCAGCCGAGAATTTTTTTGAAGCCGCCGTTTTTTTTCTTTTTTACAGGAGCATCTTCTATCTTTATGCTGTCCGTTCCGTCAATTTCTATTGTTTGCTCCGTATTTTGCACGGGAATCTGATCCTCCGCCCAGAAATGATACGTATCTGAATTGGAATGTAATGTTTCGTTCTGATTAGAATCCATAATGTTGACCTCCCTGTTTTCTTTCTTGATTGTGACTTTAGTTTAACATGTGTTTGTGTAGGCTTTGTGACGAATTGGTTAAGAAATGTTGTCTTTCAAAAATTTATGTTGAGGTTTTGGAAAGAATCATGTAAGATAGCATATATGGGAATGAAATGAAATAGGAGTAAAGAAATGATTAAAGATAATCAAAAGGCATTTAACAGATTGCATATTGTTGCAGATGCGTGGTTTATTCTGCTGGCTTATTTTGTGGCATATATGCTTCGCTTTAGCTGGCTTGATATGGAGAAAAAAGGAGATTATACTCTTGAGATATACGCACGCTTTCTTATAATATTGCTGCCGGTATATTTACTGATTTACTGGCTCTGCGGCTTGTATGCTCCGAAACGGGGCAGGGGTCTGCAATGGGAATTATGGCTTGTATTAAAGGCGAATATAATCAGCGGTGTGGGCTTTATTGCGTTGCTGTTTCTGTGTAAGATGGATATTTCCCGTTATTTTCTTGCATTTTTCTATAGTGCGAATGTTATTTTGGAGGGTGCATTCCGAATCTGTCTGCGAAAAATACTGGAGCATATACGAAGGAAAGGAAAGAACCTGAAGCATATTCTGATTGTGGGATACAGTCGCGCGGCGGAGGCATATGTGGACCGGATTCTTGCAAATCCGCAGTGGGGATATTATATTCACGGAATTCTCGACGATAAGATGGCAGTAGGAACAAGATACAAAAAGGTAGAGGTTATCGGAACAATGGATGAGCTTTCCTCTTACCTGAGTGAAAAAAATTATGATGAAATTGCCATTACTCTTGCGATTGAAGAATATGCAAAGCTGGAAAAGCTTGTGTCGCAGTGCGAATATTCCGGTGTGCATACGAAATTTATACCGGACTATAATCATATTATACCTACAGTACCGTATATAGAGGATTTGGAAGGACTTCCGGTGATTAATATACGAAAGGTTCCGCTCAGTAATGTGGTAAATCGTGTGATTAAGCGCAGTATGGATATCGTAGGGGCTTTCACGTGCCTGCTGGTTTTCTCCGTTCCCATGCTTATAGTGGCATTTATCATTAAACTTACGTCCAAAGGACCGGTAATTTTTTCACAGGTGCGTGTAGGGCTTCACAACCGGGAATTTAAGATGTACAAGTTTCGTTCTATGGTAGTGCAGGATGCGGCACGGGAAGCAGGTGCGTGGACGACCAAAAACGACTCCAGAGTTACAGGAATCGGGAAAATTATCCGTAAAACAAGCATTGATGAATTGCCGCAGTTGTTTAATGTATTAAAAGGAGATATGAGTCTGATAGGTCCGAGACCGGAACGGCCGAAGTTTGTGGAAAAGTTCAGAGAAGAGATTCCGCGTTATATGATAAAGCATCAGGTGCGGCCCGGAATGACCGGCTGGGCACAGGTGAACGGATACCGAGGGGACACTTCCATACGCAAAAGAATCGAGTACGATGTGCACTATATTGAAAACTGGACATTGGGACTGGATATTAAAATATTGTTTTTAACCGTATTTAAGGGCTTTATCAATAAAAATGCATATTAAGCTTAGTTGGGAAGGTGAAGGAAATGGAGAACGAAAAGAATCTGTCGGAAGGAAATAAGGAAGAAATAACGGAAAAGATGGCAACGGAGAAAAATAAGTCCGAATATGAAGAGTATTGTCAGATGTGCCGCAGACCGGCAAGCATTGCAGGGAAGATGATTCATATGCCGAATGAGTTATGTATCTGCGGAGATTGTCTTCAAAAGACATTTGATTCTATAAACGGCGGTAATTTTCCGTACATGGAGATGCTGTCCATAGACCCTTCCATGTTTCGCTTCGGCGGTGAGTTTCAGAAAATGCCGAAGGTAAAGAAAAAGGCCAAGGCTGCGAAGGAAAAGGAGAACGAGCAGGAAAAGGTTCAGGCATTGGATATTAAAAAACTGAAGGCTCCTCATAAAATCAAGGCAGAGTTAGATGAGTATGTGGTGGGACAGGAGCATGCCAAGAAGGTAATTTCCGTTGCGGTGTATAATCATTATAAAAGAGTGGCGGATAAGGATGCGGCGATTGAACTGGAAAAGTCAAATATGCTTATGTTAGGACCGACCGGAAGCGGAAAAACGTATCTTGTTAAAACACTGGCAAGACTGTTGAATGTACCGCTTGCCATTACCGATGCCACCACACTGACGGAGGCGGGCTATATCGGTGATGATGTGGAAAGTGTACTTTCAAAGCTGTTAGCAGCCGCAGATAACGACGTAGAACGTGCGGAGCACGGAATTATTTTTATCGATGAAATTGACAAGATTGCGAAAAAGCGCAATACGAACAGCCGTGATGTCAGCGGAGAATCGGTACAACAGGGACTTCTAAAGCTGTTAGAGGGTAGCGAGGTGGAAGTGCCTGTGGGTGCTACAAATAAAAATGCAATGGTGCCGATGACAACAATCAATACGAAGGACATCCTGTTTATCTGCGGCGGTGCCTTTCCGGATTTAGACAAAATAATAAAAAAGCGTTTGAACCAGACGGCGATGATTGGGTTTGGGTCTGAGCTGAAGGACAAGTATGATGAGGATAAAAGGCTGTTAGAGAAGGTCACTGTGGAGGATTTACGGGAATACGGCATGATTCCGGAGTTTTTGGGACGTCTTCCGGTTATTTTTTCGCTGCAGGGACTCGGAAAGGAGCAGCTTATCCGGGTACTGAGAGAGCCGAAAAATGCTATATTGAAGCAATATGAGCATCTGCTTGAGCTGGATGAAGTGAAGCTTGTATTCGATGACAGTGCACTGGACGCGATTGCCGAACGTGCACTCGAAAAGGACACGGGAGCCCGTGCGTTACGTGCGATTCTTGAGGAAATCATGTTAGATATCATGTATGAAATACCGAAGGATGATACCATCGGAAAGGTAACGATTACGGGAGACTATGTAAGGGGATGCGGCGGTCCGGTAATCGAGATGCGGGGTTCGGAAGAATAAGACGGAATGAGATGTTAAAATATGGAAATACTCCTCAAAAAGAGGCCTTATCGGAAGGATAGGCGGAGAGGAGTATTTTTTATGAGCTTTTCATGGAAAATGAACGGAAAACAGAAAAAGATAACCGGAGGAGTAGTAGCAATACTGTTGATTGCAATGGCATTCCGTGTTGTTACGGAACGGGCTTTTTTAGCGCAGGCCAGTATTGCGGGAGCGTTTATGACGCTGACACCGGAGGAAAGCGATGGAACGGTAACGCTGACCGGGCGTTATCTTCCGCCTCCGTACGGATTCGCAAAGGAAAAACTGATTTCTTATTTCGGGGAGCAAATCGGACTTCAGGTTGACGGTGATATCAGAGAAGTGAGTTATGAGGGACGTGTGGAATATGTATACGAAAGGGAGGCTGCCGAGGCTCACTCTGTCGTAAAGGTTGTATATTTGACGGAAATGAAAGAGTATTATCTATGCGCCGAAATTACATTATGGGGAAAGCATGCCGTCTCGGTGGCGGAATTCCGGGAAGTAATGCTTGGTGCCGCAAGGAAAACGGGACTGGAAGAGGTTAGTACCACATTGGAGCTGTGCGGAATATATTCCGGGGAAATTCCGTTATCTAAGAAGGATGAACTTACAAATCATCTTCTGAAGGAGCTTTATGCGCAGCCGGTATACGAAAACCGGGAAAATACGGAGTATACGGTCTATGCGTATACCGGTGCGGAAGAAGAATATATTGTAGTGGAAAAGAAAAAAATCAATGTACAGGTTGCAATTTATTATGACCGTGGCAGAAATCAGACAGAGGTGGTTCTGGCATCTCCGATTGGTTTGCGGTAGTGGCAGCGCTTCCGGCAAAGAAGCTCGGACAGGATGGTGTCCGTTAAAAGCTCCAGCCATGAAATCGGACAGCCTGCCTGTAAAAATTCCTCCGTCAGTTCGCTGTTTTCACGTAAAATACGATTGCGTAACAGACGCAGGGATAAGTAGTCAGGATAGGCATCATAGATAAAGCCCTGTTCCGGATATGTTTCCAGAAGAGTATCCGCTGCCTGATAAAGACGCCGTAACATAACGGGATGGCGCTGTTCAAAATATGCTTCGTTACCGTTTTTTTGCTGCATGGGGTGTTGCCCGACAAAAATCTGCGGCGGCATATCCTGTACAGGGTAAAAACGGGAACGCGGTTCTTCGGGAGAATTGGGTTTGGAATAGATTTTTGGCATAGATGAACCTGCCTTACAATATGTGTTGTTGTAGTATATGACAGTGATAGAAAAACGTGCGTGTATCTCTTGAATTTCAGCCAAAGTATGCTATACTGAAAAGTGGATAAGCTTGCAGGAAAGGAAAGAAAATGGAACGGACGATAGGCGAGGCAGTTGCAAAGAGCATGGAAGAAGGGTTACAACGCATCATATTAAGCGATGCGCCGAAATCGGCAATGCTTTCAAAGGTGAAGGTGTATCCTGTGGTAATCGGCAAAAAGCAGTGCTACCAGATAGAGGAATACCGCGGAACACAGGTGTTTCATGCAAACTGTACGGAGGAAGAAGTAACAAAACGGGTGACAAAGTGGCTGGATACAGGCTGTTTTAAGCAGGCGGAGCTTTTGTCGGTGTTTTACCAGAGAACGGTTCTGCTCGGAAAAAAGGGAAATGCAACGGTAAAGTGTAAGAGACGGCAGGATGCGGCAGCTGTTGTGACTCCGAGAGAGCATAACCGGAAAAAACAGTATCTGTTAGAGGAAGGGACTCCGGTGCCTTTTTTGATTGACCTTGGTGTCATGACGAAAGAAGGAGCGGTGATTAAGGCAAAATATGATAAGTTTCGACAGATTAACCGTTTTCTGGAGCTTGTGGAGGATATTCTGCCGGCACTTCCGAAGGACCGGGAGATAAAGATTCTGGATTTCGGGTGCGGGAAGTCATATCTGACCTTTGCACTTTACTATTATCTTCATATAATTAAGGGGTATACAATCCGGATTGTGGGGCTGGATTTGAAAAAGGATGTAATTGCACATTGCAATCGTCTGGCAAAAGCTTACGGTTACGATAAGCTGGAGTTTTTATGCGGAGATATTGCCGGATATAACAAGGATTCGGCAGTGGATATGGTTGTTACGCTTCATGCATGTGATACGGCAACGGACTATGCTTTATATAAGGCAATATGCTGGGGGGCATCCGTTGTTCTTTCCGTTCCATGCTGTCAGCATGAGTGGAACAGGCAGATGGAATGCGAGGCGTTGGAACCGTTTTTGAAGTACGGAATTATAAAAGAGCGGATGTCAGCCCTTATGACGGATGCCTTTCGGGCAAATGTTATGGAAGCGTGCGGATATAAGACGCAGCTGCTGGAGTTCATTGATATGGAGCATACTCCTAAAAATATTATGCTGCGTGCGGTAAAAAAGGAGAGCATTGCAAAGGAACGGCTTGCGGAATGTGTGGAGCGTAATACCAAGGAGATTCTTTTGTACTGTAAAACGGAGCCGACACTTTACCGGCTTTTGACGGAGAAAGAGTAGAATGAAAAGAGTATATCAAGTTATCTATCTGATTGTGGTATTCTGCGGGGCGGTATTGTTTTTCGGCAACCGCCTCGGAGAAACCGTGCCTGCGGGGAAGGTGGAGACGGTATCGGTAGGGCAGGCGGCGTTTCCTACGGTGTCGGTACTTACGTGCGGGGAGGAGATTAATTGTCTGTACGGATACAGCTCAAATATGGACACCATATTAAATCGGGAGGATATGATTCCTATTGATAAAGAGGGAATTTTTGAGCTGAAGATTAAGGAATATGATATGGATATCCGTCGGCTGAAATATGAGGTGTTAGACATTTCCAGTGAAGCGGAAGTGGATTCCGGGACGATTAATGCATTTGAGAAACAGGAGGATTGCAAGATTGTCCGCATTAAATTGAAGGCGGATTTAAAAGAGGGAACGGAGTACGCAGTGAAGGTCACATTGATTAACAATGTGGGAAAGCGTATGTATTACTATTTTCGTATCAAGCAGTATGCAAACCCTATGTTAAAGGATAAACTGGAGTTTATCCGGACGTTCGGAGAAAATACAAGAAGCAGTGATGCCGCAGATAATGAGGCAATTATTCCGTATCTGGAAACGAAGGCCGGAGCATCAGCAGACAGTTTCGGTTATGTAGACATTCATTCCGGCTATAAAACGGTGGCGTGGGGAGAGCTGTCTCCGGTACTACTGACCGAACCGCTGATTTCCGTGACAGAGTTTTATGAGGAGATTATGACGGCGGTTGTACGGTATTGTGTATCAATCGATGCCGGATACGGGGCAGAAAGTTATTTTGTGAAAGAGTATTACCGGATTCGCTATCTCGGAGATGTGGTGCATCTTTTAAATTATGAAAGATATACGGAGTCCGTATTTGACCCCGTGAATGCCAGTCTGTCCCAGAGTGACCTGAAAATAGGTATTACAGCGGATGCTGATATCGCGCTGTATCCGAATTCGGACCACAGTATGGCGACCTTTGTAAGAAACGGGTCGTTGTACTGTTACAGTCTGGCCGAGAATACGATTTCTACTCTGTTTTCCTCGGAACATGATTCGCTTGCACGTATGTGCGGACTTCAGGAGGGACATGAGATACGTGTCCTGAAAATGGAAGCAGGGGGCAACATTACCTTTCTTGTAAGCGGCTATATGAATCATGGAATCTATGAGGGAAGAGTCGGGCTGTTTGTATATCGGTATTACCATGAACAACAGCGTCTGGAGGAGCTGATTTATATTCCGGTGAATACAACCTTCCAGATTTTGAAAGAGGAGCTGGGCGGCTTTGCGTATCTGAATGATTATGATGTATTCTATTTTATGGTGAACGGGAGATTGTACGCATATAATCTGGTAACGGAGAAGCTGGATGAGCTTGCCTCGGAGGTTCGTGACGGAAATTATGTTTATTCAGTAAATGAACGGTATTTTGCGTATCAGGAACAGGGTCAGACGGATAGAATAAACATTCTTTATCCTGAGACCGGAAAGATTATAATAAAGCTGCCCGGAGAGGGTGAATACATTAAGCTGTTAGGCAGGTCGGAGGATAATCTTATCTGCGGCTACGGAAGACTGGAAGACACGGTGCTAAATGAGGATGGAAGTATTACTCATGCAATGTATCAGGTACACATTTGTACTGCGGACGGGCAGATAAAAAAGGTGTACAGCAGGGACGGATATTATGTGAGTGATGTGGAAACATCCGGAAACGTGATTTGTCTGGAACGTCTGGTTCGAAATGCGGACGGGAATTATGAAACGGCAGAAAGCGAATACATTCTGAGTCAGGATATAGCGGTAACCGGGAAGATTTCACTTGCAAAGCGGGTAACGGAACGTCTTCTGACGGAGTATTACATTACATTTCCTTCCGATTTTGTGATGGAGGAAATTCCGAAAACGGTGTCTGTTTTATACACTGTGGCGGATGAGGACACAACACTTAGAATCAATGAGCTGGAGACGGGAGAAGAAGCATACTATACCTATTACTACGGTATGATTGACGGTATCTACGAAACTGCAGGAGAAGCGATAAAGGCGGCTGATGAAAAGGTGGGGACAGTAATCAATGAAGAAGGTAAAATTGTCTGGGAGCGAGGAGTAAAGGGGAGTACCGCCTCGGTTCCGAATGTGACGGGAGTCAAAGCCGGAGATGACATCGGTTCGGTACAGGCAGCAGTGAAAATTATGCTTTTGGCAAAGGGAATAACGGCAGACGTTTCCGGGGAAGAAGTGGAAAAACCGCTCCGGGAGGTGATAGAGCGTTATACGAAAGCACGCACGGCGGTTCTCACCGGAGCCGGACTTGATCAGGTTCTTTACTTTGTATGGAAGGGACAGCCGGTACTTGCCATGAAGCCGTCCGGAGATGCTGTGGTGATTACCTCGTATACCGCAAAGGAAGTCACGTATTATGACCCGGCAAGAGGACGTAGTGTGACAGCCGGGAAAGCGGAGGCAGAAGCTCTGTTTCATGAAGGCGGAGATATTTATATCAGCTTCTTATACTAAATAAAATCATAGCGCACACGGATGCGCGGAAAGAGGAGAATATGAAAGTAATTTCGGCGGTGGTGCCATGTTACAATTCGGAGGCTTATATGGAAAAAGCAATCAATACGCTTCTTTCCGGCGGCGAGGATATGGAGATAATTGTGGTAGATGACGGCTCCACGGATAATACACTTGCGATAGCAAAACGCTATGAGGCGGAGTATCCGGGGATTGTACGTGCCGTGCATAAGGAGAACGGCGGACACGGAGATGCGGTGATGACCGGTCTTTGCCATGCCGAGGGCTTATATTTTAAGGTGGTTGACAGCGATGACTGGGTAAAGGAGAAAGCACTGAAGGAGGTACTGTTAAAGCTGCGTGAGCTTTTAAAGCAAGGCTCGGCACCGGATATGCTTGTGGCAAACTATGTATATGAGAAGGTGGGCGAGGAAAAGAAAAAGGTAATTCAGTACCGTAGTGCATTGCCGCAGAACAAAGTATTCACATGGGCGGATACCGGGCATTTTCATCAGGGACAATATATCCTGATGCACTCCGTTATTTACCGTACCGCTCTTTTAAGAGAATGCGGACTCAGTCTGCCGAAGCATACGTTTTATGTAGATAATATTTTTGTATACCAGCCGCTTCCGTCGGTAAAGACGATGTATTATATGGATATTAACCTGTACCGTTACTTTATCGGAAGAGATGACCAATCCGTAACGGAAGCTAACATGATAAAGAGAATCGACCAGCAGCTTAAGGTAACAAAGCTGATGATTGAGGCACATGATATATGGAAGATAAAGGAGAGGCGTCTGCGTAACTATATGATAAAATATTTGTGTATTATGATGACGATTTCTTCCATTTATCTGTTAAAGGGAGAAACAGAGGAAAATCTGGCAAAGAAACAGGAGCTGTGGGAATATCTGAAGGCTTATGATAAGAAGCTGTATCGGAAAATCAGCATGACCATTCTCGGACAATCTTCAAAAGCGGACAGTAAAGCGGGACAAAGCTTTTTTAAGGCCGGTTATGAGATTGCCCGGAAGATTTTCAAATTTAATTGACAGTTAATCGGAAATAGTTTCCGTACTGCGCTCCTCCTTTACCGCATGACGTAGATAAAAGAGAGGGGCGGTTACTGCCATTAGTATGATTGCGCAGAACACATCCACAACCGAGTGCTGCTTCAGGAAAACCGTAGACATACAAATGAGAACGGTCAGTAAGAGCGTACCGGCTTTTACAAAGCAGTTCCCTTTCAGATGCGCGGACGTAAACACCGCCAGACAGACTGCGAGGGAGTTATAAACATGTATGCTTGGGCAGACGTTAGTGGATGTGTCCGCCTTGTGCAAAGCTTTAATCAAATCCAGCAGAAGGTTATCCCGGCCCAGTGTGGTCAAATCAGGACGAATGGACAGACCGTTCGGAAACACGGTGGAGACAATCAGGAAAACGGTCATGCCGGAAATTAAAACACCGCAGAGCCGGTAGTATTCCTTTTTATCGCAAAATATGAAGTAAAGAACCGCAGCGGCAATAAAAGGAAACCAGAGAAGATATGGAATAATAAACCATTCATTGAACGGAATATAAGAATCAAGAGCGGAATGAATCACATAATAGTCTTCGGTTACGGTATGCTCTAACAGGAAAAACCAAAGAAGATAAATCGGCATATATGTAAGAATCAGCCATGCATGGCGGTATTTTTTCATAAACTCTTTCATATGGACAGGAACTCCTTTTATGTTAAAATGTGAATTGATGCAGGAACCATTCTTTTATAGTTTATCTTATCATACTTTTTTTGCTGAAACAAGAGAGAGGATTTTTTTTCCGAAAGAATTCATCCGGTATAAAGAAGCATTTTTTGATGAAAACTAACGGAAAACAGACTGGAGGTAGTTATGGGAAGAAGAGTATTTTTGGTAGTGCTTGACAGTGTCGGAATCGGAGCGCTTCCGGATGCCGGACTTTACGGTGACGAGGGGAGCAATACATTAGCTGCGGCAGCAAAGAGCGAAAAGTTTTTTATGCCGAATATGGAGCGTCTCGGATTGTTCAATATTGAAGGTGTAAAACATTTAAAGAAGGGAAACGGGATACCGGAGGGAGCCTTCGGCAGAATGAAGGAGGCTTCCAAGGGGAAGGATACAACCATAGGACACTGGGAAATTGCCGGAATTATATCGGAACGGCCGCTTCCTACATTTCCGGGAGGTTTTCCGAAAGAGCTGTTAATTGCGTTTTCCGAGCGTACAGGACGGAAGGTGCTTTGTAACAAGCCTTATTCCGGGACGGAGGTTATCAGAGATTACGGAAGGGAGCATATGGAAACCGGTGCGCTGATTGTGTATACTTCGGCGGACAGTGTGTTCCAGATTGCGGCGCATGAGGCGGTTGTACCGGTGGAAGAATTATACCGTTATTGTGAAATCGCAAGAGAGCTTTGTCAGGGAATTTACGGAGTCGGCCGTGTGATTGCCCGCCCGTTTGAGGGGGAATATCCTTTTGTGCGTACTCCGCGGCGGCATGATTTTTCTCTTACGCCGCCGAAAAGAACGATGTTAAATATTCTTGCGGACAGCGGATATGACGTAATCGGAGTCGGTAAAATTAATGATATTTTTGCAGGCAGCGGACTGACAGAGTTTGTAAGAACCTCCGGAAACGAGGATGGGATAGAGAAGATGCTTTCTTATGCAGAGCGTGATTTTAACGGACTTTGCTTTGTAAATCTGGTGGATTTTGATATGAAATACGGACATCGTAATGATGTTCATGGGTATGCGGAGGCATTATCCTATTTTGACGCGAAGCTTCCGCAAATGTTAGAAAAGCTTGGAGAACAGGATTTGCTTCTGATTACCGCGGATCACGGCTGTGACCCGTCTACTCCGTCGACGGATCATTCCAGGGAGTATGTTCCGGTTGTGGCGGCAGGACCGATGATAAAAAAAGGTGCCGATATCGGTACAAGAGAATGCTTTGCGGATACCGGGGCTACGGTTCTGGACTGGTTCGGAATCTTCGGCGGAATCGAAGGGACTTCTTACCGCGCACAAATTGTAAAGGAATAGGAAAAATTATCCCTTGCCATGGATGAAAGGATGCGATACAATGAAGAAAAGGCAAGGAGGGGGCGGAATGCAAAAAGATATGCATCGGTCGGAAATTGTAAAGAGAGCGGCATGTGCCGGTCTCTTTCTTGGAATATTATGCGCATGGAGAGGGTGCAGCCGGCCGGCGGTACAGCCGGATGTAACGAATGTGCCGTCGCCTGTCGGAACACAGGAGCCGGGGAATACAAAAATACCGGATATTCCTGAAACGACAAAGGAACCGGAAAAAAATGATGAGACCGGAAAACCTACGAAGGAGCCGGAAATGACACCACATCCGACACCGACGTTATCACCCGTACCTATTGGAAAGCCGAGTGTCTCTCCGGTGCCTACGAAGGAGCCGGAGATTGCGCCTACACCCGTGCCGGGGGTTACGCCGGAACCAACGCCGGAACCAACGCCGGAGGTGACTCCGATACCTTCTGTCACGGTTACGGTTCTGCCGACCTCTCTCCCGACGGAGACACCGCTTCCGTTACCTACGGATTTGCCGGATTATGGGACGCTGCTGCAAAACGGCTGGCAGCGAACGGAAGATTTTTTCGGAAAGCGCGAGATTTATTTTTCGGGAATATTTGATGCTACAGGGATGATTGCTGTTCCGGGACGTTATGAATACCGGTATACGGCTCTGGGAGAAGCCGGGGTAGAACTGGTTCTTATCGGAGAAGAGGAAATGTCCGTAGAGCTTTTTCTTGACGAACTGCCTCAAAAGGATAGCGATTGTCTTGTTTATTCCGAGGGCGAGGATGATTACGCTTACCGTTACTCCTTGGACGGGCGGAGCATAAGAGGCAGGGTATATGCCTGTGAAACAGACGGGAAGGTAAACAGGATGCGTGTGGAGCTTATTTGTCCGTCGGAGCAGCCGGAAGCAGAAGAGTGGCATGAATTCTATTTGAAATAAAACAATGGAGAAAAGGGGAGCCGCAAAGGAGGATTTATGCAGGAGAAGTTAGAGCAGATTATGCGTCAGATTTATCTGATGCTTTCGAATTGTGAAGAAAGTGCATATTCGTCGGAGGATTTGATTGTTCCGAAAAAGAGAATTTTTCAGCTTCTGGAGGAGTTGAATTACACTGTGTATGATTTAATGGAGCAGTATGAGGGTACGGTTTCGTCCAGAGAGCGGGCACTTGCGGAGCATGAGCGGAAAATGGCACAGATTAAAGAGGATGCCAAGGGGCGTGCGGAAGATACATATGCGGCTTCGCTGCTTTATGCAAGAGAAATGTTTATGGATATGCGCAGAACAACGGAAGAATTGTGTAAAAATCTTCGTAAGGAGTATAATGACGTTTTGCGTACCTATGAGGAAAACCTTCGTTCTCTTCAGGAAAATGAAGAAAGTACCATAGCCCAGATGAACAGGATGATGGACGCAAAAAAGTATTTGCGCCTGATAGAACAGCAGAACAAAGAAAAGGAAATAAAAAAGAGTCAGACCGAGGAGGACAAGAAGAGGGAGGAGGCAAGACTGGCGGAGCAGGCAGAGCTTGCGGCAGCGGAGGCAGCCTCCGAGCTGAATCAGAAGCTGGCTGCGCCTATTGTGGTACAGGTGAACGAGCAGCCGAGGCTTCCGGAAGGCTTCGGTAAAAAGCAGAATAAAAAGAAGAAATATACGCCGAGCCAGGCATTGGAAGAAAACGTTGTGGACGGAGATGGAGTTGTCACACCGAATCTTCCGGATGCCGATACGCTTGACGAGGAATATTTTAATTGGAAAAATGAACAGGAAGGTACGGATAAGCAGGTAAAAAAGGGCGGTAAGAAGTTTTTCGGAAAACGATAGCTACGAAGCCTGTTTTGCGGAAGCTGCCGATGCCCGGCTGCCATCCTTCGGTTCATTCGGATATTTGGAATAAAGGAGCTTTAAAGCAATCGGTGTAGCTACGGACGAAAAAATGATAAGCAGGATAACACTGGTGAAGTATTCCGGAGTAAGAAGCCCCACGGAAAGTCCTTTCTGGGAGATAATCAGTGCGACTTCTCCGCGTGTCATCATACCGATGCCTATTTTTAAGGAATCCGGTGTATTAAAACGGCAGACCTTTGCCATCAGCCCGCAGCCGATGATTTTTGTAATCAGTGCAACAAGTACAAAGAAAATCGAGAAAATCAGGATATCAATATTTACATTATCAAGGGATGTCTTTAAGCCGATACTGGCGAAAAAGACAGGACCGAATAACATGTAGGAGTTGATATCCATTTTTTCGGCAATATAATCGGAATCCCGCAGACTACACAGAATGATGCCGGCAACATATGCACCGGTGATGTCCGCAATACCGAAGAAATGCTCCGCACAATACGCCATGGCAAGACAGAGTGCCAGCCCCATAATCGGAATACGGCGGGTATGAGGGTATGCGGTATCAAATCGTTTGAATACCTTGTGTATAATGACACCGATAACGATGCTGCACAGGAAAAACAGCCCGGTATTGCTGATAACTGTAAGCGGCTTTGCTTCGGGACTCTTAAATGCAATAACAAAGGTAAGGACAATAATGCCGATAACATCATCAATAATGGCAGCACTCAGTATGGTCGTCCCGACCTTCCCTTTCAGATAGCCTAATTCACGCAGCGTCTGAACCGTAATGCTGACAGAGGTGGCGGTCATAATGACTCCGACAAAGACTGCATGGAAGAAAACGTCGCTTCCGATTGCGCTGACACCGTAATACACAGCATACAACACGGTGCCGCCCACTAACGGTACCAAAACACCCGCACAGGCAATCAGAAAGGCTTTCGGACCGGTTTTTAGCAGGTCACGGAGATTGGTTTCGAGGCCGGCGGAGAACATAAGCAGAATGACACCGATTTCAGCCATCTGTACAAGAAAGTCGGAGGTGTTTACCAGTCCCAGAACACTTGGTCCGATAATCAGTCCGGCAATGATTTCACCTACAACCTGGGGTGCATGCAGCTTTCTTGCCAGTATGCCGAAGATTTTTGCAAATACTACAATAATGGCAAGGTCTTTAAAAATCTCATAAGAAGTCATAATGAAAACTCTCCTCTTTTTTTGTTTTCGATTATTTCACACGAACATTGATTATAACAGCTCAAGAAGAAAAAAGTGTTGCAAATGCAACAAAAGGATGTAAAATATAAGAAGAAAATAGAATACATATTTGTGCAAAAGTGAGGAAAAGTATGCAGGACATACAACGATTCAAGGACCATGCGCTGTTTTCGGGACTGACCTGTGAGGAAACGGAACGTATATGGAAGTGTTTCCGTTTTACGGTTCGCCGTTACCGGAAAAATGAATACATTCTGATGGAAGGGGATGAGGTGCGCCAGATAGGAATAATTGTGACAGGGGATATTTTGCTGGAAAAAGAGGATATGTTCGGCGGCGGATGCTTTTTTATTAAGCTGCAGGCCGGTGAATTATTCGGAGATATGTTCATCGGTGAGCAAATCCATAGAAGCACCGTAAATTATCGTGCCCTGTCGGAGTGTGAGGTTGTTTTGTTTCGTTACAGAACCTTGTGGGAAGGACACGAACTGACATCGTGTCTTTTTTCGGACGGGGGAGCCGTAAGAGGGCGCGAAATCTCCAGACGTGTCTGTGATTGCCATTTGCGCTTTGTCGAAAATCTTACTGGAATGCTGGCAGTGAAAACAAGAAGGCTGCTTGCCAAGGTGGAAATCTTATCTGCTCCTTCGTTGAGAAAGCGGATACTGACTTTTTTAAGGATTATGGGAGAGCGGCAGAGAGGTGCGGAACGCGGAGAGAATGGGTGTACGGTAGAACTGACCTTTCACAAAACCGAACTTGCCGATTTTTTATGCGTCAATCGCAGCTCACTTATGAGAGAACTGGCTAATATGCAGAAGGACGGAATACTCCGGTGCGAAGGAAATCGGTATACCGTGCTTCAGGCAGAGAAGGCAGCTGTCCGGGCAGGGAGTTTGGTGAAAAAAGATAAATTTTAAAAAAAGATAAATTTGTTGTTGACAATTTAAAAAAAAGATGTTAGTATAATAGGGCAGTTCGCAGTTGTGGCGGAATTGGCATACGCGCATGATTCAGGTTCATGTCCACGTACGTGGGTAGGGGTTCAAGTCCCCTCAACTGCATCGTACCGTATGCATGTGATTGCGAGGTGCGCATAATATGCGGAAATGCTGGAATTGGCAGACAGGCATGACTAAGGATCATGTGTACCAAGTACGTGAGGGTTCAAGTCCCTTTTTCCGCAGAATAACCCCTGAGTTATACTCAGGGGTTTTCTTGTATCAGGAGATAGAATATGAAACTAATATCATGGAACGTAAACGGAATCAGAGCCTGTATGAATAAAGGCTTTATGGACTTCTTCAATGAAGTTGATGCAGACATTTTCTGCCTGCAGGAGACTAAGATATCGGAAGGACAGTGGGAGCTTGGAAGAGACGACCTATATTCATACTATAACTATGCTGAGAAGAAGGGCTACTCGGGTACTGCAGTCTTCAGTAAGGTTAAGCCCTTAAATGTAAGCTATGGAATCGGTATTGAAGAGCATGATCGTGAGGGAAGAGTTATAACACTTGAATTTGATAACTTTTTCTT
>JAQXLY010000054.1 GCA_029012365.1 Lachnospiraceae bacterium | reverse complement strand
GCTTCCAGTTGTAATTCGTTACATGCCTCTGTCAGACAACGCTCTGTCTGCGCTGCCACTATATGTTCATCATCTACAACTGCTATTTTTAACATAAAAAGCACCACCTGTATTGTGATGCTTTTATCATACCACGTAATTTAATTTTTTTCAACTTATTTTGTCAGAAAAGCTGTAAACTTATATTACTTATTCCGTCTTGCATAACTTTTCATAAGAAGTTTTAAGTATTTTTTCTTTTCGCTCCCATAGCATTGTCTTATAAAACTCCTTTTGAAGCTCTGTAATAAATGGTGTGTTATCAATTATTTCATTAATTCTAACAATATCGATTCTTGGATATATTCTTTTTAATGCTTTATTGCAGTTGTCATTGCTTATAGAAAAGATAAAATCGTGATAATTAATTTTTTTTCCGTCTATTTTAATACCCGATAAAGGAATCTGAAAAATACGAAGGTCTCTCTCCGCCTGATTCTCGAGACATCCTCGCATTACAGTATCATCGGCTTGCGGAAACAAACAGCTTCCGCAGTCAAATATTGGTGCAATTTCCATTTTATCGGTCTCTGTATTATACAAGAATCCCCAATTTCCATTGTGTCTGTCCCAGTTACCGATTAATGCATCCACAATAAAAATATTCCAAAACCACTCGTTTAAAGCATATGGGTTTACCGCCGTTTGTTCTTCTATGGCACAAATAATATCTGAAAGTTCAGTTCCGTAGCCATTGTGCTCAGAATCAATAATCGTGTTTTTCAATGAAGCAAAATCCTGTAAAACAATTCCCGGTGAAGTAAAATCTTTGCAGGCAACGACAATTTTTTCTTTTCCGTTTTTACGATAAGTTCCAAGCAAAGTTTCCTGAACAGGAATACCCACACTTTCAAAAACATGACATCCGATATACTCGGAAACACAGCCGTTAGAATAACTCATTTGCTTATTTCGAGAGGGGGGTGCAGGAAATTTGAGCATATACTGTTCGCCGTTATATACAACACATATCTTACTACCGTTTGCACCGGTATAAGTTTTATTTTTAATTGGAAGATTTGTAAAATCTATCACTCCATCAATTCCTTTCCATTCTCAAATACTTTTGTCTCAGATACCACGCCTGCTCGGACGAAATAACACTATCAACCTCAGCAGCGTTTATATCAGCATTCAGATCACACCAGTAGATATCCCAATGCATATCTGTTCCACCGGCATCCTCAATCTCCCATGATTTTTTCATGTTCTCAAGAGATTTTAGCAAATAAGGTGGCAAACCACACTCTAAATATGCTTTATTTTCAGGGTGACCGGTTTCCGGTTCATATTTAAGTAAGGCTTGTAAAGCCATACATATCAACTCCTTCTCTTAACAATATCATGTTCTGCAAAGTGTGCCTTTCCGCTCTTGATATCGCGTACCATGTTTTCCGGATAACGAGTATTACTCTCGGAATAGAACGGGTCTACTGAAACTTCAAACGGAATACGTTTTTCTCTACCAACCTTTTTTGCAAACACGGTAAATGCCGCGCTCATGGATAATCCCAATTCTGCACATACTTCTTCCATACTTTTTTTTACATCTGCATCCAATTTAAAATTTACATTCACTGCCTGTGCCATATGCGTTCCTCCAATCTTACAGTTTCTTACCTATATTATACGCCATATATAAAGAAAAATGCAAGAAGTTTTCTTCATTTCTTTAAAACAAAAAAGCCCCTCTCCGAAGCGTCGATTCCTCTGCCTCGGAAAGGGACTGTTACCTGTTCTTTCAATTAATTTCCCGATGATTTAGTTATCAATCAGCTTGTTCTCGTTGTTCCAGCTGTAAAGCTTACGAAGCTCTGCACCGACTTCCTCTAACTGATGATTTGCTTCCTTTCTTCTCATTGCGTTGAAGTTCGGGCAGCCAACCTGATTCTCAGTGAGCCAGTTACGTGCAAATACACCCTCCTGGATATCCTTTAATACCTGCTTCATAGCCTTCTTGGTTTCTTCGGTAACAATCTTCGGTCCGGTAATGTAATCACCGTACTCTGCAGTGTTGGAGATAGAATATCTCATACCCTGGAAACCGCTCTGGAAGATGAGGTCTACGATGAGCTTCATCTCATGGATACACTCAAAGTATGCGCTCTCCGGCTCGTAGCCTGCTTCCACAAGAGTCTCAAATCCTGCCTTCATAAGGGCGGTTACACCACCGCAGAGAACAGCCTGCTCACCAAACAGGTCAGTCTCGGTCTCTTCACGGAACGTAGTCTGAAGAACACCTGCTCTTGCACCGCCGATAGCAAGTGCATACGCAAGACCCAGCTCATGAGCCTTACCGGTAGCATCCTGATGTACAGCGATTAAGCACGGAACACCCTTGCCTTCCTGGTACTGGCTGCGTACGGTATGACCCGGTCCCTTCGGAGCAATCATAACTACGTCTACATCCTTCGGCGGAATAATCTGACCGAAGTGAATTGCGAAGCCGTGTGCGAACATTAACATATTGCCCGGCTGAAGGTTCGGAGCAATGGACTCCTCATACATCTTCTTCTGCTTCTCATCATTGATAAGAATCATAATAATGTCTGCTCTCTTTGCAGCCTCTGCAGCCGTATATACCTCGAAGCCTGCTGCCTCAGCCTTTGCCCAGGACTTACTGCCCTCGTATAAACCGATTACTACATGTACACCGGACTCCTTCATGTTTAATGCATGAGCATGTCCCTGGCTGCCGTAACCGATAACTGCTACGGTTTTGCCATCCAGCAGTGCAAGATTACAATCCTGCTGATAATAAATCTTTGCCATTGTAATATCCTCCTAAGTTTTTATATGGTATGCGCAATAATGCGTCGTACGCTCAAAATCAAGCATTATACAGAACTAATCTGCGATATAGTCCTCAATATCGCCTGCACCGCGCACCAGACCGGTAATTCCGGTACGCACAAACTCCTTAATCGTAAAGCCCTCAAGCAGACGGATAAAGGCATCGATCTTTGCCTGGTTTCCGGTAAGCTCAATCATAAGAGACTCCGGAGCCACATCCACAATCTTTGCACGGAAAATATCCGCCACGGAAATCACTGCCTGACGCTCCTTCTGGTTTGCCTGCACCTTTACCAATACCAGTTCTCTGCATACCGAATCGTTCGGAAGCAGCTCCTTGATATCCACTACATCCTCCAGCTTGGCAAGCTGCTTACGAATCTGTTCCAAAATACCGTCATCACCACTGACTGCCACGGTCATACGGGAATACTTCGGATTTTCCGTTTCGCCTACGGACAAACTGTCAATATTATAGCCTCGACGGCTGAACAGCCCGGAAATACGGCTGAGTACGCCTGCTGTGTTTTCCACCAGAATCGACAAAACCATTCGGCTCATAAAGTCCCCCTCTTTCTCACAGTATCATATCAAAGTGTATTTTATCAATCCTGTCCGCATTTGTCAAGAAAAAACGGGATAGAATCCTTTCAAAGAATCGCTTTTCATTTTTATTTCAATATCCTCTGCCTCAGAGCATTTTTTAACAGCTCATTTACCTGACCGGGAGCTGCCTTCCCTTTCGTCTTTTTCATTACCTGTCCTACCAGAAAACCGAATACCTTTTCCTTGCCGGAGCGGTATTCCTCCACAATACCTGCGTTTTCCGCAATGACCTCCCTGATTGCCGCCTGTAGTGCCCCGGCATCCGACAGATTCGTTAACCCCTGCGCTTCCATATACGAAAGCGGCTCTGCATCCTCAGTTACCACCTTTTCAAATACTTCCTTTGCATTCGCCTGATTTATCCTTCCTTCCTCCACCGCAACAATCAAATCCGCCGCATGCTTCGGCGAAAAAAGAAGCGTTTCCGGTTCCAGATTTCTTTCTTTTACAAGTCGGAAAAGCTCTCCCATAAACCAGTTGGCGGTTTTCTTCGGCTGACCGGAAAGCCTTGCTGTCTCCTCAAACAGCTTTGCAAGCTGTACCGACTGTGTCAAAATATCCGCATCATATGCCGGAATGCCGTATTCCCTTTGAAAACGTGCCACTTTTTCTTCCCGGAACTCCGGTTGTCTGCTCCTTACTTCCTCTATCCATTCCTCTGAAATAAATACCGGTGGCAAATCCGGCTCCGGAAAATAACGGTAATCCTTTGAATCTTCCTTAGAACGCATCGGGTAGGACTTGCCTGTACCGTCATCAAAACGTCTGGTTTCCTGCTCCACTTCCTTCCCTGCTTCCAAAAGTGCAATCTGCCGCTTTTCTTCTGCCTCTATGGCGCGGGTAATCGCCTTGAAGGAGTTTAAATTCTTCATCTCGGTGCGCGTTCCGGGCACTTTGCTTCCTGCTTTCTTTACCGAAAGATTTACATCCACTCTCATGGAGCCTTCCTGCAGCTTACAATCGGATATTCCGAGATACTTACAAACCATACGAAGCTTTTCCAGATAAGCGATTACTTCCTCCGCATTGCAAAAGTCCGGCTCCGACACGATTTCTATGAGCGGCACGCCGCTCCGGTTATAATCCACCAAAGATACTCCCGCAGCATCATCATGTATCAGTTTACCCGCATCCTCCTCCATATGCATTTCGTGGATGCGGATGGTTTTTGTACTAATCTTCAGATGTCCCTCTTCACAAATCGGCACATAAAGCTGGGAAATCTGGTAGTTCTGCGGGTTATCCGGATAAAAATAGTTCTTACGGTCAAAGAGACACCGTCTGTTAATACGGCTGTTGGTTGCAAGTCCAAGTGCTATGGCGTACTCTACTACCTTCCTATTCAGCACCGGAAGACTTCCCGGCATCCCTGTACACACAGGACAGGTCTGAGTGTTCGGAGGTGCACCGAATTTCGTAGAACAGCCGCAGAAAATCTTTGTTTTTGTAGAAAGCTCAATATGTACCTCCAGACCGATAACGGTATCATACTGTCTTTCTCCGGTACCTATCCCGTTCTGTGGCATTTTTCACACCTCCTCTGCAAACCTTACGGATTCTATATCTGATGCTTCCTGCGTTTTCTTATCAGCCGCCGTATTCCACGCCGCCGGAAAGACTCCGCGCAGCTCCTCATAGCCTTCCGCTGCCGCAAACAGAGTATCCTCACAAAAGGAATTCCCGATAAACTGAAGCCCAATCGGGAGCCCTGCCTTATCAAACCCACACGGCACACTGATTGCAGGAAGTCCTGCCAGATTTACCGCAACCGTATCCGCGTCCCCTAAATACATCTGAAGCGGATTAGACAGGCTTGTTCCGGATTTCGGTGCGGTAGACGGTGCAGTCGGTGATAAAATACAGTCATAAGAAGAAAATACCTTGTCAAATTCTTCTTTAATTAAACGCCTTACCTTCAACGCCTTCAAATAATACGCATCATAATACCCCTCGCTTAACGCAAAGGCCCCCAGCATTATTCTGCGCTTTACCTCCTCCCCGAAGCCCTCCGAACGGCTTTTTTTATACAGCTCATGCAGATTCTCTGCCTCTTTGGTACGATAGCCGTATTTTACACCGTCAAAGCGGGACAAATTGGAGCTCGCTTCGGCACAGGCAATAATATAGTAAGCCGCTACGGCATACTCTGTCATCGGCAGGCATATCTCCTCCACAACGGCACCGTTTTGTGCAAGCAAAGCCGCTGCCTTTTCTACCGCCTCACGAACCTCGGTGCCTGTACCCTCTCCGAAATATTCCCCCGGTACTGCAAACCGCATCCCTTTGATTCGTTCAAGCCGTTCTTCCGTCGTCACATTTTTACCGTCTCCGAATGTTTTCTGCACTTGTCTCTTTGCCGTCGCAGCATCCTTTTCATCAAAGCCTGCAATGCACTCGTATAAGGCTCTGCACTCTGCCGCCGTTCTTCCCACCGGCCCTATCTGGTCCATAGAGGAAGCATAAGCAATCAGCCCATATCTTGATATTCTTCCATAGGTCGGTTTTAATCCCGCCACCCCGCAGTATGCCGCAGGCTGCCTTACGGAACCGCCGGTATCGGAGCCAAGTGCCAAAGGCACCTCTCCTGCCGCCACTGCCGCACAGGAGCCTCCTGACGAGCCGCCGGGTACATACTCCTCATTCCACGGATTTCTTGTTGTCTGAAATGCAGATGTCTCTGTTGTACTTCCCATGGCAAATTCATCCATATTGGTCTTTCCGAGTACAATCATGCCCGCAGCCTCAAGCCGCTCTATCACAGTGGCATGATAGGTCGGAATAAAGTTTTCAAGCATTTTAGAAGCACAGGTTGTCCGTAAGCCTTTGGTGCAAATGTTATCCTTTACCGCAAGCGGCACCCCCGCAAGCGGACCGGTATAACGCCCTCCCCGGATACCCTTCTGTACCTCATTGATTCGCTGTTCCAGCTGCATATCCTCTATCGTCAAAAAGGCACCGATTTTCGCCTCTGTCCCGGCAATCCTGTCTCTGTAGCATGTAACTGCTTCTTCTACGCTGACTGCTCCGCTTTTGATTGTCCCGGAAAGCTCCGCTGCATTCATATGTAAAAGCTCCATAACCACCCCTCCTTACACGGTTTTCGGCACGACAATCTGCCCGTCCTTTTGTACGGGGGCATTGGCAAGCAAAGCCTCCCTGCCGTTCGGATTGCCGGCTTCATCCTCACGAAATCCATTTTTCTCCGACTCGCTATGCAAAAGAGGAGCCACTCCGTCCGTATCGGGCTCATTTACTTTTTCCATATAAGAAAGCAGCTTTTCTAATTCCTCCGCAGCCTTTCTCTTCTCCTCACCTGACAAGGTAAGCTTTGAAAGAATCTCCAGCTTCTCTATTGTCGCAGCATCAATCTTTGCCATATATTTTATCCTCACTTATGATACGGTTCCCCGTTTATAATCCTATACGCTCGGTACAGCTGCTCCAGAAGCACCACCCGCATGAGCTGGTGCGGAAAGGTCATCCTCGAAAAGCTGAGCAAATAATCCGCTCTCTGTAACACTTCCTTCGCAAGCCCCAGCGAACCACCGATAATAAACACAATGTGGCTGGTTCCTCCTACTCCGAGACGCTCCACAAACTCTGCAAGCTCTTCACTGGAAAGCTGCTTACCTTCTATAGCCAGAGCAATCACATACGCTCCCTCCGGAATTGCCTTTAAGATGCGCTCGCCTTCCTTTTTCTTAATCTGCTCCTCCAGTGCTTCGGATGCTCCGTCCGGCGTCTTCTCATCCGGCACCTCTGTAACCGAGAGCTTACAATACCGGCTAAGCCGCTTCTCATACTCCTTTATGGCATCCGAGAAAAACCTCTCTTTTATCTTTCCTACACAAACAACCGTGATTCTCATACTCTCTCCTTTGTATCAGCGTGGCAGCCGCGTATAACTGCGCTTTTCGTTTCGCTCTTTCTGTGAAAATTGCGGGCGTTGTCCTACATACTGATACAGGATACCGTTTCTTACCCTGCGGAGCTTTGTCCCCTGAAAGCCAAGCTTAAACAGCTCCAGACATATATTAAACATCATAAAACCGTGACAGACAATTAAAATATTTTCCTGTGACCAGTCAATTGACCGTAAAAAGGCACGGATACGTTTTTTTGTACCTACAATGCTCTCCGGCTGGCTCTTTGACTTAAAATACCATGCGAATCTTCCGCAAATATGCCACAGCACAAACGGAAGTCTGAGACGTTCCGTATGGATAAAAGGTGCATTATCCACCTCACGCAACAGCTTGTCCACATAAATATTGCCGCTGTACACCTCCTTTGCTGTTGCAACCGCACGCGGAATATCACTGGAATAACAGATATCCCACTTAATTCCGTACATTTCCACATGCTTTTTCAGGATTCCGGAGTGCTCGTACTTCTCCGACCACTCTCTGAACTCCTCCGATGTCATCATCCTTTTATGCGGACAATCCACTTTAAAATGGCGTAACAAGCCGATACGCATAATGTCTTCCTCACTTTCTCTTCCGATAAAATACCCTGAAAAATGAATCTACCACAAAAATGGCAAGTGCAATCATTCCCGCTACCTGTAACGTATATGAAAAATAATAGGACGCATACTCATTGTTTTCCTGCAAAAGGTAGTACACCATACGGTACATACCGACTCCCGGAACAAGCGGAAGTATCCCCGTAACAAGGTACACTGTAACCGGAGCCTTCCGTATTCTTGCAAGCACCTGTGAGAGCACCGCTACAAAAAAGGCCGCTGAAAACGAAGCAAGAACCGGTGATTCGGTCAGTTCCATCATAATCAGCTCTGCAAACCACCCGCCTGCTCCGGTAATTCCGGCAAATAGCAAATACTTTCGCGGCACCTGAAACAGCACCGCCAGCGTAATAACACCAAAAAAAGCACTACCCACCTGAAACAAAATTTCAAACGGACTCATAGCACACCCCCTGTCACCAGATTTCCGAGGTAAAGTCCGATACCGATTCCCACAGCACAGGATACCGCGCGTACAATCGCCTCCGTCACACGTGCCGCACCGGAAATATAATCTCCCTGTAAAATATCTCTTATGGCATTCGTGATTGCAACTCCCGGAAGTAACGGCATGGCAGTTCCCGCAACAACCAGCTCCATATTTATATTCACATGGGACAATGCCTGTGATACCGTCAGCAAAAATGTTGCACAGGCAAGTGCCACCATATGATGCATAAACCGGTTTAACCCACGCTTTTCAAACAGCACGCGGAACAATACCATAATCAGTGCCGACACACCCGCAAACAAAGCGTCTGTAGCATTTCCTCCGAGAAGCATAGAAAACATCACTACCGTTACTACCGTACACAAATAAGAAACCGCAGGTGAATACAGCTTTCTTTCACCAAGCTTTTTTAACTCCTCATACATTTCCTCCGGTGTAATTTCACCATTACAAAATTTACGTGATAAAGCATTTACATCGCAAATATCTCCGAGATTCGTTCCTCTGGTCGTTATCCGCATCATCTTACTGATTGTTGCAACAGAAGGGTCGTCTATCGTTATCATTAAAGCAGTGGAAATAACCAGTACCTCTGTCTTTTCCGCACCGGATGTATTTAAAATTCTCTGCATGGTATCCTCCACCCGGTACGTTTCCGCTCCTCCCTGCAGCATAATCTCTCCCGCTAACATTGCGATATCCGCCAATAGCCTGTAATCCATAACATTCCTTTCCGCATAACACATCCGACTTATCTTTGGACAAATAAGACATATCCCAAATAGCCTGTCACCAAACTACTATCATTATACGTTTTTCAAGCCGTGAAAGCAAGAAAAACTCCTTTTTCCGCTGCATTTTTCTCTCCGTTTTTCCGTTCATAATTTGTTTACATTTTATCCATATTTTGTTCACAACCACATGATATATTAATTTTCGGATAGTGATAAAACACTTTCTACTCCCACCCTATTATACGTTGAGTGATATGTTCCTCATAGCATATCACTCGGAAAAAGAGGCTGTTCCCCAGCCTCTTTTTCTTTATTTCTGATGTCACAAAGGGGTCACGCGGTTCGCACGACACCCCTTTGCTATTTCTAATAGATTCCGTGAACGGTGTAATCCCCTGCCGCACTTTCTCCCGGATAAATTACCGCCACTTCACCGCCCCGGATTTCATACCGCATTCCTGCACTGTCGGCACGCTCTCCTGCACCGGCTTCCGTACACCAGATATTATTTTTTATTCTCTCCGGTATTTTTCCGTAATACAACACCTCACCCTTTTTATTTTCGATCCGAATCTCAAATTGAAGCAGCAGCCGTTCTTCGTAAATCCAGAACTCCTCCGTAAAGCTAAGCCCATACCGCTTCTGATACCCCAAAACATCTGTTCCGTATTCGGCAATATACAGGGCATCCGGCAGAGAAAAGGTTCCGTACCAGTCTCTGAGTGCCGTATCCTTCCCTGCTACGGAATCTGTTTCTGCAAAAAGCTGACAGGCATACTCTGTATGATTCCATTTTTTTAAAAATACTCCACGGTCGGTTTCTTCCTCAAAATACACATCTGCCGGGATTCGTCCCTCCTTTGTTAACAGAAGAAATATAGGATAAATCGTCAGCTTCGTCCCGTTCTCAAAAAAGCTGCCTACACTTTTTAACCGGAACGAAAAAGAACCTCCGGCAGGTAAGCCTCCTGCATTTCTATATTTCGGATGCACCCCGGTACGAAGCGGAAGTGTAGTCCGGCTATCCTGTTCTTTATTTTTTACTCCTACCGTATAAACGGCTCCCTCTCCCGCTTCCTTCCATGCAGAAGTCCCGGAAACGTTATATACCGTAAAATCATAAAGCCGTCCGGTAATATACACCTGTACCTGATTTACCGCCACATAATGCTCCGTCACAGAATTTCTCAATCTCTCCGTTTTGTCTGCGTCCGCTGTCACATTCACTGCTACAGAGCGTACCTTAATATCATATACCCCCTCCGTAGTCCAAAACGGTACATAAAACCTCTGTGTTTCTGTGCCAAGTGTATACCATGTTTCCTTATCAAGAAGAACATCATTTTCTTTTTCCTTATCATTTCCAACATCCATCCATACGTCAAACGGGAAATTCACTTCATTTTGCTCCGTTCCAGCCTTCACGGCCAGATACTTTGTATAAGACCTTGTTCCGTACCCCTGTTTATCGCAATGATATCCGGTATTACTTATGTGCAGCGTAAAATCCGAGTGAACTCCTTCCTCATCCAGAACAAGCACCGTACTTTCTTCCGGAAGTTCTTCACACTGGTACATCCCATCGTGCTTTGCACACAATTCCGGAATACAAACTACCGGCGTATGAATATTTATCTCGTTGACCCATGTCACAGCCTGCTCTATATTTCTTCCTTCATTCTTTTCAGCTGCCACATATTTTACCACTGCTTTTGATTCATAACGTCCGTTCTTTGCCGTTACAGCTAAAGAAATCCCGCCCTTATAAATCTGGGAGTATACGGTCTCCGGGATAGCCTGCCGTATTTTATCCACACCTTCCGTATCAGGTGCAGCACCGTTTCCTTCCCCCGACCATGCATCCGAAAGCACTGCTATTCCGTCCACGGCAAGTAAATCACTTCTTGCTTCAAACTGTGTCTTATCCGCCCATGCCGCATTGTATGCCACAACCGATAAATAATCTTCCACCTCCGGCTCTGTATCCGGAACATTTGAGATGATATATTGTTCTTTGTCAATCCATATCTCAAGACACGGCATTCCGTTTCCGTCAACGTGTCTCCATGCAAGATGCTCCTCCTTTTCTCCGTAAATCCCACGCTGATACGAAGGCTTCTTTACCGCGTCCTCCGTATCCCATGCAACAAAAAGCTCTTCTCTTTTGTCCTTCAAGGCCTCATTCTCCACGAAGACCTTCTCCGGATAATATAGTCCTCCTTCCTCCACAATCCAATAAGACCATGCCTTCGGCACCATAACCGTTACGGTTTCGCTCCGCACCTCACTGATTACCAGAGACTCATCCTCCGAGTTTTCATACTGAATACGGTACGGCACGGTAACATATGCCGGTATCATATCTATGCCGCTCTTTTTTTCCAGTGTACAAAAAAACATCCATGCTCCCGTTTTTGCCCGCATTGCCACATTTTCGACGGAAGGGATGCCTCCTGCTGCCTCCAGCCTTCCGTCCGACACAATATCTGAAACAAGGTACGGTCCGGCATCTGTATAGGCATCTGTTAAAGCATTATAATCATCCGCGTATATCTCTACCTCGCTTTCCTTCCGCTCCGCCCGTATTTGTACTCTTTCTCCGGGTTCTGCTTCCGGTACACCGGTAGCATCCTTGTCCGGCAGTTCAACCGGGTTCTGTTCCCAACACGCATACAGGGTATCTACGTCGGTTTCTGTCCATACCGTTGCGCCTTTACCGTTCTCATCAAAGTATTTTGTCCCGTTTCCTCTTGTCTTTGTATAATACCCCTTAAATTTATAGCCCGTCTTTTCCGGTGGAATCACATCCGGTCCTGTCTTATCATATGTCATTACAACGCTCATCTGCTCCTGCTTTGTGGCGCCTCTGCCACAAAGCTTAACCGTTACCTCCGATATCATGTGTGCATAGAGCTTTGTTACACTCTCCTCCTCCTCCTTCCATTCCTTTAATCCGATACCTCTTTCATCATAGTACTTCCTTCCTTTTCCGCCCGGCTCCGTATAATACCCAAAAAAGATATAGTGGGAAGATTCCGGCGGCTGTACATTCGGGATTATTTCATCAAAGGTCATAGTGACCGCCGACTGGTTTTGAATAATGTCACCCGGCTTAGCTCCCGGAATATCAACAACCAGCTCCACCTTATAATCTTTTGGCCTGTAATAAGCATACAAATTCTCTCCGTTTGTTTTCGGCTGATATTTCGCACCGCTTCCTACCGGAGCCATAACGAGAATATTACTTTTTACGGCATTTGAAAGCTGTGCTTCCGTAGCAAATGTATCCGGAGCATAGGCTGTTCCGGAGGTATAACCAATCAGGTCATAGCCTGTACAGGTGATTTCCGGTAATTTAACATAGGATGCGCTTCCACCCCAGTACGGAAAAATATACAACGTAACGTCTTTTTTTGAGGTAAGATTCTTTACTGTAGTGTTTGCCCTGAATGTATCAAGATGTTTATCCTCCGGTAAAGTGATTTTTCCGTCTCCGTTTGTATCTTCGTACAGACGCCAGCCCGAAAATGCTAATGAAGCGCGCGTATGTTCAGTAGTCGGCACGGTGACATAGAACGGCTGTGTGCTCATGGAGATATCCTTGTTTATGTCATAATTTACCGTATATGTCTTCGCAGCCTTTATTCCGAGAGATAATTCCTTATCAAGCTGCATGGTATATGTGGCAAAGCCCTGTGTTGTATTACGATAATCATCCGTTCCGACTTTCACCGTATACGTTATCGGAGTCCATTGTGCATACAGTGTGAGAGTTTCAACCGTAAGAGCAATTTTTGATTTGTCCCAAAAAATGGTATCCGTTACTCCCGGATTCGGAGCAAGGCTCCATCCGGCAAACTCATATCCTCTTCGGGTAAAAGTGTTCGCCTTTAATGTAACTATTTCCATTGCCGCCGCAGTTTGATATACGTCCTCAGCCATATAGCCCGTTCCGCCATTCGGTAAATATTTAATGGTTTTTGTACTCGGTCCCCACTGTGCATAGAGGTTTAACGGAGCTGTTACATTAAGTATGTCTCCGGGGTAATACTTTGCTCCGCTTCCGTCGGCATTTGTTGTCCAGCCGAGGAATTTCATTCCTGCAGGAGGCGTAAACATATTGTCGTAAATAGTATCAGTAAATACATAACCTTCGGCTACTATCCGGAGCATGGCAGTAGAGCAATATGTTTCCGCAGGAGCAGCATTTTTATGGTACGTTATCTTATGACCTGCCCGTAGCGCATAATAATTATCATGCTCCAGTCCATAAGACATTGCGTTTGATTCCGGTACCGTAATGATTTGTGTTTTATCCTCTACAGCTCCCTTTGTTCCGAGTGTGGCTGCTGCTCCGTAATTACAGCTTACTCTGTTAATTCCTATGTAATCAAAACCGTTTTCAATCGTTATGTCTGCTCGCGGAATTTCTATGGATTCTAATTCACATCCCGCAAATGCGTTTTGATTGATTTGATATACGGAACTTGACAGTACCACCGATTTTAAATTATTTCTCAGGAAAAAGCTGTAGTTACCAATAACGCCTAACCTTGGGAATGATGCCATAGCACAATAGTCCGGGACTTTTACACTTTCCTTCCACTTTATCATTGCTGCTGTAGGTACATTTTTGGATGTAGAGTCGTTATAATAGTAATTTGCGTTTTTATAATAATTGTAAGCATAATACTCGGGAAGGTAAGTCCCTGTTTTATACTCACTTATTATATAGTCTCTCGTCTCTGCACAAGCAAAGGCATATTTTCCGATACCGGTAACATTTTCTCCGCCCTTTACTTCTTCCAATGCCTGACAGTTGTAAAACGCATAATCTTCAATCATTGTAACCGTACTTGGTATTGTAACGGATTTTAAGGTAGTGTTATACACATAGTAGCTTTTTTCTTCTTCTCTGTATTCATGAGTAGATTTTCCGCCTGAAGAATATGAATGGTTTATGGTATTTTTACTTGTAATATCTCCGTTGCCGACAACACCATAGTGATACTGCGCATTATGTCGGGAAGTGCAACTATAATGATAATAAGGGTTCGATTCGGTATAGCCGTAGTAATCGTAATATGAATAAGAGCCATTTTTATCAAAAGTACCAACTTCAATCGGATAACCGGAAACACTCCTGATGGAATCGCGAGTACGGTACTTATTCGTTCCACCACCGATACTCGTTACGGTATATGGACCGAGAGTTTCCGGAAAGGTCAGCTCCGTTATGTATTTTATGCTCTCTGTATCAACATAGTATCCCTTATATACATATGGATGGACATAGAGGGCTTTCGTACCTGACGGGATATAATACCATGCAGTATTATTTGATTCCCAGTATATATCATAATAGGTGTCCAGTCTTGTATAGTAGCTGTTTGTGATGCTGTCGGAACCAACCGCCAGAGCACCGTCATTTCCATAAATCTGTTTCATGGTATATCCGGCATCCGTTGTATAGTAATAAATATCTCTATAGTAATAATCTATATTTTCTGGCGGAAAATATCTCTCACTAAAGCCGGCATTAATGACAACATTCCCTTTAGGCATAACAAAGCTTGTTTCGGCACTTGTTCTGTTAAGTCCCGTTAAGGTTCCGCCCTGTGTGACTGTCCAGCCGCCAAAATCGTACCCTTCATAGGCATTTGCATATAAATATACGGTTTCTCCGGCATAACATGCCTCGGTACTACTATAAGCAGTGCCGCAATTACTATTATAATTTATTGTTACAGTATATACCGGTATTGGTGTAGCTGTTGGTGGGACGATTACTCCGGGGGGAACTACAACGGGTGGTTTTGGTGTAGGTGTAGCTATAGGCTTTATTGTCGGTGGCGGTGCGACATATTCAAAATTTGCTCTTACTACTACATTCATATTTGGCATATTAAAGCCTGCATCAACAGCACTGCCTGCATTTGTTATACTCATACCGCCACTTTCTACTGTCCAGCCCCTGAATTTATAATTCTTATTCGGATTTGCATATAGCTTTACATCTTCACCGCCATATGCCTTATTATCATCCTTATCGCACCATGCGGTACCACCCTCGGCAGGGTTTGTTTTTATGGTGATGTTATACTTAACAAAATTAAAGGTAAGCTGGGTATCATAACAGGATTCAAAGGTCTGTACCGTTTCTCCTGACCAGTTGGCAGCTTTAAGTATATCGGCTTTGGAATCATAATATTTGCTGTAATCATATCTCCATTCTTCACCCGGATTATTTCGTTTCTTTAAAATAAAACGTGAGCTTATATATGGCGTAAGTGCTCTTTCATTTGCCGCACCGTCTCCATAAAGCTCATCCAGAGCTCTTTCAAGGTCACTGCGGCGAATAATAAAGGAACAGATTATTTCATTTCCTACAACCTTGTCCTCACCGTAAGGAGTCACAGGTACAGGTACACATTTCTGATTTTTGGGAGTACCATACGTCTTATCCACTGTCAGAAAATAATCACTGGTATGATAGGATAAGGTTGCATTTGGATTATGGTGAAAGCTTCCCTGTATTATCATGTTCCTGTTTTCATCCATATAGGCATCCTGCCCACCGTGAGACCCCATATAGGTAAGCTTTCCGAGTCCTTCCACATAGATTTGGTTTGCACCGAGTACCTGTTCCGGTTTTGCGTTCAATACGGGAATCATTACTGATAATAACGTCAATACTAATACAGACGCTGCAATAAATCTTCTTCCGGTGTTCTTCATCATCTTCCTCCAATCCTGTTTATTTTATATAAAGTCATTTTTAGACAAAATATCATACCTATTAGATAACTTTGTGTTTAAGTTTTTGTGTAATTCATTAAAAAAAGACAACAAATAAAGGATAAAGCAGAAGTGCTCTATCCCTTACTCTCCGTAAGTCATTCAGTTTTACTTTACTTTTTCTACGTCAGCAGTTTCTACATCAATCCAGAGACAAGGACGGACACCGATATAGGCTCTGTCACCATAGGTCCCGTCAGCCATCAAGAATCCATTACTGTACATATATACCGGACCGTCTTCAAAGCCTCCTGTGGTACGGAGCCACCAGTGGCTGTACGGGTCATGCCATGCAACAACTTCCCCATAACTGAATAATTCCGTATATCCTCCTCTGGCAAAGGCAACCTCAGTCGGCGTACAAAGCTGCTCAGTCTTTGCCGGAGGGTCCCACACAAAACATGTACGCAGCCATTCTTCTCCAAAATATTTTATTGCTTCTGCATCACTTAACAGATATACATAATCCATTGTATCCGGTCCGGAGTCATCCCCACGGTACATATTCGGAGTATTCTTTACCTCGGTTAAAAGGACACTTTCTTTATCCTTTTTTGTAAATGCGAGGTTATAGAATTCACTATTTAACCAAGTACGAAGTGTGCAACTTTCCCATGTAGGATGGTAGTCATAATGTTCTCCACCGAAATTTTCATTTCTTCTTTGCTGTATGTCATAGTTTTCATCAAATTTTTCTGCATCAAGAGAATCCTTTGCAAGGAGGAAGGCTTTTCCGTCCTTGACTTCAAGGACTAACCATTCAACCGGTTCCAGTTTACTATAGATTCTGAAAGGGTCTCTCAGGGAATATTCTGCCGGAAGACCAAAGGTATACTCGGTTATACCGGAAAAATATCTCTCGCCGTTTATGACGGCAATACCGTATTTGTCATATTCCGCATTAACAATATCCTCTGTTAAATCCTCTTCCTTAATAAGATTCTGAGGATAGCTGCCAAACGTCACATAATCTCCTGCTACAATACCCTTTACCGGTACAGGTGTTGGTGTAGGTGTTGGCTTTGGTGTTGCAGTAGGCTTTGGTGTAGGAGTAGCTGTCGGTACAGGGGTACTTGTAGGAATCGGTGTATTTGTCGGTTCCGGTGTAGATGTAGGTGCCACTGTACTTGTAGGTGCTTCCGTAGGAGCTACTACAGCTTCCGTAGGTACAGGTTCCTCTGTCATTACAGGAGCATCTGTCGGGAGGACCTCCTCGGTAGGAGCAGGTGCTGCTTCTTTGGTAGGTGTTGGTATCTCTGTAAGCTCCGGTGTCGCTGTTATCGAGAGAGATTCCGTCGGTGTAGCATCCGATGTTTCTGTAGGTATTACTTCTACCGTAGGAGTAAAAGCAGGCGCTGCTTCTTCTGTAGGAGTAGGGGTTATCGTTGTTGTAATAATGGGAGTCGGTGTAACCGGACCGGTAGCCGACTCATTACAAGCTGCACAACCGGCAAAGGTAGTCGTAATAAGTGTTGCAAGTAATACTGTTATGAAAAAAATCATTTGCTTCTTCATTTGCTTCATATGTGAATCCCTCCTTGATTGGTTTTATTATAATAGTTCCGGATAAAAATTTCAATAGGCAGACTACATAAATTAGAGAAAATTTTAATTTAGTTTATATGTATTCCATTATGTAAAGAAAAACAACAAAGAAAGGATAAAGCAGACGTGCTCTATCCCTTACTCTTCGTAGTTCATTTAGTTTTGATATACCATTGACAGTTATTATAATAATATCAATGCATCTGTCTATTCTGCTTAATAATATATACTTCTTTTACCCTCCGTAATGCTACTACAGGTTCAACCTCATATCTGACACTAAGCTGGGTAATCACTTTTACTCTTTTAGAAGCAGTCAGCTTTTGATAATTTATCTTCTCAAGATACTCATACACATCTTCCAGCGGCATTAACAATGCTGCTGCAGTGTAGTCCGCAAGCTGCTCACAAATTGGTTTATTATGCCCTTGAGGCCGCGTATTAATCATATCATCTCCGTTAATCAGATGTGCACATTCATGAGCAATAACAAAGGTTCTTTCTTCCTGACTCAGCCACGGATTAATCGTAACTTCTCGATAACCATCCTCATCTATCTGCGCCTTTGTTCTCTTATTCAATTATCAATGTGCATTTTCCGGCAGAAACCGGACTTTATTCCTTCCTCTGTCTTATTTATCTCATACAGCTTTCACAGGGGATTGCCCCGGCCTTTGCACTTTCCTTCTGGGATGCATAACGTGCAATCACCTCCTGCTTTATACATTGCTCGCAGGAAGACAGATGACAATAATTATCTTCCGTTACCGGATAGGCTTCCTTTACCCGATGCGCCGCCGCATACAAAATATACTCCTGCTCATGTTTCCCCAATCCGGACATTTTCGGCGCATACAGTGCAAATACACATGCTTTTGATAAGCCCTGCTCCCAGACTCCTCTTTCCGCTTTTTCCATTCTGTACTTTTTTGCGGAAGTGTAATGCACGCTGTGATACTGTGAAAGAATTTCTTCCGTTTCCGAAAAAAAGCTTTCCTGTATTTCTCCCGACTGATACGGTGTCAGCTCAGACCATACATACCCTTGTCCCGATACATAACAGTATCTGTAATACCCTTCCTCGTCAAAAACCACCAGACACGGAACATACTGCTTCCATGCCGCTCTTCCCGCAGCATCCGGTATACCGTCATGTAACACTGCAAGAGTTTGAAAGAAAGCCTCTTCCGCCTGTATCAGTCCTGCTTTTGTAATCCTGTTTTCCGCTCCGGTAAAAGCAGCCGCCACTGCCGCATTTGTAGCCGCCACAAGACAGTCATACTCGGTTCTCCTGATTTCCTCATTTTTCATTGTTGTAATCAGGCGAATCTGTGCCGTCGTAAAAAAAGTCATGGCAATCAGTGCGAAAAAAAGTCCGAAGTGATACCATTTCATGAATACTCTTCACCTGCCCTCACAGAAGCAAAATATACCGCCGGTACATGGTTCGCATATATGGTGAGCCACAGTCTGTCTCCGTTCTGCAGCCTGCTTTTTCCTTCCGTGACTACCTGTTCAAACAGCTCTTCCTTTTCTTTGATATAGGTTCTCTCCACAACACCTCCGGCTTCCGCAGCCGGCTCAAATAATATGCGTGCCCGCCGAAGCTCATACTCGAAGCAGTCACACCGTCGTAAGGAACGTTCGAATTCTTCCCACACCGGTCGGGATATCTCCCCTGCCGTGCTGATACGTTTTAAAAAAGTCTCGCACGCCTGTCCTGCCAGAATTGCTTTTGAAACATTCTCTCCTCCCTTATAGTACAAAAGCGGTATAAAAAACAGTAACACCAGCGCAATAATAACATCAACTGCCTTTTCCAATGCGTTCATGATATCCTCCCTCCCGCAATGAATGTACATCCTTCTCCGTATAAAAATGTTTCCGGATTTCCTCTCCCTTTTTCTGTTACCGTGAGTCTCAGATAGCTTCCCCCGGAAAATCTCTTTTCTTCCGTGTCTTCCTCCCATTTCCCATATAAATAAACTCTCCCTTCTTCTCCCTCATACCGTCTTCTCTCGTACACAGTAAGCTCCGCAGTATACTCTCCGAGCCTTCTAAGCTCTGCCTCAAACACCTCCCATTCGGTACGCAGCACCGTCCCCCGTTCCAGCACCTCCGCCACATAAGCCCGGCTCAGGCTGCGTACCGTCTCATTCTTCTGCCAGTGCACCGACGCCGTCTGCGAAAAGACAAGGAACAATACAATGCAGCTCCCGCTAATCAATGCGGCCATCATTCGTCCAAATGCTTCCATGCTTCCTCCTCGCTTTCTTCAAACATAATAATACATTCCGGCATTCGGTACATTGACTCTGTCTGCCTTACAAACGAAGTATGTAATATCAAAAGCATCCATATCGCCATGCAAAACAGCACACCGCCGGATACCAGTTCTAATGCATGTTCTGTTCCTTCCGTCATCCTTCCCTGCTCCTTTGCTACTGCTGCTCAAAAGTAATCTGCACAATGATTCCGTTTTTATCCTTTACTATTCTTCCAAGAAAAACCGCACGCGAATTAATATATCCGCTGCTTCCCTTATCGTCACCGGGAAGCTCTCTGCTTTCCCCCAAAAGTTTTTTATTTTCCTCATCAAAAGACTCATACACATAGCTTTTCTCTGTTCCGTCGCCTGTTATTACTTTAATCTGCAAATACTCCTTTGCCGCAATACTGTTATCAATCAAACGGCGTACCTCGGCTCCGGATACCAATAATCCGTCATACATTGACTTTCCCAGATCCTGATATTCGCTCATGGTCGTATTAAACTGTGCAAATGCACTGCTTGCCTGTGCCTTTCCTTCACGTGTATTCTGAAAAGCAAGCCCTGCCACAATACATGTGATGATGATTCCCGCTGCAATTAATAATGCCTTTAATCCGTTATTCATTCGATTCTCTCCTTTTATCTGTTTTTCTGAAATATGAGCTCTACAATTACTTCATTTTCATTTCTGACTACCTCTCCCGTATACTCCGATGTCGGCACAATATATTCCTCCGTTTCTGCATCCTGCGCCCTTTTTACATCCTCGCTGTTTTCATAGGAGTAGCCTGTGTTTCCTTCCTTTACCGTTATCCTCAGACCACTTTTCTCTCCGGAGAATTCCTGTTTCATCAAATTTACTACATCATTACCGTATACAGTCACGGCATCATATTTCATATAATCCCGTTCTTCCGCCGCGGTACGATATTGATGCAGTTCTTCAACAACATAATTTCCAATCTGCTTTGCCTCTCTTGCCATCTGAAATCCGAGTCCTACAATAATACAGGTAATAATTGTAGATGCCGCAATCAGCAAAGCCTTTAATCCGTTATTCATCCTTTGCCTTTCCTTCCCGTAAACCAATCTGTAAGCCGAAAAACCGCAGCTTCTTTATATACGGCCCCTAAAAGTAATGAAATTGCCCCATCTCTTTTAAAATTTCTCCCATCTGTCCAAGACTCACCGCTAAAAACGGAAAAATCAGATAGGCAAACAGCAGAAACATCAATGGGAAAAATGCCGCAACCTGTGCATTTGCCGCTTTCTTCTTTAACTCCTGTTCCATTTCCAGTCGCTGCTGCTCTCTGAAAAATTGGCGGTCCGCAGCAATTTCCGAAAATGCCCGTGCAAGTCCGACCTGTTCACTGACTGCAATTCGCCCCGCAAGCTGTCTGAAGGCAGGATATTCCTCCTCCTCATACATCCTTTCCAATGCTCTGGCATCCTCTGCGGCATAACTGTCCGCGCACCGCAGCACTGTCTTTCGGAACAATTCCGCATAATCTCCCAACGCATCCAACACCTGCATAATAGTTATATCCGGAACATCCACCAGCAATAAAATCATGGACTGCAGACCCAGAACCTCTCCTCCCATTCCAAGTTTTCGTAAATAACCTAGATACCTGTAAAAGCCTGCCGTCATGAAGGCTCCGACAAAGAATCCAATAGCTGCAGCAATTATTTTCTGTCCAAACGGTGCTTTTCTCATCAGACATACCATACAAAGAGAGAGAAAAATCCCCGTTATTATACAAATCATCCGGTACTCTGTACCGCTTCGATTGATATCCGCTGCCGCCAGCCGCTTTCCTGCTATTTGTTCTGCCCTGCCTCCTGTCTTTCTCACGATTATTACAAGTGCATAACAACACAGAGTTATGATTCCGGTTGCCATTGCGGTCAGCTTTCCGAAGCTTCCTTCATAAAACGATTTCAATTCCTCCATTGTTGCACATCCAAAACGTCTGATTACCGGCAGAAACACAACAGGCACCGCTGCCACTATCCCCATTCCCGCGAACAAAAACCCCGATTGGGCTCTTTTATAGCATTCATTTTGAACATCCTTGCGAAGTTCCGTCATATTTTTGACAAATGCCGATTCTGTACTGTTTTTTCCGCTTCCGTACTGTACCGCACTCCGGCACTGAATCACAAATAGTTTTAGGTACTTTAGATATCCCGGATATTGATATTCAGCCACCGTGTCTCCTGCGTCTTCACTCTCTAACAGAAAGCATATCTCCTCCAATGTTTTTCTAAGACCTCCGGGCACCCGCTCCGCCGCCCGGAAAATAGACTCTGTTACACTTTTACAGAGATAGAATTCAAACCTCAGATCAGACAGAAACTCCGCAAAATGCTCCAACTCCCGATATTCCGTTCTTCTCTTCCGAAATTCCCTATACTCGATTAAAAATACTGTAATAAGATACAGCACCGGCATCACATAATTCGCTATACCTCCACACCTCCGTCAAAAAAATCATGTATTTCCTCATTTCCTTCTCCTATCCGCTCCAGCATACGATTTAACAGTTTTTGGGAAGGAAGATTTCTTCTCTCATATCTCCCGTTTACGTACTGATACAGTATCCTGCCGCCGCCTCCGTCCATGGTAACAATTTCCGAAATACTTTTTATGTACCGCCTTCCGCTTAAATCCTTTTCACAGAGCACATGGATATCGAATGCCTCTGCCACCTGCTCACTCGCCATATGCTCATCCGAATAGGTTCCGGTACGAAGAAGTGCATTTCTGAAATACCCAAGCAGCTTATCCGTCGTCATCGCATGATGGGTGAACAACTGCTGTTCCGAGACCTGACTAAGCTCTATCATTAATGCCGCCGCCTGAATTGTTCCGATTTCTCCCATCATAAGACAGTTTCCGTCCGTCTTCCGAAAGGCATCCAGACCTTCTGCCGAATTAACACTCTCTGTCTCGCGAAAGGACAAAATATTTCTCTTTGGAAACTCCTTCCTCATCCACAGCTCAAATACCGATTCTTCGATGCGAAGATTGTATTTGGGATTGATGTACCTGACCAGTGCCTTTAGAAGTGTGGTTTTGCCGCTGCCCTGTGCACCGGTAATGGCAATATGCAGTCCTCCCGACACAAAATATTTTAGTGCCTGTATCACTTCCCCTGCACCTTCTCCCAAAATCAGCTCCTCCGGGCGCTTTTCTTCCGTAGAGTCGAATTTCCGCACAAAAAATGCCCACGATTCCGCGAACGGAGGTCTGCACGCAAATACGCGGCTCCCGTCCTTCATATCGTTGACCATATAGGGCCGGTAATGTGACAATTCCCCCGGAGCTTCGTAACGAAGCAACGCCTTTGTAACTCTGCGCAGCTCCTGTTCACTTTCAAAACTAAGGAAGGACAGACGCACTGTATTTCCGTGTATCATAACAAATATGCTGTCATATGCATGTTGCCCGTCAAACTCACCTCCAAGCCCTTCCCCGTATCTGAAAAACTGCTCCGGCAGGCCGGAAACGCCGCCGGATATTCCGTCTATTCTGCAATCTCTCAGCCGGTCTATGACACCGTGTCCAAAGCCCTCATACACTGCATCGCAAATCAGTCTCATGACCTCCTGACTACTTAAAACGGGATGTTCCGAATCATAAATCCGGTTAATATCCTCAGCCGTAATTTCAAAATATACTCCATCCTCCCGCTTTACCTCACCGGGCAGGCTCCATTTTTCACAGAACCGTAAAAAGCCGTCCTTTCCGTACCGTTTCATCCAAAGAAACAGCAGAATATCAAATTTCCGGGCCAAAGAAAGCCTATCCGGCTGATACACCGGCAGCAAACGTTCTATTTCCCCCGTTGTCAAATCGGCTCTTAACAGCTCGCGCAATATATAATGCTTTACATATTCCTTTTCTCCTCCCGCTCCGTATACACAGGCGCGGAGTGCATTCCGTAACTGCCTTACCTGTAAACGATACTTTTCCTTCTCCGCTGCCGGAAGTCCGGAGGGAATACCGCCCTCCATACACTCCCTTATTGCGGTTCGTATATATTCCGTGACCTGTGCAATCGTTTCAAACTCCGGCCGCTTTCCTTTTCTTTTTCCTCTCCTATTCATATTAAGGTACTTGTGCACGACACCGTTTCCATCCAAGGTATGCCTTCTTTACCGCCTTGAAAAACGGGTCCGTGATTTCCTCCTCTCCCTGTCTGCAGCCTCTCTCCCAAAATGCTTCAACCTCTCCGGCACAGCAGGCAGCCAGATAATCCGCACAATACGGCACTACCACACATTTTCCTCTTAACCGGGGGTTAAGAAGCATCAGGTTACGCCTGCTGTAAACACATCTCTGCTCATAAGCCCCCACAACAAAGAGCTCTCTGCGAAATGTGGGTATTTGCTCCGCCTTTGAAAGCTCAAACGGACTCTGTGCCAGATTAATAATTACCATATCCGCTGCGGAAAGAACCTGTCTCGAAAAGTCCGACAATCCCGCCGGGAGCTCTACCCATACGTTTTGAAATTCCGCAGCGGCATGTCTCATAATACCGACTGTCGCAGCTGCAGCCTCTGCACTGTTTTCCTGATAAAAGAAACTGTTTCCCGGAGGAAGTATATGCAGCTTTCCGCCTGCGAACGTATACGCCGCGTTTACTGCCAGAGCCTTATCAAACCGCCTGCAGTACAGCAGCTTATTTAACAAATCCACACCGAACTCCATCTGCTTCATCATCCGGCTCCGGTTCCCTCCCGACAACAGAAAATGCTCCGGTCCGCTTCCCCCCGCATCCGCATGCAGGACCAGCTGTTCACCGCCCTCCTCCCAAATTGTCTGCAATGCCAGAAGTAACAGATTTGTGCTTTTTCTCCCCGAAAAGGGTGTCGGACTCCATACTGCAACCTTCAATGATACCGTCTCCTTTCCCTATGTCTTAGTCTTTTACGAAATTCCCGTTCCGAGAACTCCGGATAAAGCAGTCCGGCTATGCTATAAATAACTCCCTGAAGCTCGGGGGATGCACGGTTTATATTATATTCATATAATGTTTCACACACACACCGGTTCTCTACATCCCGGCGGTCCGGTGGTACAAAGAACTCCATGCGGTTCGGAAAAGCCTCAAAAAACTCTTTTAACTCCTTTTTCCCGGCAATGTGTCCTTCGACCGCATCCCTAATAATACATTCTTTCACAAGCTCACCCGGCAGCTCTGCTCCGGACAGCCGTCTTATGTGATGCGGCAGCATATCCGTCACAAGAATCAGTTCCGTGCAGCACCCCAGCTCTTTTTTCCGACCGGTCATTCCAAAATCAATCAATACCGCATCATACGACGCTTCCGTTTCCGCATCCGTAATCTGTTCCGTAAAAAACACCCCGTCATATTCTACGATTTCATTCCCGGCGGACAGCTCTTCCGGCATCGGAACAGATGCACCCAGTGTATGCTGTTCATTCCAATCCAGTATCAGCACTTTCTTTCCTACACAGCTTAATACCTTCGCCAGAATTAAAATGATATCATGGCTGTAACAGCCTGCAAATCCAACTCTTTTCCTTTGCAATTCTTCCTCCTTACAGCAAACCCTCTCTTCGCTGCTTTACATGCTCCGAAAGACGTTCTTCCAATGCCCGGCGCTGTTCGTACCACCCTGCCGGGTCACGCTCCTTCTCATTGTCCAGCTCTTGTATCTGCAGCATTATCTGTACCGGCGGGATATAACCGCTCTCTGCATTCTCCTGCAGCCGTTCCTCGGTAAAGCCTACCAGATACAGTTCCGCTCCTCCGTACAGCTGTACATCATAACGTGCTCCGCTCATCATAAGCTGCTCCCGTTCGGTCAGAATAAAGCGGCACTCTTCTGTGTTTCCCTCAGTCCTTCGCAGCCTTTTCTGCTTCAGAACACAATAATTCTCTCCGTTCGGGTATCGAAGCCTTACATCCACCGTAGCATAATCCTCAAAACGCTCCGTCTGCCCAATGTCATCAAATACACATTCTCTTTCCGTTGCGGATAACTCCTGCGAACAACAAAGAGCTGTATTCAGGATAACACCGGCGGGTATGTCCGCACAGGAAACAGAACCGAATACCTCCTTTGCCAGCGACTCAGGGTTCTGTTCGGAAAGAAGATACCTTTCCTCCGCATTCTCTCTTGTAAAGCATTCTCCCGCCTTTACATCCTTTGTCGTAACATAAACCATACGTCCCGCGGCCGTTAATACGGCATCCTTCTCATTTAACAGCGATTCGTATCTTTGGCATACCGTGTACCGAAAAGTCATCTGCCCCGCAAAAAAAAGAATTATTTGTGCTGCCACAAACAGCACTGCATATAATATCCTCCTTCTTACACTTTTACGTAGTCTGCGCACAACTCATCCCTCCTGCTGATTGCGTATTTTCTTAAGCTCTCCACCGTCTTTTTTGCACAACGAATAAAATGATATTCCTTGCTTCGTTTGGAACAGTTCAGATTCCCGGCAATAAATGCAATTGTGCTCCCTTCACGCATTGCCTGCTCAAATCCGTAATTATACGGAATTTGTCCGATTCGTTCGCGGGGTACTTTATACTTTTGTGCAAGATTCGACGGGCAATACGGCGGCACCGACCGGTAATTTCCCAAAATAAAGAAGCTGTTTTCCCGCAGTGGAGTTTCCGACTTAAAAAAAGCATCCACACCTTCCCTTTCGGGCGGAAGCAGTACCACCGTAATTTCCGCTTCCTGTAAAATTCTTTGCGAGCTGCTTCCACAGCCGCATGCAGTGTCAATAATCAGATATTCCCTGTCTCCCATCTGTTTCTCTATTCCTTTTAAACCTGTGTCGTAAAACAACTCTCCCCCCTCTCCCTCCATCGGGAAATAATATAAACTGTCATTCAACCAAAGTGCCGTCTTCGTTTTCCCTCCGTACAGCATGCGAAAATATTCGGGCTCACCCAGGGTATAACAATATGCCCTTCGTGCCGCCTTTTCTTCCTGTTCGCTGCCACCGTGCAGCCGTTTTACCAGACTGCCGTTACAGATATGGTTTGACGTAACCGCAATTTCCTCGGCATATAATTCTGCCCACAATATGCTTATTACCGCTACACTCGATGTAACGCCGCTTTGATGTCTGACATTGCTCCAAAATGCAATTTTCATGCTTCACCTTCACCTACAATTTTTACTGGAATTCTACCGGGATATCCAAATGAAATCAGATAATATTATCAGACAAGAAAATCTTACTATACTTTTTTTCTTTTGTAAATATCGGGAATTTTCACATATTTTTTGTCGTTTTTTGTCTAATTTGAACAACGGAATTTTGATTAAAAAAGTGTACCAAAGCCTTGAAACCAGACGGTTTGTCATACCTTTTTGCCTTGTGACATATATTTTTTTGATTATACTTTCAGGAGGTTATTATGAAGCTTCACACCCTTTCTGTTCAGGACGCACTGTATGCTTTGCAGAGCAGGGAAGAAGGTTTATCCGAAAAAGAAGCAAGAAAGCGAATTACGGACTACGGCTATAATGAACTATCCGGTCAGAAGCCACGCAGCCTGCTTTCCCGTTTTGCGGAGCAGTTTAACGACTTTATGATTCTGATTTTGTTAGGTGCCGCATTCATCTCGTTTCTCACCTCTTTGTTTGAAGGGAATGCGGATTTTACCGAACCCCTGATTATCCTGATTATTGTTGTGGTTAATGCCGTCCTTGGTGTTGCACAGGAGGCAAAGGCAGAGCATTCCCTGGCACTTCTGCGTAAGCTCTCCGCCCCGGAAGCACAGGTCATCCGCGACGGAAAGCGAAAACTGCTCCCGGCAAGGGAACTTGTTCCCGGTGATATCATTTTACTTTCGGCAGGTTCCATGGTGCCTGCCGATGCCCGCCTTCTACAGGCGGAACAGCTTCGCGTCGACGAATCCTCTCTTACCGGTGAATCCGAACCGGTGAAGAAATGCGCAGACTGCAGACTTGCTGCCGAAACTCCGGTCGGAGACTTAATCAATATGGTTAGTGCGGGGTCTGTTGTTATCTCCGGTCATGCCACTGCTGTAGTTGCCTATACCGGGATGCGGACACAGGTGGGAAAAATCGCTGACCTTATCCAGCAGGACATTTCACCCGACACTCCTTTAAAAAAACATCTTGCCCATACCGGAAAGCTTCTCGGAATCACGGTACTTGCCATCTGCCTGTTTGTTTTTCTTCTGGGAACCATACAGGGACGTCCTGTATTTACAATGTTTATGACAGCTGTCAGTCTGGGCGTGGCTGCTATTCCCGAAGGTCTGCCCGCAATCGTCACCATTGTATTGTCTCTCGGTGTCCAGCGCATGGCAAAGAAAAAAGCGGTTATCCGCCATCTTGCCGCTGTGGAAACACTGGGCAGTGCCACCTATATATGCTCCGATAAAACCGGTACTCTGACAGAAAACCGCATGACCGTCACAGAGCTCTCTAACGGGAAAAAGACCCTTGCCGAAAACGAGCCGGAGGCGAAACCTCTCCTCTTATGTGCAGCACTATGTAATAATGCATATTTTGAATCAGGCGGTTCCGGAAACGGAGATCCGACGGAGCTTGCACTTTTAAATGCCGCAAAAAAGGCTTCGCTGTGCAATCCTATGCCGGACACGAGATACAGACGCCTTGCCGAATATCCTTTTGATTCCTCCAGAAAATGTATGTCTACCGTACATCTCCTTTCAGGAAGTAACATTTTCCCGCTTCCTGCCATGCCACAGGATACATATGCCTTTCTGGTTTGTAAGGGTGCCCCGGAGGTTGTTTTGTCACATTGCACCTCCCTATATGACAATGGCGCAATGACTCCTCTTACCGCACCCCTTCACAGAGCACTTACCGATTACTGTAATCAATGTGCCGAACGCGCACTCCGGGTTCTGGCTGTCGCCTACCGCCCATTGACAGATACCTCCTGCAGAAAGCTTCTGGACCGGAATACTCCCGCGAATCAGGCAGAGCGCGATTTGATTCTGCTCGGCTTTCTTTGTCTTATGGACCCGCCTCGTCCTGAGGTACGTGAATGTGTACGTATCTGCAGGGAGGCCGGAATTACCCCGGTCATGATTACCGGTGATCATGCCCTTACGGCCCGTGCCATTGCGGCAGACTTAGGCATCTGCTCACCGGGTGACCGCCCGGTTACGGGCGAAGAGCTTGCCGCAATGAGCGAAGCGGAGTTAATCGAGTGCGTCGGAACCTGCCGCGTTTTTGCCAGAGTCGCTCCGGAGCATAAGGTTGCAATCGTCCGTGCCTTACAGGCACGCGGTGAAGTCGTAGCAATGACCGGAGACGGTATCAATGACGCACCGGCTCTAAAGGCAGCTGATATCGGCTGTGCTATGGGACGTGGCGGCACGGATGTTGCAAAGGAAGCAGCCGATATGGTACTTCTGGATGACAACTTTTCAACAATCGTTGCCGCAGTGCGCGAAGGACGCGGAATCTTTGCAAACATCCGCCGCTCGGTCCATTTTCTGCTTTCCTGTAATATAGGTGAAATCATTACCATACTTGCGGCACTCTTACTCGGTATGCCGTCGCCGTTACTTGCGGTTCAGTTACTGTGGGTCAATCTGATTACCGACTCTCTTCCGGCTGCGGCACTTGGCGTGGAACCGACAGAAAAGGATGTTATGCAGCGTCCGCCGTGCAATGCCGGAAAGAGCCTGTTTGCCGATGGATTAGGCTTTAAAATCGCCTTTGAGGGTGCCATGATAGGAGGAATTTCACTGCTTGCCTATGTACTCGGAAACCGCTTTTTTCACGCAGGTTCCACAATGACCTTTGCGGTACTTAGTCTGTCACAGCTTGTGCATGCCTTTCATATGCGAAGCGACCATCCGCTTGCGGAAATCGGTTTTTTTACTAATCCGAAGCTTTTGCTCTCATTTGTAATTTGTGCCTTTTTACAAATCAGTGTAATTACTTTTCCTTTCGCAGCAAAGATTTTTTCGGTTACGCCTCTGTCCCGGAGTGCGTGGTGTGTGGTAGCCATCCTCTCTCTTATGCCGTTGCCGATTGTGGAAATGCAAAAACGAATACAAAAAGCGTAACCGCACCTTGCTTTCCCGAATTCTTCGTGCTATACTGAAGAAAAGGGAGGCATCGGATCATGGACAAACAAAGCTATACTCCTCTGTTACCGTTTGATTCCACGGTCGCAGAGAACTTCACAATATACTATCCCATCCCTTATGTCAGGGATATTAATCTAATTCCGTCGGAAAAAATCGCACTTGAAAGCGGAAACATCATCAAATACTACCGATACCGACTTTCCGAGCCTGTACCGGTCGGTGGCGTATAACAAAATGCAGGGGGCTGTCGCACGTATGCTTGCGCGCGGCAGCCCTCTTTTCTTATCTTATTTCCCTTAACTGCTCCTCGATCCAAAGCAGCCTGTTATACTTCGCGGTACGCTCAGCCCGGCACGGTGCCCCGGTCTTTATATATCCCGTATTGAGTCCGACGGCTAAGTCTGCGATTGTAGTATCCTCGGTTTCACCGCTCCGATGTGACATAATTGCCTGATACCCGTTTTCCTTTGCAAGCCTGACTGCTTCCATTGTTTCCGAAAGCGACCCGATTTGGTTCGGCTTAATTAATATTGCGTTTGCCGCCTCGTTTTTAATTCCATACCGTAATCTCTTCGGATTTGTCACAAATAAGTCATCCCCTACTAACAGCACCCTCTGCCCGATTCTTTGTGTCAGCATTCTCCATCCGTCCCAGTCTTCTTCATCCAATGGGTCCTCCAGTGAGAAAATCGGATACTTTCTGGTCAGCGTATCCCAGTGCTCCATCAACCCTTCCGATGTAAATACCGTATCCTTTTTCGGAAGACGGTAGGAAAATTGTCCGCTGTTTTTCTTTTCTTCTTTCCACTCCGATGCCGCTACGTCAAGAGAAATCATAAAATCCTTTCCGGCTCCCGCCGTATATCCCGCACGCTCAACCGCCGAAAGAATCAGCTCTATTGCTTCCTCCTCACTCTCCAAATCCGGGGCAAAACCACCTTCATCCCCGATTCCGCAGGAGAGCCCTTTCTCCTTTAAAAGTCCCTCTAACGCATGATACACCTCACAACACTGTCTTAAGCCTACGCAAAAGCGCTCCGCCCCCACCGGAAGAATCATAAACTCCTGTACATCCAGATTATTTCCTGCATGACGGCCGCCGTTTAAAATATTCATCATAGGAATCGGGAGCTTTCTTCCGTTTATTCCTCCGATGTAACGATACAGCGGAAGCCCGCACCCGTCGGCTTCTGCTTTCGCAGCCGCAAGTGAGACCGCCAGTATCGCATTCGCACCGAGTCTGCTTTTATTCTCGGTTCCGTCCAATACCTGCATTGCCTCGTCTATCTGCCCCTGATAAAAGGCATCCCTGCCTGTTAATAATGCTGCAATGTCCTCATTTACGTGAGCCACAGCAGTTTTCACACCTTTTCCGTCGTAACGCTGTTTATCTCCGTCCCTTAGTTCCACTGCTTCAAAGGCACCGGTGGAAGCGCCGGATGGAGCTGCTGCCGTCCCTTTACTTCCGTTTTCGAGATAAACTGTTGCCTCTACTGTAGGATTGGCACGGGAATCCAATATTTCTCTTCCGGTAATCCGTACTATCTTACTCATTTCCAATTCCTCCTTGTCGTTTCCATTATTCCCCTGCCGTGCATAGTTTATTCCGTTTTGCAGCATAATTGTTATATCAAAGCATTTTGTCAGCACCTAATTTTGCTATCTCTTGTCAGATGAATGAAATAATGCTATAATATAGTTGAAGTTCACGCTTATCGCGGCTTATGTGCCTGTGCACGGAAAGGACTTTTATGAATAAGTTTTATGAACAGTTACTTCCTTATCTTGAACGCAGTCATGCTTATCAGACTGCCCTTGCCCTGCTCTCCTGGGACATGGAAACCCTTGCTCCCCCGGCGGCAGCCGAATATACCGCAAAATCAGTCGGTATCTTATCCGAAGAAGCGTATTGTATTCTGGTCTGTGATGAAGTACGCGATTTAATTAAAAAGCTTTCTTCCAAAAAGGAACAGGATACACTTAATGTATCCGAGCAGGCAGTTGTAAGGCTGCTTCAAAAGGAGTATAAAAAGCTATCCTGTATTCCGCAGGGTGAGTACCGTGAATTTTCCGAGCTTTGTGCAACGGCACAAACTGTTTACTGCCGTGCAAAGCTTACCGGCAAATTCGAAGATTTTGCCCCAATACTTGAAAAGCTTATTGATTTTACCCGCCGCTTTGCCTCGTACCGGGCTCAAAGGGGGGATAATTTATATGACCTTCTGCTGGACGAATATGAGGAGGGCTTTACTACGAAGGTTTTGGATGACTTTTTTTCAAAGCTCCGGGATGCCCTTGTGCCTCTTTTAAAAAAAGTATCCGAAAAGAATGACCTGATTAACAAGTCCTACAATGCCCGCTATTATCCGGCGGAAATTCAGCGCGGCTTTTGCCGTTATCTTTCGGGCTATCTGGGATTTGACTTTAACCGCGGTGTAATTGCAGAAAGCGAACACCCTTTTACAACTGCGTTTCACAACCATGACGTTCGTCTGACCAATCATTTTTATGACAATAACCTTGAAAGCGGTATCTTTTCGGCAATTCATGAAACCGGCCATGCACTTTATGAAATGGGAGTTGATGATGCCCTGACCGGTACACCTGCCGGTTCAAGCATTTCCATGGGCATGCATGAATCACAGTCCCGTTTCTATGAAAATATGATCGGCAGAAGCAGAGAATTCTGGGAACCTTTATTTCCGAAATTAAAAGAAACGTTTCCGCAGGAGCTTCATGATGTTTCTCTTGATGCCTTCATTTCCGGTATCAACAAAGCAGAGCCCGGTCCAATCCGTACTGAGGCGGATGAACTTACTTATCCGTTACACATAATGATTCGGTATGAATTGGAAAAAGAGATTTTTTCAGGGAAATGCACCGTAAAAGAGCTTCCTGAGCTCTGGAACAAAAAATACAATGATTATCTCGGTATTACTCCGAAGAATGCTTCCGAAGGGATTCTGCAGGACATTCACTGGGCACTCGGCAGTTTTGGTTACTTTCCGTCTTATGCTGTCGGTTCGGCCATTGCCGCACAGATTTATCACTATATGGAAGAAAAAATACCTCTTGCCGATTATTTAAAGGAAGGAAATCCGGTTCCGGTACGCGAATTTTTGAGAGACAACATTCACAAATACGGGGCTGTATATCCAACCAATGAATTATTAAAAAAAATAACCGGCGAGGAATTCAACCCGGACTACTATATTAGGTATTTAACCGAGAAATATACAAAACTATATCAACTTTAAGAGAGGTATTCTACAAATGAGACACAAAATTCTTGTACTGGATATTGACGGCACATTAACCAATTCCAATAAAGAAGTGACCCCTGCCACAAAAAATGCGCTCTATGCCATGCAGGCAGCAGGAAATACTTTAGTCATCGCTTCCGGCAGACCTACCGCCGGTATAGAACCCATTGCAGAGGAATGCAGGCTGGGACAATACGGCGGCTATGTCATCTCCTATAACGGTGCACGGATTGTCCGTTATTCCACCGGCGAGATTATCTATAATCATACTCTCCCGCAGCAGTTTATTCCACAGATTTATGAGATTGCGAAGGAAAAGGGAGTCGGTATGATTACGTATGACCCGCAGGATAATGTGATTACAGGTACACGTGTGGATAAATACATGGAGCTGGAGGCACGGATTAACCGTCGTGAGATTTTTCAGACAGAAAATTTTATAGATGCCATCCGCTTTCCGGTAAACAAGTGCCTGATAAGCGGCGAGCCGGAGGTGCTTGCTCCGCTTACGGAGGAACTGAAAAAGCGCTACTACGGTGTACTTAACATTTATCGTTCCGAGCCGTTTTTCCTTGAAATCATGCCGCCTCTGGTGGATAAGGCCCATGCACTGGAACGTCTCCTTCCTTCTCTCGGTCTGACCAGCGAGGAGTGCATCTGCTGCGGCGACGGTTACAATGATATTACCATGTTACAATATGCAGGTATCGGTGTTGCCATGGAAAATGCACAAAGGGAAGTCAAAGAAGCAGCGGATGTCATTACTATCTCAAACGATGAGGACGGACTTGTTCCGGTTATCGTTACCTACTTTTTAAACGAATAATAAACGGACAAAAAGAGAACGGTTACCGCGCCGTTCTCCTTTTTTGTTACACACACATACCATTACTTTCACAAAATTATCTGTCCCACTTATCACACAGCATATTAATCTGGTCGGCAAACTTTGCCAAATCCTTATTTGCTCCGCCTTCGTTCCTGTGAATCACGCTAAGCAGCCGCTGACCTGCCGCAAGAAGCCGTTCGAACACCTCTACCTTGCGCTTCTTTGCCTTCTCCTTCTTCTTTGCATAGACCGGCTCTGCCTGCTCTAACCAGACACCCTGAATTAAATCAAAGCAGTGACCCGAATACGGTGCCTCTGCATCCATACCATACTCATTCTTCAGACACGCCGCAAAGGAATCACATACGGAGTCTTCTCCATGTACAACAAAGACCTTTTGAGGATTCTCTATCTGTGTTACCCAGTGAATCAACCCTTCCTTATCCGCATGACCGCTGATACCGTCCAGCTTACAAATCTCCGCGCGCACCTCCACCGGCTCTCCGAACAGCTTTACATCCGGTGTTCCCTCTAACAGCGTTCTTCCCAAAGTACCCGCTGCCTGATATCCGACAAACACCACGGAACATTGAGGACGCCACAGATTATGCTTTAAATGGTGACGGATACGACCCGCTTCACACATACCGGATGCGGAAATAATCACCTTCGGCTCGGCATCAAAGTTTATCATTTTGGACTCTTCACTCGTAATCGCTGTCTTTAACCCCGGAAAAGAAATCGGATTAACTCCCTGTTTTATGAGCTCCATTGCTTCTTCATCAAAATATCCGTTGACATTCTTATGAAAAATCGTAGTAGCCTCAATCGCTAACGGACTGTCGATATACACCGGAAACCCGTCATGACCATGCACCAGATTGTCTTTTTTAATTTTCCGGATAAAGTATAAAAGCTCCTGGGTTCGGCCTACAGCAAATGCCGGAATAACAACATTTCCGCCTCTGTCAAGCGTCCTTTGTATAATTGCCGCCAAATCCTTCACATAGTCTACCTTCTCCATACCGTGGGAACGGTCACCGTAGGTAGACTCCATAATCACATAATCCGCGCGGTCTGTAGCAATCGGGTCCTTTAAAATCGGCTGGTGCTTATTTCCGATATCTCCGGAGAAAACAAGCTTTACCTGCTTTCCAGCCTCTTCTGCCCAGATTTCGATGCTGGAGGAACCAAGGAGATGCCCTACGTCGGTGAAACGAATTGTTATTCCGTCATCAATCTTAATCTTTTCACCGTAGTCGCAGGGAATAAAGAGCTTCATTGCGCCAAACGCATCCTCCATGGTATAAAGCGGCTCCACCTCCGGCATACCGGAACGTTTTCCCTTCCGGTTTTTCCATTCCGCTTCAAACATCTGAATGTGAGCCGAATCACGGAGCATAATATCACAAAGCTCCTTCGTCGCGCCTGTCGAGTAAATCTGTCCCCTGAATCCCCTTGCATACATAAGCGGCACAAGTCCCGTGTGGTCGATGTGGGCATGTGTCAGAAGAATGTAATCAATCGCTCCCGGATTTACCGGAAGCTCCTGATTTTCAAATACATCCGTCCCCTGCTCCATACCGCAGTCTACCAGCAAATGCTTTCCTGCAATTTCAAGAAAATGACAGCTCCCCGTCACCTCATGATCCGCACCGATAAATTCTATAAACATAGGACACGCTCCTTTCCTATACTAACCGCACATAAATCGTGCATTTTCTTATCTTAAGTATACCCTATTTTCAAAAAATTCGCAAGAGTTTCTCCTTCTTTCCCACCACATTCTTCCTCCAGCCCTTGTTTTTCTTTTTTTCCTATAGTATAATCTGATGATATAAGGGTCAAATCAGCAAATCAAACAGATTACACACAAAACATCCGTCAGAGGAAAATAGGGAGGTTTATTATGCTGCTCGCCTGTAAAAACATCACCAAAAGCTTTGGAGATGTTACCATTTTAGATCAGGTATCTTTTCACATCAATGAACGTGAGAAAGCCGCCATTGTAGGTATCAACGGTGCCGGCAAATCCACTTTACTTAAAATAATCATGAAGGAGCTTTCCTCAGATGCCGGGGAAGTAATCACCGCAAAGGGCGCCACCATCGGCTACCTTTCCCAGCATCAGGACCTTTCCTCGGAGCGTACCGTTTATGAAGAAATGCTTTCCGTAAAAGCAGACCTTCTGCAAACCGAAGCCCGCATCCGTGAAACAGAGCTGGAGATGAAGGAGTGTGCCGGAGAGGCACTGGAAGCACTCTTACGGGAGTATACTTCTCTTACCCACGCCTTCGAGGTGCAGAACGGTTATGCTTATAAAAGCGAGGTCGTAGGCGTATTAAAGGGTCTCGGATTTTCAGAAGACGATTTTCAGAAACAGATATGTACCCTTTCCGGCGGTCAGAAGACCCGGATTGCTCTGGGGCGGCTGCTCCTCACCTCTCCGGATTTGATTATGCTTGACGAGCCTACCAACCATCTGGATATGGCCTCCATTGCGTGGCTCGAAACTTACCTGCTCAATTATCCGGGGGCTGTCTTAATTGTTGCCCACGACCGTTACTTTTTGGACCGTGTTGTAACAAAAGTGGTTGAACTGGACGGAACAAAAGCCCGGACCTTCTCCGGCAACTATTCTGCCTACGCCGTCAAAAAAGAACAGCAGAGAGAGACCCTGATTCAACACTACTTAAACCAGCAGCGGGAAATCAAGCATCAGGAGGAGGTCATTGCAAAGCTCCGCTCCTTTAACCGTGAGAAATCCATCAAACGTGCGGAAAGCCGTGAAAAAATGCTGGACAAAATAGAACGTATCGAGAAGCCGACCGAGATACAAAGTAAAATGCGGATTCGCCTGGAGCCCCGCATTATGAGCGGAAATGATGTGCTGACTGTCACCGGACTCTCGAAATCGTTCGGAAGCCAGACTCTTTTTACAGACCTATCCTTTGACATAAAGCGCGGAGAAAAGGTCGCCATTATCGGGAAGAACGGCACAGGAAAGACCACCATACTTAAAATTATCAACGGACTTTTGCCTGCGGACACCGGAGAAATCAGACCCGGAGCCAAGGTGCATATCGCCTATTACGACCAGGAGCATCAGGTGCTCCACGCCGAAAAGACCTTGTTTGACGAGCTTCAGGACACCTACCCGCATATGGATAACACCGCTATCCGTAATGCCCTCGCCGCATTCCTCTTTACCGGAGATGACGTGTTTAAGCGCATCAGTGATTTGAGCGGCGGTGAGCGTGGCCGTGTGTCTTTAGCCAAGCTCATGCTTTCGGATGCGAACCTGCTTATTCTGGACGAGCCGACCAACCACTTAGACATCGTTTCCAAGGAAATCTTAGAGGATGCGGTTAATGCCTATGAGGGAACCGTCCTGTACGTTTCCCACGACCGCTACTTTATCAATAAAACCGCAACCAGAATCCTTGATTTGACGGAGCAGACGCTCCTAAATTATCCGGGAAACTATGACTATTATCTGGAAAAAAAGGAACTCACCGAACGCCTCTACTTAGAGGGCATCGGCTATGGCATGGACGGGAAGGGAGGAGGAGTCTCTCAGGCAGTTTCTGCCGCTTCCGGTTCCGCTGCTTCTGCTGTAAGCGGTGTATTAGCCCCGTCTGCCTCGTTTTCCGGAAACTCCGGCATCACCGATACAAAGCTGGACTGGCAGAAGCAGAAGGAGGAACAGGCGCGCCTTCGCAAACGCCAGAACGACTTAAAGAAAATCGAGGAGGAAATCGAACGTCTGGAAAAACACATGGAAGAGTTGGATACCGCCCTCTCCGACCCGGACATTGCTTCCGACCATACAAAACTGACGGAGCTAAGTAAGGAGCGGGAAGAGATTGAAGAGAAGCTTGAGAAGCTTATGGAACAATGGGAAGAACTGGCGGAGTAAAAGAAGTATTCCGCCAGCTCTATCTATATAAGATTATCTGGATTTTTACCGTTCCGGTATAATTAAATACCTCAATGTTGCAGTTTAATATAAGACAGAAACTCATCACTTGTCATCTCTGCACGCTTCGCAGCTTCTTCTAAGCCAAGCAGTCCGTCTTGAACCAATGATATCAAATAGTGAAATCACGTTTGAAACCACCGAACATCAGATACAGTATATAAAATCTATATTTACACCGTAATCTATTTATATGTTTACGCAAAAGCACCCTGCTTTTGCAAAGAGCTCCCGAAAGCTCCATCCGCAAAAGGGAGTACATGAAACCGGAAATATGGTGAGGCCTCACCGGAACTACACGACAGGAAAAGAAGAACTCTCATGAACTGTCTGTAAGTAAAGTATAGCAGAAAAAATAACGGATTGCAATAGAAAATAAAATGTGCACAGAGTAAAAAAGTGCCGGAAAACCCTTTAAAATCAATGGTTTAGGATGAGTCATGGCAGAGAAAAAGTTTGTGAATATTAGACAAAAATGAAGAGGGAATTTTGGTGAATATTTTAAAATAAGGAGCCGCTGCAGATTACAGCGGCTCCTACATCACTGTTTTCCGATTCCGAAACAAAACGTACAGGTTTTCTCATTATACCCCTTGCCGTTACAGCTGTTACAGTTAACATCACCTGTACCTCTACATTTATCGCAGGTCATCTTACCATTGCCAAAGCACTTGTAACATTTTTCATATACTCCGTTTAACGAGTCCCAGTTTTTCCCGTCACCGCCACAGCCGGTACAGCGTTCCTTTCCCGTCCCGTTACAATCCGGACAGTTCTTCTTTCCGGTTCCTGCATCTGCCTGTGCGGAAAAATCCTTAAGTGAAAAGCTGTCCCCCTTCTCATAAAGCTCCGGATGCAGACTGATTTTTATATAATCTCCGGCAACATGGTTCCATCCGGTAATCTTAAAGCTGTCAAGCCCTGTCTGTGTTACCTCATAGGTGACCTGGGTTTTGTTTTCATACACCTCTGCTTCTTCCGGTTCTGCCTTCCTTCCTCCGATTCTGTCTCCGGTATCAATAAAGCAGATATCGGCAGGAAATTTAAAATATAAAATATTCTTCTTTAGATTAGTATAGAAGTACAGGTCACAGACACCAAGCGTACTATCCTCTACGGCATTCCTCGTAATCTCCTCGTCTCCGGTATAAGAAAACGCCTGCCACGTAGCGTCAGCCTGTAAATCACGATATGACTTACGCTTTCCCTTGCCCATAGCGTATTCTTCCAGCAGATTAAAATACTCGTCTAACAGCTCTATCGTGATTTTCTCATTCATTGTATAGCTCTGCTCTCTTGTACCGTCACTCGTTGTAGTTATCGTTTTAACAGAAAGCTTCCCATCTGACCATGCAGCAAGATCCGGCAGCATAACCTTTGCAGCTTCCATCGCAGCCGCATATTTCTCTCTTCTTGTAACCGTTGCCGCAAATCCCGGCTTGACCTCCAGCATTATCTCTCCTGAAGTATCCGTTGCCGTATAGAGCTGCTTCGGTGCAGGGGTAGCCTCCGGGATGTTCTCCTTCTCTGTCTCAGGGACTTCCGGTCTGTCCTCCTTCTCTGTCTCAGAGGCTTCCGTTCTGTCCTCCCTCTCTGTTTCAGAATTTTCTTTCACTACCGGCTTTTCGTCCTTCTTCTCGTATTCCTCCTATCCCGAACAGCCAAACATCAAAAATATCATACTTAGTGTCAATAACAGCACTTTTATCCGCTTCATATTTCAGCCTCCTTCAAAATGCCTGGTTGCCACAGCCTGATGAAACAATGCCATACCTGTTTACGCGATTTAATATTTCTTGTATATCTGTCCACGATTTCCTGCATCAATAACGCAAATTGTCATCTGACCATTATCTATGGTATAAATAATACGAAAATCGTCCACACGAAGCCGATAAACGCTCTTGTGCCCCCTTAAAGGCTTGATGTCACCTGCAGGTAACTTGCTAATCGCTCTTAAAAGTAATTCCTGTTGAGGCTTCGGTTGTCTTGCTATAAACTTTAAGGCACGTTTCGAAATATCAATCTTATACATCCAAACTTGCCCCCAACATTTTGGCAGCATCCTTCAAGCTAACCAATTCTTTATCTTCTGCCGGAGCAGAGAGATAATCCTGATAAAGCATTTCACAATATGCGTCATCGCTACTCTCATCCGCAGTCAACCCCTGAATAAAAGCCAGCACATATCCCAACTTATACTCCGGTACTTCATCTAACAGTTGAATTGCCAATTCCCTCTTTGACATAAGCAGCATCCTTTCCAAACTTTTATTTACTCTTTGTCGTCACAGTTTCTCTTTTCACCACCATTATAAAACCACTTTGCGTTAATTTCAAGGCAAAATATTTGTATTCTGAAATTACCTCTCTCACCTGCAAATACGTTTCATCATGTAATTTAAAACAAGAGAAATTAAAAGCAAACGAAATAAGAAACAAAAAAGACTGTCGCATTTACATTTAAAAAAGCATAGATGCGACAGCCTATTATTACCATTGAAATATGGAAATTTGTAAATATAATGGTAATATTTTGGAGCTGAATTAATTCCTTACCCTTGAATAGAGTATTTTTGTAGTTTCAATGGTACGATTTAGAGAGCCGGACCGATTCCTTACCATTGAATAGAATTTTTTTGTACCTCGTCCCTTTCCATAGCTGTCAGTTCTCAGCATAAAACTCCAGTGGCTCTACATCCAGCTTTCTACAGATTTTTACCACAGCATCAAAGGAGCCCCGAAGTTCTTGCTCCCGGTTCATTTCGGCTCCTCGACAACAATGATTTCAACACCTTTGTCTTCCATTGCCGCAATCTGTTCTTCCACGCAATCCCAATCTGTAATAATAGAATCAAACATTTCTACATCGCATACCTTAACAAAGGAATCTACACCAATCTTCGCACCCGGAATCACCAAATACTTTTTACGACTGTTTTTGATAACGGTACGCTGGAAGGAAGCTGTCTCGTCTGTACCGTTCGATAACCCGAATTCCGCGGTTACTCCCACTCCGGTGATGAAACACAAATCAAAGTGCAGCCGACTGACAAACTCATTTGCAAAGCTATCCACAATCGAACCGCTCTGCCTCATCTTTCCACCGACCATATAAACATCAATGTTCTCAAAGGCACGAAGCTCTTTGCCAATATCAACCGAATTTACAACTACAGTGTAATGAATATCTCTCGGCAGAAATGAAACCATAATGTGACCAAAGGAACCGCCTGTCAGATAAACAATATCGTTTTCGCAAATCTTTGTAACTGCAAATCGTGAAATCTCTCTGTAGTTATCAAAGACAGGCATTTTCTCAAAATCCCGGTCTGCCGGCGGTCTGACACTGACCTGCTGCATCACGATTGCCCCGCCATGCGTTCTCTTGCAAATTCCCTTCTGTTCCAGCAGACGTAGATCTCTCCGGGCGGATTCGTCCGATATACCATACTTTGCGGTAATCTCTGCGATAGTAATCTTACCGTTTGTTCTGATTATGTCCGATATTTCCTGATGACGTTCTTCTATAAACATACACACACCTCCAACTATGTTTTAAATGTTTATCGAATTCGATATCATCATTATACAACACATTCGGTAATAAGTCAACATTTTCAGCAATCGAATTTGCGTATATTTTCTACACCTCCAGCTTCATATCTCCCTGCTTAATCCAGCCCTTCTTCCGCATCAGCTCGGATACAAGGAGCGCAATCGCAGCCGGAGCGATAAAGTGCATCAGTATAATCAAAAGCAGCACCACTGCCGGACTCTGCCCCGCTGCGGTCATCGTCTGGTACGCCATAATCTGTCCTACCAGTCCCGCACTTCCCATACCGGAGCCTACCGCATTATTCGTCATGTGAAGTGCCATGGTAGAAACCGGTCCGAGCACCGCACTTGCCACGATGGCAGGGAGCCAGATAACAGGCTTCTTTACGATATTCGGCACCTGAAGCATACTGGTTCCAACGCCCTGCGCTATCAGTCCACCCATCTTATTCTCACGGTAGCTGGCTACCGCAAAGCCTACCATATTTGCACAGCATCCGACCGCTGCCGCCCCGGCCGCAATACCGGAAAGGCCGAGAGAAACACCGAGCGCCGCAGAGCTAATCGGCAACGTCAGAATCATACCCATCAGGACGGAAACAACGATACCCATTAGGAACGGCTGCTGCTCCGTGCCCCAGTTGATGATACTGCCGAGCCACGTCATAAAGCTTGAAATCGGCGGTCCGAGAAGCAGCCCCACCGCAGAGCCCGTCAGAATGGAAACAAGCGGCGTCACCAGAATATCTACCTTTGTCTTTCCGGCAACCAGCCGTCCGAACAGAATGCAAACATATGCCGCAATAAATGCGCCTAACGGCTCTCCCGGCCCCGCAAGGGTAATCACGCTGCCGTTCACTACCGCTCCCGCAATCAGCTTCGACGCAAAAGCACCTACCATACCTGCCGTTGCTGCGGAAATCGTCACTAAGGTACTTTCCTTAAACTTAATCGCCACGCCTACACCGATACCGGCCCCGGTCACAGCCGATGCCAGCTTTCCGATTTGAAACAGAAAATCGCCAATCGTTCCTCCGACCAGCGTACCAATCTGCTGAATAATCGTTCCGATAATCAGAGTTGCAAACAGGCCCATTGCCATACCGGATAAGCCGTCAATAAAGATTTCATTTGCCCATTTTTTCAATTTACCTAACATAGATATGCCCCTTTTCTATCCTTTATTTTCCATTAATTTTACAAAATCATCCGGCAGGATTGCCTTTACACTTCCCGCTTGAAAATCCGTAATGTTTCGGGTAACAATATAGTCTATTCCTTTCCCCATTGCCACTTTTTCCATAACCGCATCCTCGTAATCTTTTATTGAGGAGGATAAAGCATCAATGCAATCCTTTTCGGTAATATCCAAAATTCTCATCAGCATAAGAAGTTTACCAATTCCCTGTTTTGCGCTCTCCTTATCCTGCAAATATTTTCGCAGCAAATAATAAATATCCGTTGCTGAACTTGCTGTAATATACAGATTAACAAGCTGATTTGCACCCATCAAAAATATTTTTTCTGCACCCTTATTCCACGGTTCTCTGGACGTAAAGGCATCCAGAATTACGTTGGTATCCAAAATAATATTCACTTACTCTCCCCCAAACCTTTCCGCTTTTGCTTTATCCAAATCCGCATCCTTCGGTAAAATACCAAACAACGATTTCGCCACTTCAACTCTGTCCTGATATGGGTTTGTCAGCTTCGCTACCACTTTACCGTTCTTTGTAATGTATACATCCTCTGTTGCAGATAAAAACAAATATTTCCCCAGATTATTTTTTAATTCCGTTGCAGTAATTGACATAGTATCACTTCCTTTCTCTGTATCATTATTATACTCATTTCGTACGATTTAATCAATAGTTTTAGCTAAAGCAAAACGCGATTTACTATTCGGATTCGGGTGTCAAAAGCCATATAATAGCCAGAACTTCCTCTGCATGGAATGTTTCTTGTCATTGCCTCCGGATGAAGATTTTCTAATTACTCCGGTGAATGATACTTTGATGGAATGCGATCGACTCCGACGCGCCATCCATGGCACGTGTCGTCTTGTCCGAACGTCCTGTTCGGACATCGCTGACCAATAAACGGAGTAATAAGAAAATCTAACATCCTGCGTTAAATCCAAGAAACATTCCATGCAGAGGAAGTTCCTGGACGTTAAAGGTATATTTGACACCCGAATCCTATTCGACAAAAAGCCCCTGCCCCACACAGCCAGGCTGCATAAGGACAGGGACTTTTTCAGAAAATCTCCGAAGCAATATCAACGCTCGCGCAGCTGACATTCATCTTACTTAAAGTACTTTACACCGGAAGCGAAGATTCTCTGATCCTGATTGCCGTAGATGTTCACTGCTACGGAATTACCGCGGCGCTCGGAGTGTGCCATCTTACCGAGCACTCTGCCGTCCGGGCTTGTGATACCCTCGATTGCGAAGTAGGAACCGTTCGGGTTGAAGTCCTCATCCATCGTCGGGTTGCCTGCAAGGTCAACGTACTGGGTTGCAATCTGTCCGTTTGCCGCAAGCTTTTCAATCCATTCCCTGCTTGCTACAAAACGTCCCTCACCGTGGGATGCCGGGATTGCATATACACCGCCGAGCTCTGCCTCCATAAGCCATGGGGACTTGTTGGTAACAACCTTTGTATATACGGACTTGGAAATATGACGTCCGATGCTGTTCATGGTAAGGGTCGGCGAATCCTCCTTCTGCGGAGTCACTTCACCGTACGGTACCAGACCGAGCTTGATGATTGCCTGGAAACCGTTACAGATACCGAGCACCAGACCGTCACGCTGCTTTAACATATCGTTTACCGCATCGGTAATCTTTACGTTTCGGAATGCGGTTGCAATGAACTTACCGGAACCGTCCGGCTCATCACCTGCAGAGAAGCCGCCCGGGAACATAAGAATCTGTGCATTACGGATTTCTCTCTCGAATGCCTCTACGGACTCTCGGATGTCCTGCTCGTTGCGGTTACGGAATACAACGGTACTTACCTCCGCCCCTGCATCACGGAAGGAACGCATGGTATCATACTCACAGTTCGTACCCGGAAATACCGGAATGAATACACGCGGCTTAGCCACCTTATTCTTTGCGGTATAAACTGTCTTTGCATCAAACAACGGATGCTCAATCTTTTCCTCCTTCACACCGGAACGGGTCGGGAATACCTTTTCTAAGGTAGTGGTCCATGCATCCAGCGCTTCTTCCACGGAAACGGTCTCTCCGCCGTATACAAATACCGGAGCATCGGTTACGGTACCGACCGTCTTGTATACAACACCGCTCGCATTCAATGCCTCAAGGCAGTCCTTGGAAACCTCCGCAAGAATTTCACCGTATGCCGGAGCAAACAATTCTTTCTCGTTTACCGCATCGGAAATTACAGCACCGAGGTGGTTACCGAATGCCATCTTGCTGACAGCCTCTGCGATACCCTTTGCACCGAGAGCATACATGGAAGCAAGCTTTCCGCTCTGGGAGAGACCGGTAATCTTACTCATCTGCTCCGCAAATGCCGCATAATCCGGAAGCTCGTAAGCATCCTTCTTCATTGCGAACTTCACTAATACATTACCCGGCTTTTTAAATTCACCTGTTACGACGTCTGAGGTCTTTGCCATATCTACCGCGAAGGATACCAGTGTCGGAGGTACGTCGATATTCTGGAACGTACCGGACATACTGTCCTTACCGCCGATGGACGGAAGTCCGAGCTGTACCTGTGCCTCGAACGCACCGAGAAGTGCGGCAAGCGGCTCGCCCCAACGCTTCGGATCCGTACCCAGACGACGGAAATACTCCTGGAAGGTGAAACGAATCTTTGTATGGTCACCGCCTGCGGCTACAATCTTCGCCACAGAGGAAATTACTGCATAAACCGCACCGTGGTACGGGCTCCAGCTGGAAAGATACGGGTCGAAGCCGTAGCTCATCATGGAAACCGCCTCACTGTCACCGTCAAGCACCGGCACCTTTGCAATCATGGTCTGCACCGGAGTCATCTGATACTTACCGCCATACGGCATCGTAACGGTATTTGCTCCGATAGAGCTGTCGAACATCTCAACAAGCCCCTTCTTGGAGCAGATATTTAAATCCGCAAGCATGGAAAGCCACTCTGCCTTAATACCGGTCTTACCGGAAAGCACGGTCTCTCCCTTTGCGGTCTTTCTCGTAATACGGGAAGCAGTATAGGAAGCGCCTTTCCTAAAGTAGCTGTCTTCCTTCTTCGGCATCGTAACCTCGGCGGTTGCCTCCTGATGCGCTCCGTTCGTATCAAGGAACGCACGCTTGATATTAACGATTTCCTTACCTCTCCATACAAGCACAAGACGCGGGTCCTCGGTAACAACCGCTACCGGAACAGCCTCTAAGTTTTCCTCAGCCGCAAAGCTAAGCATCTTGTCCACGTCCTTAGGATCCACCACGATTGCCATACGCTCCTGTGACTCGGAAATAGCAAGCTCCGTACCGTCAAGGCCCGCATACTTCTTCGGAACCTTGTCAAGCTCTACCCGAAGTCCCTCGGCAAGCTCACCGATTGCTACGGATACACCGCCTGCACCAAAATCGTTACACTTCTTAATGAGGCTTGCTACTTCTTCTCTGCGGAACAGTCTCTGAAGCTTACGCTCGGTCGGGGCATTACCCTTTTGTACCTCTGCACCGCAGGTATGAATCGACTCGGTTGTATGTGCCTTGGAGGAGCCGGTTGCACCGCCGCAGCCGTCACGGCCCGTTCTGCCGCCCATTAAAATAATGATATCTCCCGGGTCGGAGGTCTCACGAATAACATTCTTTCTCGGAGCTGCGCCCATAACCGCGCCGATTTCCAGACGCTTTGCCACGTAATTCGGATGATAAATTTCATCTACAAGACCGGTTGCAAGACCGATCTGATTTCCGTAGGAGCTGTAGCCGGAAGCTGCACCGGTAACAATCTTGCGCTGTGCAAGCTTTCCTTCTAAGGTCTCTGCAATCGGAAGTGTCGGGTCTGCAGCACCGGTGACACGCATTGCCTGATATACATAACCGCGGCCGGACAACGGGTCACGGATTGCGCCGCCGAGACACGTAGCTGCGCCACCGAAAGGCTCAATTTCCGTCGGATGGTTGTGCGTCTCGTTCTTAAAGAAAATTAACCATTCTTCTGTTTCCTTTGTTCCGTCCGGTCTGGTTATCTCAATCGGAACAATAATGGAGCAGGCATTGATTTCATCGGATACCTCCATGTCCTCAAGCTTTCCGTCAGCACGAAGCTTCTTCATACCGACAAGTGCAAGGTCCATAAGAGAGATGAATTTATCGTCCCTGCCCTTATATAAAATCTCACGCTCTGCCACGTACTTGTCATAGGAGGCACGAATCGGAGCCGTGTAGTCGCCCTCCTCGAAGGTTACATCCGTAAGCTCGGTAAGGAAGGTGGTATGACGGCAATGGTCGGACCAGTAGGTATCAAGTACGCGGATTTCCGTCATGGACGGGTCACGCTTCTCATCATCACGGAAATAGTTCTGGATGTGTAAAAAGTCACGGAAGGTCATGGCAAGATTTAAGGAATCGTATAATTCCTTTAACTGTGCCTCCGGCATCGTAGAAAATCCCTCAAAAATCTTTACATCAGCCGGATCTTCAAACACAGCTTCCAATGTCTCCGGCTTTGTCTCAGAGGCTTCTCTGGAATCTACCGGATTGATGCAGTATGCCTTAATCGCATCTACCTCCTCCGGCTCTAAACTACCGGATAATACATAGGTAGTAGCGGAACGGATTACAGGCTCCTCTGTCTCATTCAACAGCTTCACACACTGCTCTGCCGAGTCCGCTCTCTGGTCAAACTGTCCCGGAAGGTACTCTACGGAGAACACGGTATCCTCCGGAGTTACCGGGAAGGTCTCCTCGTATACAAAATCTACCGGCGGCTCGGAAAATACCGTACCGAGTGCCCGTGACAACGTCTCATCACTTACATTTTCCACATCATAACGGATTAAAACACGTACTGCAGTTACATTCTGAATGTTCAGATACTCTTTGATTTCATTTAACAATTCGTCGGCCTTTACCGCGTATTCCGGCTTCTTTTCGGAATAAATTCTTCTTACTTTGCTCATTCTTACCCATTCCTTTCCGATGTTGTGCAAACATCCTGTGCCTCATTGTTGTTTCCAGTATACCATTTCTTTGTTTATAAATAAAATTAATATATATAAATCGTTTTATTAGTTTTTCTTATAAAGATAGTTGCACAGTTTTACATTTTCTGTTATACTAAACACGTCGGCAGACTGTATGTTTCTTACTGTTTTCCTGTACCCAAATCCGGATTTACTTACACCGGTAAAAGCACTTATGAAAGGAGCCCTCTATGGACGTTAATTACGAATTATATAAGGTATTTTATTATGTTGCAAAAACTCTCAGCTTTTCCGAGGCCGCAGCTTCCCTTTACATATCCCAGTCGGCAGTCAGCCAGTCGATAAAGGTTTTGGAACGCAGACTCGGTCAGGTATTGTTTACAAGAAGTACAAAAAGAGTTACCCTTACAAAGGAAGGGGAAATGCTTTTTAAGCATATAGAACCTGCAATCAATCTGATTACCAAAGGCGAAAACCAGCTTGTCAACTCAAAAAATTCGGGCGGTATGCAGCTGCGCATAGCGGCCAGCGATACCATCTGCCGCTACTACCTTGTTCCGTATTTAAACCGGTTCCACCAGACGTTCCCGGAGGTACACCTGCGGGTGATGAACGCCACTTCATTACAGTGTGCGGAGCTGCTTTCCGAAAATGCGGTTGACTTTATTGTTGCAAACTCTCCGAACCCCGCACTGAATAACTCTATGCAGATTGAAACCTTACGTGAGTTTTCGGACGTGTTTATCGCAAACAAGTCTGCCTATGATTACTCTGAATCGGCGCTTTCCTTTGCCGAACTCTCTTCCCTGCCGATTTTAATGCTTTCCAAGCGTTCCACCACAAGCGAATTTCTGCACGAACAGTTTTTATCCCACTCGGTAGAGCTTGCCCCTGCCGTGGAGCTTAGCAGTAACGACCTGTTAATCGACCTTGCAAAAATCGGTCTCGGCATTGCATTTGTACCGGACTTTTGCGTAGAAGGAAAGACCGGAGAGGAGCTGTACATCATAAAAACCAAAGAGGCACTTCCGAAGCGTAAGCTTGTCTTAGCCTATGACAACTCCCTGCCGGTATCCGAACCGACGGAGTATTTTATGAAGCTGCTTAGGACGGCTTAGGCGCATTTACTCCAATATACTTACGGTGGCACCGAATACAATGTCTCTCCATGCTTCTTCGTTTACAGCTACCGCATACTCCGCAAGCAAAACCTTATATGCGGCCTCAAAGGCTTCGCTTCTTTGCAGCTCATACTCTGCCTTTACCACTGCCTCATAGGTTTTGGTACACTCATCATCAAGCATGCGAATTAAATATACACCGTACTCGGTCTGCACCGGTTCACTTACCTCACCTTGCGAAAGCTTTGCGGCTGCTTTTGCATAGGCCTCCTCCGCACCCTCGCCTTTCGCAAGAAATGTCCTTACATTCCGAACAAGTGCCTCATCATTTTTCTCCAGTTCTTCAAAAGTGATACCCTCCGACACCTGCTCATAGTAATCCTGCATCTGAGCCCGGACCGCTTTCTTTTCCTCCTCACTTTCTTCACAAACATTATATTCCTCGTCATAATAAGTAGTTGCCAGATATAAATACTCTGTCTCGTACTCTTTATAATCCTCTTTGTTAATCGTTTTCCTTACACTGTCTAAGGAAACTCCTAAATTTTCCGTCATTTTATCATAATACCTTTCCGCCAGCCGTATCCACGCACAAACCTCCCTGAGATTTTCTGTTGTAAATCCCCCGCGTTCGGTTTCTTCTGCGGACAAAATACTTTTCAGCTGCTCCACATAGGCATCGTTCTGCGCTGTCTCCTCCGCGGTAAGTGACATACCGTTCTTTACTGCACAATCATACAATACCGCATACTGAATTAATGCATCTATCGTTTCTTCTTTAAAAATATCCCTTGTGGTACGCCCTTCCTCATCATATACCATTTCCCAGTAATCCGTACCGTACTGTGCCTCATGATATGCCGCATAGCTGTTTCCCTGTACCTCCATGGAATAAATGAGAAACATAGCCTTCTCCATGGAAATGTCCGTATTTCCCACCGAAACTGCTGTCGTCGCAGCATATTTCTCCGCATTCTTTTTCACCAGCTCCGGATTTGCCCCCGCAAATCCGTTCTGTCCCTGTTCCCCCGCCGGTGTTGTCTGACCCTCTTCCTTTTTTCCCTTCCCGCAGGAAACGAAAGAAAGCATTATCACACACGCAAGGAGGAAAATTCCTATAGCTCCGTACCGCCTTTTATTCTTTTTATTTTCCTGTAATTTTCTATCCATCCGGTCCCATCCTTTCCGGCTTAAACCTATACAAAATTCATCCATTGATAATAAGTCTCTTCAAACCCCGGCTCCTCTGCCAGATTAATCATCTCTCCTTTACAGTATAACATGGCTTCCCTGTTTTTCAAATAGGAAAGCATCCCTCCGATACAGCTGTTTCCGACAATTTCCACTTTTCCCGCAAATTCCTCCGGTAAAAGTCCTGTACAAAACAAATCCTCACTTCTGCAATACCGTCCTACCCCTCCTGCGATATATACTTTGTCAACATCGGAAAATTTCCTGCCGGCGTGTGAGAAAAGAAGCTCAATTCCGGCACGGAGAGCCCCTTTTGCAAGCTGGAACTCCCTCACATCCTCCTGTCGAAGTCCATAAAAGCCCTCTGTAAAATACGGCTCGTCAAGAAGCCCGGTTTCATCCAGTATCCCCTGCTTTCGAGCCTCTGCTATCAGCCTGAACAAATCGGATGCATACGCAAAACGACCGCCTTCAAAAGCACTTCCCATGGCTGCTGCCGTACCGTAGATTTTTCCGTCTGCAAAAAGCAGCAATTCCCCGTTTGTCCCCAAATCCAAAAGAAAGCGTGTCTGTCCCCCGGTGCATGCTCCCGGAAACAAAGCATAGGCTCCCGCAACCAGATCACCGCCTACAAATGCCGAAAAGCATGGGAAAATCGTCACTTCCGCCTGTCTTACAAAGGAAGGAAACTCCTCATATACCGGCGTTCGGGAAAACAGTGCCGCAAATGAAACAGTTTCTCCCTCTACGGAATATGGGATAAACGGTGCTCCTGCCATACCGTCCACAGGATACCCCATAAGCAGATGCTGCATGGTAGTATTTCCTGCCATTGCTATCCTCACCGTAATCCCGTCCCGGGTACTCTCCGTCTCCCGAAGCATCCTCATTCCTTTTTCAAGTACAAAAAGGAAGCCTCCTGCCAAGGCTTCCCTAATCACATTTTTTAAGTTCTCCCTTTCTCCCCGTATTGCCGAATCGATTCTGCCGATTACATCCGCTGCCGTCTTTCGCTGTGGATTTCCGCACCCGTAAGAGGCAAGCACCCTGCCCTTTTCATCCGCACAGACAAACGCAAGGGTAGTCGTCCCGATATCCGCCGCTAAAAGCAGCTCCCTCTGCACATCGTTTTTCTCCCCGGCATGCCCGCTTTTTTCAAATAAGCCGACAGCCTTCCCTGAAGCTTCTTCCGACTTAAACTCCGTGATACCGGTATAATCCGCTGACCTTGCCGCTTTTTTGCAATCCGGGCATCCGCGTTCTCCGCGACAGGCTCCGCAATACGTTTTTTCCATATATCCTCCAAGGATTAGTGACAACATCCTCCGCAAGCACCGCTGCCGCAGTCTCCGGACTCATGGGAATGACAATTCGGCTCTGTGCTGCTGCCAAGACTTCCGTCAAGATAGCCCGCCACTGCCACATCGATATCTCCGGTAAGACCCGGCACTACTAAAATACCGGCTTCCATCAGAGCCTGCATTGCGCCCATACCGATACCGCCGCAAAGAAGTACCTTTACATTATGCTCCGCCAGTACACCTGCCATCGCCTCGTGACCGTTACCGTCGGTTTTTAATACGGTCTTTGCCATTAAAATACCGTCGCTGAAAGTATATAACGTAAATTTCTCACAATGACCGAAATGCTGGAATACGTTATTCTCCTCATCCGTAGTTACGGCAAGTGTATAGTTTCCCTGCTCCGCCGGCGTAGCCTTTGCCGGAAGAAGCTCCTTTAATACAAGGGTAACATCCTCAAGCCAGTCTCCCTCAAGGCTCTCGATATCTCCCGCATCTACTGCCTTTGCAATATTCGGATTGAGCGGAAGTCTGCCGAGTACCGGAACATTGAACTTACGTGCCGTATCCTCTATATGGCTCTCGCCGAACACATACATCTTCTCTCCGCAATGACCGCACTCCACATAGCTGTAGTTTTCTACCAGACCAAGCACCGGAACATCCATCTCACGAGCCATATTCACAGCCTTTGCCACTACCATGGATACTAAATCCTGCGGGCTGGTAACGATGACGATACCGTCTACCGGAAGGGACTGAAATACCGTAAGCGGAACATCACCGGTTCCCGGAGGCATATCAACAAACATAAAGTCCACATCCCCCCAGACTACCTGGGACCAGAACTGCTTTACCGTACCTGCGATTACCGGACCTCTCCAAACCACCGGCACCTCTTCATTTTCCAATAAAAGATTCACCGACATAATCGCCGTACCGTTCTTTGTATACTCAGGCAAAATGCCCATTTCACTGCCCTGCGCCTTCTTATGCACACCGAACGCCATCGGAATGGACGGTCCGGTCACATCCGCATCCAGAACCGCTGTCTTATACCCCATACGCTGCATTAAAACCGCAAGATAGGAGGTCACAAAAGACTTACCTACGCCGCCCTTGCCGCTGACAACACCGATTACCTTCTTCACATTGCTGTACTGATTCATCGGCTCGGCAAACTGGGACTTATCCGGTTTTCCGGAGCTGCATTTAGAAGAACAGCTGCTGCAATCATGGGAGCATTCTAACTCCTGCTCGTAAATTTCTTCACTCATAACTTAAACCTCATTTCAAAACAAATGTTAAAATTCTAACGCTATCCTACATTATACCTCTCAAATTTTTTTTGTCAAGCTTTCCGGGGAATTGTCCTCTACTCAATGTACCGGCACTCTAAGCCTCATAATCCATGCACAACCTTACCTCGGTAAACGGACGCACATACGTATTTGCTACCGCTACATGCTCCGGATGTGACTGATATCCCTTTAATGCTTCTTCACTCGTAAGCTCACTGTCTAACATTACATCCGCATTAGAGGAAGCAAGAGGCTTCGTTACGATTTCAAGGCGCAAAAGTCCCGGAACCTTACCGACCAACGCCTCCAGATTTTCTTTCATTTCCCAAAGCACCTTTTCCTTTGCCTCTCCCGTAATGCCTTCCTTCAATTTCCATAAAATCACATGCTTTACCATTTTAATACCTCACCTTCCCGGATTCACGATTTCTTTGTATACCTTTTCCACATCCTCCCGCTTTTGCAAAAACACTTCCGCAATTAACGGGTCGAACTGACTCCCCACACCTTCTTTTATAATGGCAAAAGACTCATCCAGAGTCATTGCCTCACGGTAACAGCGCTTTTGCGATACGGCATCGAATACATCCGCCACTGCCATTATCCTTGCACAAAGCGGAATAGCTTCTCCCTTCAGTCCTTCCGGGTAACCCTTTCCGTCCCAGCGCTCGTGATGATGCATCGCCACCTGATATGCAACCTCCGTATCCTCCGGCTCCTCCAGGTCATGTAACGTATGTTCTACCATCTCAGCCCCGTAAACCGTATGTTTCTTCATAATCTCAAACTCCTCCGGTGTCAGTTTCCCTTTTTTCTGCAAAACCGCATCCGGAATGGCTATCTTTCCGAAATCATGAAGCGGTGCTGCCTTCATCAACGAATAAAGATATGCCTTCGTCAATGTCTCAGGAAAAGCCTTTCGCTTCATCAACTCCTGTGCAATTAACCGTGCATATGCCGTTGTTCTTTTTACATGCTCTCCGGTACTGTCATCCCTGCTTTCAATCACCTCCGCAAACGCAGACACAACCCGGTTATGATACTGCATCAGTTCAATCTTAGATGCATTTTCCGAAGAACAATATGCACCGAGAATCAATATCGTAATTGCCAGTGAACTGACAAGAGACTCCGGATAAAGCATCTGATATATCATAAACAGCATAAAAACGGGAAGACAGAGCAAAAAAGTGATTTTTTTCCCCTTCGGTATATTTTTTCTGTTCCGAAACCAGATAAGCACAGCCAATATGAAAAAATATGCCACTAATATGTAGCAGACATATACCGGAATTCCCATCGAATAGTTTGTTCCCTTCCCAATCCGGTATTCCAGCGACTTTATGCCGAACGCCATGATCAAAAGTCCCGCTCCGTACGGAATATATACCATTCCCCATAATTGCTTTTTCGTAAAAGAAATATCCAGTAAAGCAACCAGGTATAAAAATGAATACAGAATACACCAGTCAATCGTAAAAAAATACAGTAAATGTACTACCTTGTTTAATAACGCAGGAACACTCTCCAGATGATTCACTGTATAAACGGTTATAATATCCAGACAGAAGCATAGCACAGCACCTGCCAGAAGAAATTCAAAAAGTCTTGTACGTCTTTTGGCCTTGTGACGCTTTTTTTCATAATAGTAAAGAAACATCAGCAGCAAAACCAATATCAGACATCCGAGCGGTAATTTATATAATAACATCCTATATAATCCTCCTGACACTTTTTACTAATTGTAGCACTGTTTTTGTCTTACTGCAACCTAAAACACTGCCTGAACCAAAAGCATATAAAATACTGTGCCCCCCGCAATGGAAATTAACATATTCCGCTTCCATAAGTGAAGTACAACAACCAGTGTGATTGCAAACAGCTCCGGCAATCCGTGACTTCCTGCCGACACGCTGACATTTTTTAAACAGTATACTACAAGCATTCCGAAAATTGCCGCCGGCAATGCCTTTCCGAGATATTGTACATACCGCGGTGTTTTTTTATTTGCCCGAAACACAAGGAACGGCAAAAAGCGCGTTGTCATCGTGGCAAGGGCACAAAGGGCTATGGTAATTACTTCCTGCATTAATGTCATGATATCCCACCTGCTTTCTCAATAGGCTTCCGAAATACCGTAAGAAAGCACAGAATACAGACCATAGTCGGAATCAGGAAAGAATCCGCCCCGAACGACAAAAGACACCCTGCCGACGCCAGTACACCGATTAATGCCGTGTAATGCTTCTTTTCCTTTAACCATTGTTCCAAAAAAATCACTACAAACATGGCAGTCATGACAAAGTCAAGTCCCTCGGTATTAAACGTAATAAAGGAACCCAACAGACCGCCGAGGGTAGCACCCGCAACCCAGTAAAGCTGATTTAAAAGGGTTACAAACAGATAAAACCACCCCTTGTCCACTCCTTCCGGCACTTCCGTGGAACAGTTAATGGAAAAGCTCTCATCACACAGACCGAAAATCAGGTACGTCATCCTCCGGATTCTGATTACTCCTCTCCCGTACTTCACAGCACGGAACTCCTGCCGGCTTACAATTTGAGCACCGTCCTACCTTCATATACCTCTCCGCCGATAACAATCTGCTCAATAATCGTTGTCTTCGGCTTTTCGATTAAATCAATCAGCTTCTTTGCCGCCTCCGCACCGATTGCCTCCGTGTCCTGGCGAAGCGTCGTCAGCTTCGGCTCGATGTGTCGTCCGATTCGCAGCCCGTCATAGCCTGCCACGGAAATATCCTCCGGAATCCGAAGTCCCTTTTCTTTGATTATATTCATTCCTCCGAAACAGGAAAAATCATCCGGGTATAAAATACAGGTCGGAGGGGTTTTAAGAGCCAATAACTCCTTTGTTGCCTCTCCGGCTGCCCTCGTACTACGGTATGCCGCCTCTTTGATATATTCGTCCGGAACCGTGATTCCAAGCTCCTCCGCCGTCTTAAAGAAAGAAGACAGGCGGTTTTTCGTAACCGCAGAATCTGCTCCGTGGATGTAGGCAATCCTTTTATGTCCCTGTCCCACAACATAGGTAAGCAGCTCCCGCATACCAGTCACATTGTCGGAAATGACTGCCGCCCGTCCGTAAAAGCTATGGTCGATGGTAACTAACGGAATATCACTCTTTACAAGCTCCTCCACCTCCGGATTATTAAAATCCACACAGGCAATAACTACACCGTCAAATCCGCGGTAACGACAGCGTTCCAGATAAGACATTCGCATCTCCCCGTCCTTCCCGGTGCTGATAAAAGTAATATCATATCCCTTGTCCTCCGCCACCCTCTTAAAGCTGTTCAGCACATTGGCAAAATAGTCGTGTGTCAGTCCGCTTTGCGCCTCATCCACAAAAAGCACGCCGAGATTATAGGTACGCTTTGTCTTTAACGCTCTGGCGGAGGAATTCGGAAAATATCCGAGCTCCTTTGCCACCTGTCTTATCCTTTCCTTTGTTTCCTCGCCGATATCATTTTGATTATTTAATGCCTTGCTTACCGTAGCGATGCTGACACCACATATATCAGAAATATTTTTCATAGAAACCATGTCTCATTCCCCTTGTCATTATTATTACGGAATATTTCTTACATATCTTTTTACTTAATCGTTTTCGTGTACTTATCATACAGCATTTCCACCATTTTTGCAATACAATTTTCACTATTTTTTCTATTTTCTAAGAAAATCCCGGTAGAAAATATTTTTTTCATTAAAAATGTAGTTGCATTTTCCCCCATTCTTGTGTATAATGCCAGTAAAGGCACATGAAATTCAGTGGTTTTAGCATAACTTAAACGTTTAACTAAAATGATTGCCTTTTTTAGAAACGAAAAGTAAAAGCAAAGGAGAGAACACTATGAAATTCGGTTTTTTTGATGATGCAAACAAGGAATATGTAATCACCACTCCGAAGACACCGCTTCCGTGGATTAACTACCTCGGCTGCAATGATTTTTTCAGTCTGATTTCCAACACCTGCGGCGGATATACCTTTTATAAGGATGCAAAGCTCCTTCGTCTGACCAGATACCGTTATAACGATATTCCGGCAGATACCAACGGAAAATATCTCTACATAAAAGACGGCGATACGGTCTGGAATCCGGGCTGGCAGCCGACCAAGACAGAGCTTGATGCATATGAGTGCAGACACGGTATCGGTTACAGCCGCTTTACCGGTAAGAAGAACGGTGTAGAGGCTTCCGTTCTTACCTTCGTTCCGATGAATGATACCTGCGAGGTGAGCAAACTCACCGTTACCAATACCTCTGCCGAGAAGAAGGATTTACAGCTTTTCTCTTATGTAGAATGGTGTCTCTGGAATGCAGATGATGATATGAAGAATTTCCAGAGAAACTTAAGCACCGGTGAAGTAGAAGTTGTCGGTTCTGCCATATTCCATAAAACGGAGTACAGAGAGCGCCGCAATCACTACGCTGTTTATTCTGTGAATGCTGCAGTTGACGCATTTGATACAAGCCGTGATGCGTTCCTCGGCGCATACCGCTCCGCAGCCAATCCGGAAGCTATTGAAAACGGTGCCTGCACAAATTCCATGGCAAGCGGCTGGTCCCCGATTGCAGCCCACCAGATTAATATAGCTTTGGCACCGGGCGAAGCAAAGACCTTTATCTTCGTACTTGGCTATGTAGAGAATCCTCAGGACGAAAAGTGGGAAGCTCCGAATGTTATCAATAAGAAACCTGCAAACGAAATGCTTGCCCGCTATCAGACCGATGCGGATGTTGAAAGAGCTTTTGCAGAGTTAAAGGCATACTGGGAAAAGCTTTTGTCCAAATATACCGTTTCCTCGGAAAACGACAAGGTCAACCGCATGGTAAATATCTGGAACCAGTATCAGTGTATGGTTACCTTTAATATGTCCCGTTCCGCTTCTTACTATGAATCCGGTATCGGCAGAGGTATGGGCTTCCGTGACTCCTGTCAGGACCTGCTCGGTTTCGTACATCTGATTCCGGACCGTGCAAGAGAGCGTATCATCGATATTGCTTCCACCCAGTTCCAGGACGGCAGTGCATACCATCAGTATCAGCCGCTTACCAAAAAGGGCAACGCAGATATCGGCAGTGGCTTCAATGATGACCCGTTATGGCTCATTGCAGGTACTTCCGCTTATGTCAGAGAGACCGGCGATATCTCCATCTTAAGCGAGACCGTACCGTATGACAACGATATGTCCGTTGCAACGTCCTTAATGGAGCACTTAAAGCGTTCCTTAGACTATATCATCAATCACAAGGGGCCGCACAAGCTGCCGTTAATCGGTCGTGCAGACTGGAATGACTGTCTCAACTTAAACTGCTTCTCCGAGCATCCGGGAGAATCCTTCCAGACCTTTGGTCCGAGTGAAGGTCCGGTAGCCGAGTCCGTATTCATTGCCGGTATGTTTGTAAAATACGGCGAAGAGTATGCCGAACTTGCCGAGCTTTTAGGCGATACCGCCGAGGCAGAGCGCGCCCGCAAGGAAGTAAAGGCCATGTATGATGCTATCCTCGCTGATGGCTGGGACGGTGAGTGGTTTGTACGTGCTTACGATGCCTACAGCAATAAGGTCGGTTCCAAGGAATGTGAGGAAGGTCAGATTTTCATCGAGCCGCAGGGCTTCTGCGTACTTGCAGGTGTCGGTGTAAAGGAAGGCCTTGCAGAGAAAGCACTGGATTCCGTAAAGGAAAGACTGGATACCAAATACGGCGTTATGATTTTACAGCCGGCTTATACCAAATATCACTTAGAGCTTGGTGAAATCACCTCCTACCCGCCGGGATACAAGGAAAACGCAGGTATCTTCTGCCACAATAATCCTTGGGTTTCTATCGCAGAGACCGTAATCGGCAGAGGTGACCGTGCATTTGAGATTTACCGCAAGACCTGTCCGGCTTACGTAGAAGACATCAGTGAGATTCACCGCACCGAGCCGTATGTATACTCCCAGATGGTAGCAGGCCGTGATGCGAAGTTCCACGGTGAAGCAAAGAACAGCTGGCTCACCGGAACCGCGGCATGGACCTTCGTAAACATCTCCCAGTACATTTTAGGTGTTTACCCAACTCACACCGGATTAAGTATCGACCCGTGTGTACCGAAGGATTTCGGTGACTTTACATTAACAAGAGCCTTCCGTGAAGGCACTTACCATATCACGGTAAAGAACCCGCAGAACGTAGAAAAGGGTGTTGCTTCCCTTGTAGTAGACGGCACTCCGGTAGACGGTCACATTATCCCTTACGAAAAGGGCAAGACCGAATACCACGTTACCGTTACGATGGGCTGATTTTCCGTAGCAATTTTATAACAAAAGTTCGGGCTGCCGCACTAATATGTGGCAGCCCGTTTTCTTAAATTATTATAGTACACAGCCCTTCTGAAGAATCACATTTGCATACTGGCTGGTTTCAGAGGTTGCGATAACAGCATAGGCCTTTTTTGCTTCCTCATAAAAAGCAAAGCGTTCCAGTTTCTGAATTACATTTACGCCTCTCTCTTCTGCCTTTTCAATCATTGCATTATATGTATTCCAGATAGACACATCCGCATTATCTCCCGGTACTCGTTCCATAAGGCTTACCGGTTTATCCACATACTGGTCTAACGGAAAAACCTCCAGAATCGCTTCCAGAATCTCAGGGACTCCATGTCCGTCCATCCGGATTACAATTCCGTTTTTCCCCATAGCTTCTGCCGGAAAATTGCCGTCCGCTATTACAATCGTATCACTATGCCCCATCTCGCATAACACCTTTAAAAGCATAGGTGATAATATAGGTGATATTCCTTTCAGCATATACTTCTCCTTTTCAATCTGTTTTCTGTATCGTACTCCATGAACCAAACAGGTCAGACCCACACGATTTCTCTTCCTGCCTACAGCATATTCGGAATTTTTTTCATAATGTGCAGCTTATCAAAGCCATAAAAGCCTGCGGCATTCCCGCCTAAAAAGGCTTGTTTCTCGTTTTCGGACAGCTTCTTTGATTCCGCAATAAACCGCACTGCCATTTTATAGGTGATATCCGTCATGGTTCTCGGATAATCACTTCCCCACATCAGCTTTTCGATACCGCAAATATCCCTTGCCTCTAAAATCGCATCAATGGCGGAAGGATACGGGTAAAACTCCTTGTGAAAAAGCCATGTCAGTCCTCCACTCTCAATAAACACATTTTTATGCTTTGCAAGCGCAACCTGCTTCTGCCAGCCCTTTGTCGTTACCATACCGAAATGCCCGACGGCAATCTTTAAATCGGGACACTGTGCAATCAGGTATTCCATCGCTTCCACCTGTTCATCACCGTCTGCCAAATCGATGGAAATAAATTTTCCGGCACTCTCTGTCTTTTTAAATACCGGAAGCAGCTTTGTAAGGTCTCTGTCAGCCAGTCTTCCTGCGCAGATTTTTACGCCATCCACACCGTCCAGAAGAAAATCCTCCTTTTCCTCATAAAGAGAACAGATTTTGATTCTGTCCGGATATTTTGCTTTGACAGTCAGGAGGTAGTCATCCTGATTGCCGTCGATATACTCCTGCGTCACAACGCAGCCGTTCACACAGGCATAATCCATATTGGCAATCAGACGCTCTGCGGTATTCCTGTCATCCTCCATAAAAGGCGGCATCATCTGCCGGATTTCTCCGCCGAAATCACTCTTACCGTTTCCTACGCCAAATACCGGTCTGCCGTCCACCATACCGTGCTGCTTTTCCCAGAGATGCACATGGGCATCAATCACAATACTGTTACTCACAATGTCACACCATCCTTAAAAATCGCAATTTCACGATATCCGTTTTTTTCATTGCAGGTCTGTTCCCCGTTTGCAACTCTTACAATATACTCAAGCAGCTTCTCTGTAAGCTCCTCTCCCGAAAGCACCGGTCCTGCGTTAAAATCAATCCAGTTCCTTTTATTTTCTGCAAGCTTATCATTCGTGGCAATCTTTACGGTAGGGACAGGGCCTCCGAGCGGTGTTCCTCTTCCTGTGGAAAACAGCACCATATGACAGCCTGCCGCCGCCAGATTTGTTACCGCAACCATATCATTTCCCGGTCCGTTTAACAGATTCAGGCCGTTCTTCGTAATCCTGTCGCCATAGGTCAGTACGTCAACTACCGGTGCCATACCGCCCTTTTGTGTACAACCGAGAGACTTTTCCTCCAGAGTGGTAATCCCCCCTGCCTTATTGCCCGGAGAAGGATTTTCATAAATCTCCTGATTATGGCGTATAAAATAGTCCTTGAAATCGTTAATCAAATGCACCGTTTTATCAAAAACCTCTCTATTCACACAACGGTCCATCAGAATCGTTTCCGCACCGAACATCTCCGGCACCTCTGTAAGCACCGTGCTTCCTCCGGCTGCAATCAGGTAATCAGAAAAGCGTCCAATCAACGGATTTGCCGTTATGCCGGAAAAGCCGTCCGAGCCTCCGCACTTTAGGCCTACCTTTAGATTGGAAATAGATACCGGACGGCGTTTATCGGTGTCGGCATATGCCTTCAGTTCTCCGATAAGCCGTACTCCTTCTGCGATTTCATCCTTACACTCCTGTACATTTAAGAACCTTACACGCCGTTCATCTATCTCTCCAAGCATACTGCGAAAAGACTCTATATTATTATTTTCGCAGCCGAGTCCGAGAACCAGCACTCCTCCGGCATTCGGATGTCTCACAAGACCTTTCAAAATCTGCCTTGTCACCATATGGTCATCCCCCAGCTGGGAACAACCGTAAGGGTGCGGGAAGCTAAGTGCACCGGTAAGCGCACTCAGCCGTTCCGCAATTTTATTTACGCAGCCGACCGTATTCACTATCCAGATATCGTTACGGATACCGATTTCTCCGTTTGCCCGCACATAAGCATTTATGATAACATCCGGAACCTCCTTTAATGCAAAGTGCTTCGGCTGATACGTATAGCTGAGCTTATCCTTCAGGTTTGTCTTCAGGTTCTCGGTATGTACCCGTTCTCCTTCTTTGATATCCTTCATAGCATGTCCGATTGGGAAGCCGTACTTAATTACATTCTCTCCTGCGGCAATATCCAACAGAGCCACCTTATGACCGGTTGCAAGCTCTACCGCCACATTATCGGAAGGATGAATTCTAAGCTGCTTCATGCAAGTACCTCCCGAAACGCCTGCTCCATTCCCTGCTTTTCCATAAGCTCCAGATACCGCTCAACCTCAGTACGCATAAAGGATAAATCTCTGCCCCAATACTGCTCCTTCTTTAAGATATCACATACGGAAGCATTCTTCATAAATTCCATAATATCTTCACTGTCATTTGCCTCCTCAGTACGGTAAAAAGCAATCAATGCCGCCAGAGAAAAGGTCATGCACTTCGGAAGTCTGTCGTTTGCCTCATAATATTCAAGTATAGTAGGCAGAACTCTTGCTTTAAACTTACTTACGGAATTCAATGCAATGCTGAGTAACTGATGCTTCACAAACGGATTGGCAAAACGGTCCAGTACCGCCCTGCCGAACCGAATATCCTCTTCGGTATTTCCAAGCGTCGGAATTATTTCCTCGAATAAGGTCTTATTTAAAAACGCACCTACCAGAGCATCATCCAGACATTCCTTTACGGTAGAAAGTCCGTACAATCTTGCAGCCAGTACCATGGAGGTGTGTCCGCCGTTCAAAATACGCACCTTTCTCTTTTTGTAAGGCCTTACATCCGGTGTCCAGATAACATTCACTCCTGCCGCCTGTAACGGAAATTCCTTTTCATAATCTCCCTCAATTACCCACAGGTGGAAAATCTCGGCGGTATTCATCAGCTTATCCTGTTCTCCGAGACGTGCGGTCAATTCCTCCGCTTCGTCCTTCGGATACCCGGTACAGATTCTGTCTACCAGAGTATTGCAAAAATGATTTTCCGTTCGTACCCACTGTACAAACTCTTCAGGCAGCTTCCAAAGCTTTGCGTATTTTAATACGCAGTCCAAAAGCTCCTTGCCGTTATTATCAATCAGTTCGCAGGACAGAATCAGAAAGCCCGGAAGCCCCGCTTTAAATCTCTCATATAAAAGTACCGTAAGCTTTGCCGGAAAAGATTTCGGCGGTGCATCTTCTATAGACTCCGTACCGAGATACTCAATCCCTGCCTCGGTTGTATTTGAAATAATTACGTGGATATCCGGATTATTGGCAAGCTTCAGATACTCTTCATAGTCTGTATACGGGTCGATTCCTCTGGATATAGAGGTAACTTTAATACACTCATCCACAACCCTTCCGTTCTCTATTCCCCGCAGGAACTGGTGATATACGCCCTTCTGTTCATTAATTACCGGAATCAGTCCCTTTGCAATGGGCTGTACTACAACCACCTTGCCGTCGTATAACCCCTGCTCATTCATTTTATGTACAAACACATCGGCAAAGCTCCTCAAAAAACCGCCTTCGCCAAACTGAATTATGGTTTCCTTCATCGCACAATCCCTCTCTTACATTTCAATCAATACCTTTGACAGGCTGCCGTCATTATTTGCAAGCGCCTTAAAGGCTTCATCAGCTTTCTCCATCGGATATACGGCACTTACCATGTCAAGTACGTTTACCTCTCCACCCGCAATCAGGTCAATGACTGCTTTAAAATCTCCTGCATAGGAGTTTCTGCTGCCGAATACATTTAACTCCTTCTTTAGCAGAATCGAGTGCAGGAATGTGGTCTCCTTTTTTCCGTTTCCGATTAGAATAATATTTGCCGCAAATGCCGCGCACTCAATGCAGGAAAGGAACGTAACGGAAAGACCGCACGCCTCTACGCACACATCAAAGCCATTGCCCCCGGTTATTTTCATTGCTTCTTCCTTTATATCTGTCTTGCCGGAATTAATCGTACCGGCAGCGCCGAAATGCATTGCCTTTTCCAGTCTGCCGTCCAGTACGTCCGCTACATAGACCTCCGCTCCCTGTGCCTTTGCCGAGATAAGCGCAAATAAACCGATAGGACCGGCTCCCACTACGAGTACCTTGTCTCCCTTTTTCACCGGAGCTCTGTGAAGTGCATGATAGCTTATGGTAAACGGCTCTACTAACGCAAGCTCCTTTGCGGATAAGCCCTTTCCGTCATAAATACGTTCCACAGGCATAGTAATATATTCCCTGAAGCTTCCGTCTCTCTGCACTCCCATAGTCTGGTTATCGGTACAGCAGTTTACATAGCCTCTCCGGCAGGAATAACAGGTTCCGCAATTAAAATACGGATTCGCTGTTACAATATCACCCACCTTAAGGTTTCTGTCATTTTCAGGAATAGATACAATCTCCGCACTGAACTCATGTCCCGGAATACGCGGATATGTAGTAAACGGCTGATTTCCGGTATAGCTGGCAACATCCGCACCGCACACGCCACAGTACAGCACCTTTAAAAGCGCCTCTCCTTCCTTCGGTACAGGCATCTCGGTGTCTGTCACCGCAATTTCAAACGGCTTCTCTATCAATACTGTCTTCATAATGTATTTCCTTCCTTTCATTCCGCTTCCACGTAGTTTCTATTCCAGATGACTGCTGTCTTCATAGGAGCATTTTTGCTGTAAATCCTGTCGCGGTATGCACCTATCGGGTCCTTTGTAAATTCATCCTTATCAATTAATTCCACGATTTCATCATAGTGACTGACCGCAAGTAATTCGATTGCCTTCTCCATATGATCCTGTCTGAAATTAATGGAACCGAAAATCAAATGGTTTTCAAAACCGAAAGGCATCGTATCGAAGGAAACCTTCGGTCCCAGCGAAAAACTGTTGTAAATTCCGTTACAGCCGAGTACCTTATTCTCAAAGGCAATCCTGTGCTCCACGTTACTTCCGCTGACACCGATAAAGGTGGTTGCACGTCCGCCAAGCCTTTCTATAATAGCCTTTGCCAGCTCCTCTTCACTGTCATAGGTATTCTGTAAGTAATCCGCATTCGTCTGTTTCAGCGCAAAACTCACCTTCGGAGAATCCGCGTCGCTTCTTGCCACAAACAATACCTTAGCGTCCTTGTGATTTTTTAAAATCAGGTCCCCGATAAACATACCGGTTGTTCCCAGACCGAAAATCACTGTCCTCTCTAAAATTTCCTCCTTAGCAATGCCCCGCGCTTCTTCTTCGCTGCACTTATATTTTCTCATTGCCACACGAAAGTTATGGGCACTGCCCAAATCCTCCATGCGCTCCAGTTGAAACAGCATGCATGCAAAAGGGTCCGGAAATACCATCTTTTTTGCAAACGAAAGCTTTAACCTCCCGTTTTCCACATAACCGTCGGGAATCGGCAGAAGCATATCCGGATGAAAATACTGCTTGTCGCAGAACAGCCCGTCCGCCTGATCGCATCCATATTCAAAATAAGTCTCGTCCTCGGTATATCTGGTAGGGTCAAAGCTGTCCCCGCCGCGAATCAGCACAATAGCGAATCTGTTTTCCGAAGGCACCCACACAATTCCCTCATGTCCGTTAATCAGACGGTTTGTCCCTGCCGGAAACTTCGCTGTCAGCTTTCCTTCACTGCCCATATGCATCAGCTCATTGTCCGTTCCGCAAAAGCCTACCATTACCGGTTCACATAACACTGCTTCCTTTTCTTCTTCTCCCCGCAATCTCCTGCGTTTTGTGTTGAAGATTTCCACATCACCGTAAACAAGCGGCTTTTCCTTATCATTCTGAAAATAAGTTCCTTTTACCAACATCTGTAGCTCCTCCTGTAAGGATTTCTATATCCTTATTATACAGAATTACCGTTTGTATTACAGTCATTTATCCGACTTTTTCGAAGGTCTGATGGCACCTTTTCGCAGTTTTCGAGTTATCCGTCGTATTTCGGAATTGTCTATTACTGCAGCCTCCCGTAAATTTTGTGCTTTTCTAATGCAACACCGTTCATCTTTGCCAGCTCCGACACTGTCACAAAGGTGTATCCCTTTTCTATCAGCACCGGAAGCAGATATTCCACCGCCGCTGCCGTAGTTGCGTACTGCTCATGCATGAGAACTACCGCATTTTCAAGCTCTCCTTTGGCATCTGCATCCATAATCCTGTCTATGATTTCTTCTGTCGGTATGTCTGCCCAGTCTCTGCTGTCCACGCTGCAATTAATCATCGGGAAATCTACGGTAGCAAGAACCGTTTCATTCGATGCCAGATACGGAAGTCTGACAAGCTTCGGTGCCACTCCGAGAGCCCTTTCTTCTGCTGCGGCGGTCTTTTCCAGCTCCTCCCTTATCTCCTCCTCTGTATGCTCCGTCAAAAAGCAATGAGTGAAGGTATGATTTCCTGCCTCACATCCGATGCTCTGTGCAAATTTCATCTCCGGGATACTTCCCTCATTTATCTTCTGTCCTACATAAAAATATGTTGCCCGCTGCCCGTATTTTTCCAGAGTATGTAAAATACGCATAGCGGTACTGTCCGCGGAATACTCCACCGGACCGTCATCAAATGTAAATGCTACTAATTTTGTTTTTTCCATTGCTTCGTTCCTCCGGATTATTGTTTTTTCTTTTCTTGACATCAAGACTACCGTCTCTGTGGTTCGCTCTAACCCTTTACATAAAACGGAACCGATCAAACTCTGCAATCACACCGGTCTCTTCTGAGAGAAATTCAAAGTAAACCGCGTGCTTTCCAACAACTGCGGAGGTAAGCTCCGATACCTTTTCCGACTCATTCTCAGAGAAATCCATAGAAGCGACAATGCGCCCCTGATAAGAATCGATTCTGACATTGATCCTAAGCTTCCTGTGTGTCCCCAGAATCACATGCACCCGGTTCGGTGTATTGTTTCCAAACTGCAAATAACGGAAACCTACAGTGGCTCCCGATGAAAGATCGACAACGGGAGTTGAAATATCTTCGCACTGCTCATATCCCGGTCTGATGTATGCCCGGGTACTGCTGCCATGAATGTGGCAGGCGTAGCCTGCAGAAATCCACTTATAGGCATCGAGACCATTGATATGCGGTCCCTGAGAGGTCATTTCCACAGGTCCGGATGCTACCGGCTCTCCGTTTAAGAATTTGATACTGCCGATATAAAGCTTTCCGTCCTGTCCCATTGCAACATCTATGGGCTCCATCATAGCCTGTCGTGAATACTCATTCACACCGGTCTGACGGTGGTAAAATACATACCACTTACCATTTATTTCCATAATGGAACCATGGTTATTTCCCCACTGATAAGTCATGGTACCGCAACCCTCAGCATCCTTTAAGATTTCTCCGCCGTTAAAGCTGATATCACCGCCGTCGTGGAATGGTCCAAACGGCGAGTCACTGAAACGGTAAGACAGGAATCCGTTATTTGGTTCGTAAACTCCAAGCTCCGGAATCGGCTTCTCATATCGTTTGGAATAAATATAAACATACTTGCCCATTACCTTACGAGGACTGGAAGCCTCAAAAAAGCCATCAATTAGGGAAATATGCCCATCATCTACAGGATTCCAGGGACATGTGGAATGTCCCAACGGATTGGAAACCAGTGTATCCTCCTTGATGGTTGCCATATCATCCTCTAACTCTGCAATATAGCATGGTGCCGCACAGCCGCCCCAATAGGCATAAACCCTCCCATCGTCATCAACAAGCACTCCCGGATCAAAGCCGAGTCTGGTTTCCACCGGATTTTCAAAGGGTCCCCAAGGCGTTTTGGAACTGGCAACAACAATCAGGCTTCCCTTTCTCTCCGCCGCATACATATAATAAGTGTCACCTTTTTTTACCACATCCGGCGCATATAGCACAGAATCGTAATGGGTCTCATAAGCAACTCCATGACAGGTCCAGTCCGTAAGATCATCCACCGGCGCAGACCAGACAACATAATTGCGCCCGCAGTACTGGGTCACCTCAATATCATGTGAACCGTACACATACACTCGTTTCTCCCCATGATACTCGAATACTCGCGGCTCACCATCCGGCACATGCTCCCATAATGGCATATACGGATTGGCCCCCTTGATAAATTCTTTCATAAAAAGTCCTCCTTATCTGCGCCGCGGAACATTACATGCTATACGGTATGTTCCCAAACGCACTACTTTACAACAGCAACCCTGCAAAGTTGAACGATACTCCATTTTTAGAGGGTCATTCAAGTAATACATTTAGTATTTCTTTACTAAGTTTCTAAATATAGACTTTTAGAACACAATCATTGTCCATATCCGAATTATAACATAATATGGCAATTCACGCCAACCTTTTTCCTGATAATCCCTTTCTCCTCTGAGGACGGTTGCCAACATATAAATGCGGTAAAAGCGTATGAAAATTTTTTATGTTAGTACCTCTCTTATCTCCGTTTTCATTCAAGGTCGCAAATTGCGCCTTTAAATATCTATATCTTTTTATCCGAAGCTAAAAGCAATTTATCTATTACCGGATGAATCATACTTGTATCCGCAATCGTGTTAATAGCACAAATATTCATATCGTAATGCTGACTGCCGACACCTCTGAAGAGGTACACAGCCGCGCCTTGGAATACGGTGCAGAATATTTTGTTTACAAGCCATTCTCCTTTGACCATCTTCAGACAGCTGTTAAAGCAATTATGTAATTAAACCTTTTTCGGGAGTTAGGACTTTTTCCCCAACTCCCGAAAAATCGGAAATATACCACATTCCGGCATTTCTTTACCTTTTCATGACAGCGGGACCACAGACTCCGCGGTTCACCGTTTTCTACAATTGCTTATTACTTTAACAGACAATTTTGATTACTTCTTTTCAATACCCGGCAAATTATTTAATTCTAAACTACTAAGCGTTGTCAGTTGCTGTACTGCTAATTCATGTAGTAATTGCATTCTTTCTGCCTGAGTTTTTCCTTGCTTAATCAATATCGCATTATAGCTTTCCATATTTGCAAGTACCAACAACTGATATATCGTTGCATGATCTCTGATATTTCCTTTTTCATCCGGATTACTTTCACGCCATTCTTTTGCAGTCATTCCAAACAATACCGTATTTAGCAAATCTGCTTCACTTGCGTAAGTAAATGAAACCTGTTCTGGTGTAAGCTCCCTTGGGATTAAGTTTTCCTTAATGGAATCTGTATGTACTCTGTAATTTAATTTTGATATTTCTCTATTCAGATTCCATGATAACGAAAGCCTGCTATTCTCATCTTCCTTTAACCTCTGATAGTCTTTTATAACATACAATTTAAACTCTGGTGATATCCACGATGCAAATTCAAATGCAATGTCTATATGCGCATATATTCCACCGCCATAACGTCCTGATTTTGAAAAAAGACCTATGGCTCCTAATTGTTCCGTCCAATCCTTTATCGAAAAAACAAACGCATTTGTTCCTGCATCAGTTTTAAACGTATCGAATTCGACACGTTTAAAATCTGGATTGTGAAGTTCTTCCCACAATCCTAGTAGATTATAAACAAAATAACTAGACCGATTTGCTGTTTTGTGATATACTTAATACATCAACATATCGGAGGTATTAAGTCATGGCAAAAGCACTCCCTCTTCTTCTTTCAGCAGAAGAACGTAACCAACTTGAAACA
>JAQXLY010000053.1 GCA_029012365.1 Lachnospiraceae bacterium | reverse complement strand
TATTCTCCAGTAGGGAGGTGGATTTGTAATGCAGACGAAAAGAAAAATTCAAACCTGGACATTATTTGCGGTAATGCTTGTGGTTGCTTGCATTTACTTTTATCCGGTGTTTCTGATGTTCGCCAATTCCTTTAAGGGATTTGGAGAAATCATTACCAATCCTGTTTCGGTTCCAAAAGAATTTACATTCCAGAATTACATTGATGTTTTTAAGAAAATGGATTACGTAAAGCTTTTTGGAAATACCCTGATCATTACCTGTACCGGTCTTGTGGGCATCATCTTTTTTGCCTCTGCTGCAGCATACATACTGGACAGACGTAAAACGAAGTACACCAAGATCGCGTATACATTGATCATCACGCCTATGCTGATTCCTTTCCAGACAATTATGATTACCTTATTAAAGGCAATGTCTGTGTTACATTTGTCCGGAAGCAAGCTGGGCTTGGGAATACAGTATTGGGGATTCGGCGTTCCAATGGCTACTTTCATCTTTTATAACTTTATGAAGACGATTCCCAAATCCATCGATGAATCGGCGATGATTGACGGTGCAAGCACCTTCAGAACTTACATCCAGGTGATTTTCCCACTGTTAAAATCCGTTACAGTGACTGTAATCGTTTTGGATGTTATGTGGATATGGAACGACTTCCTGCTTCCCCTTTTGATGGTTAATTCCAGCAATGAAACAAAGACATTGGTACTGGCAGCATACACCTTTGTAGGTTCCATGAATACAAAGTGGCATTATGCAATGACAGGTATGTCGATGGCAGTTATTCCATCCATTATCGTGTTTATCTTTTTACAGAAATATATCGTGGACGGCGTGGTGGCCGGTGCGGTAAAAGGCTAAGTTGATGTTGAAACAAAGCTTTGAATAGAAAATTTTTATCCAACATACCTTCTTCGGAAGATTTTCATAAAAGTTTTGTTTTCACATATAAAAAATCTATGGGAGGATAGAAAAAAATGAAGAAAAAATTAGTAAGCGCTCTTCTTTGCGTAGCTATGGTTGCAACTCTTTTGGTTGGCTGTGGCTCCACAGAGCAGGCACCGGCAGATGACACTGCTGCTACGGAAGAAACAACAGAGACAACAACAGAGGAAACAGCAGAATCAGAATCAGCTTCTGATGAACCTGCAGAAATCTATATGTTTATCGCATCCCCTGAATATGCAGATGCGATCAATACTTTGATTGAAGAGTATAAAACGGTTGCTCCTAATGTAACAATCAACTATGAAACAACACAGAGTGACTATCCAACACTGTTGAAGGCTAAAATCAACTCCGGTGAAACACCTGATATTTTCTCTTCCACATCCGGCATGGAAATCGACACATACCTTGATTATTCCTATGACCTTGCCGGCCAGCCTATTACAGAAGCAATGACAGATGCAGTAGCAGCAACAATGGCTTCCACAGAACAGGGCGGCGGAGTTCACGGTCTTGCAATCAAAGGAAACTGGTTTGGTATCTTATATAACAAACAGATTTTTGATGAACTTGGACTTGCTTATCCTACAACATTTGCTGATTTAGAAGCTGCATGCGAAAAGATTTCTGCCGCAGGCATCAGACCTTTCACAACAGGTATGGGCGAATGGTGGGTATGGAAACATATCGGACAGCATTATGTATCTGCTGCAGCTGAAAATGCAGGTATTTCTGCAGGAGAGCTTGCAAGCAAATTCAAAAATGGCGAAGCTCATATTTCAGATTATCCTGAAATGTACAATGATTTCTTCAACATGGTTGATCTGGCTGTTAAGTATGGCGATGACAAACCTCTTGAATCCACACTTTCCACAGAAGAAGCAGCTTTTGCAACAGGCGAGGCAGCTATCATGCTTGGACAGGGTGCTTGGGTTGAGGCTGATTGCCTTGCAATCAATCCTGATATCCAGATCGGATTCAATGGTTATCCTGTAAACGATAATGCAGCTCTTTGCAAACCGATTTCCGGTTCTGATCAGGCTCTGAGAGTGAACAAGGATTCCGCAAATCTGCAGGCAGTACTTGATTTTGTTAACTGGTGGTACACATCTGACTATGCAGAAACATGGTTCAATGATGTTGCAGGCGTAGTACTTCCTATCAAATCTGATGCAGAATCTCAGTATGAGGTTATCAAGCAGGGTAATGAACTGGCAAACACAGTTGGTACCGGTGATTTGACAATTATCCACGACACAGACTCTTTCCATCAGGTATTTGGTGAGACAATGCAGTCTTATGTAGCCGGAACATTGACAAAAGATGAGGCTTGTGCTGAAATCGAGAAACAGTGGCAGGCAATCGATGGTGCTCAATAATATTTATACCCCTCAATAAAATAATGAAATAAAAAAAACGACCATACAGAAGGCGATAGTGCCTTTTGTGTGGTCGTTTCATTTTTATTTCATAGGAAGCAACGCGCTCGGTGCGAGCATATCGCTTGCGATATGCTTTTTATTATAGACAAAGTAATTTTGCTGCATTATCATACAGCATTTCATTTTTCTCTTCTTGGGTAAATGGCAATGTCAGAAACCTTTCCGCGTACTCCTTCTGATCTGCCCAGGGCGAGTCGGTGCCGAACAAAATCTTCTCTGTTCCCAAAATGTGACAAAGGTTTACAAATTCTTCTTCTGACATGAGCGCTGATAACGATTCCTGCTTTTTGTCCTGCCTTGGGTAAAGGGGACCAAAGGAGAACGACGTGTCATAGTAAAATGGCGTTCCCGCCAGATCCCTAGCTACCTCATCCCAGCCTGTCCATCCACCCATATGGGCCAGGATCAATTTGGTATCCGGCACCTGTTCCAGAACGTGAAGCAGCATTTTCGTATCACAATAGTTGCGTTCCGGAATACCTATATCAATACCTGCATGGGTAGTTACCGGTAGTTCCAGTGAAGCAGCTGCTTTCAGGATGCGGATGTGTTTGGGGTCGTCGATAGGAGTAGCAGTATAGGCCGGATGCAACTTGATTCCTTTGATAC
>JAQXLY010000052.1 GCA_029012365.1 Lachnospiraceae bacterium | reverse complement strand
GGTCAAGCCACTTTGCAAATTCTTCTTTATCGCTTAGTAGTTTAACCACTTCAGCAGAAAGGTGACTTTCAAAAATTTCTTTGAACGCCCTGTACTGTTGGATTTCTTCGAGGGCGATGATTGCCATTTTGTGACTTTCTGCTACGGCGCCCTTACCGTACTCTTCCTCAGAATAGTGACTCATTTCCTCGATTGCTTCAATCTCCGTCATGTTTTTTCCTCCTTTATATCCTTGGGTTTTCTACGACATTGTATTTTATGGATTCCGCTCTTAGTTTCTCTGCGAGCTCCTCAACTTCATTATCAAACCAACATTTTGGGAGTTCTTCTTTTATCTTTTCAGTAAACTCTGCTATCGCTTTTCCTCTCACGGCTAGCACCGTATCTACAATTATGCTTTTTAATTCACTAGCATCCGTTGTCCCGATATATGTATTGTCAATAAAATCAAATACTTCATCAAGTGAGACTGATTTTGTTTTCTCGGATATGGTTGAGTCTTTAAAATGTTCCTTAAAAGCTACCGCTTGTCGCAGTTCTTCTACTGTGCCGAGTTTCCGATACTTTCTCCAATCACTTAATGTTTCCTTGTAATCTTTCATCATATCTAACAATACCTCTATCGTACCTATCTCGTGGTATTGTTTTAACTCTTCTAACCATGCTGCAATCTGCTCATTATCTGCGGCATAACTCAAATCTAAATCCGCCCTATTACATTCGGCATCATACTTAAATTGTGCTATCGCTTCGTCAAGTGTCATAGGTGATGTTATCGCTTCATCAAGTGTCATGGGTGATTCTCTCCTTTACATTCTTGGGGATTCAGCTTCATTTATTTGTTTTTGCAGACGAGTGGGTAGTTCTTCCGTCAGGAACTTTATAGTCTCCTCTGGGTTTGAAAGGTAATGGATACTCTCTCCTTTCCAACCTCTGTTACTGGTTCCGTTGATACCGTTGAATACCTTAACCGGAACCCCATGCCAAGCATTCAGATTGATATGGTAATCATCAATGAGGATATCCTGTTCTGTTGGGTTCGGTACATAATCACTTTTTCGCTTTCCACAAGGAACAAAAATGCGATGAGTTCTATCAATTTCTGGGATGTATTTGTCCAGCCACATATTTTTCTCTTTTAGGGCTGTTGCACTTTCCGTTAAATAAGAACTTAGAATAAAAACCTCAATATCTTCTCTTCTTGCCATTGCTTTAACCGTATAGACAAGATTTCTGATTGGTGGGAGGTTTAGAAAATACTTTGGTTCTAATAAACGTTCAAAAGTGTCGATTTTCTGAAATACGGCAAGAGTACCGTCCATATCAAAGAAATAACGTGTTTTTCGCATAAAATGCTCCTCGTGGTGAGAGTGCCTAATCTTCGTCTGAATAAAAATCCTTAGTTACTACACATGCTCCGGTAACGAGACCGGCAATGAAGGTTCCGGCTAAAACGGCCACAGATATCAATGTACATAAAATCTTATGCTTCACAAAACTCACCCCCTTTCCTTAATGAGATAATTGTCATTTAATACAAACACGGTATCGTTTTCCCGATACGGTGTTTCTTTCAATGTCCGATAGATACAGATAACATGATTTTTATCATTAATGACCGTATAGTGGTAGGTTTGACCTCGTTGCTCCTTTTTGCTGACAATTCCTCTTTTTATAGAGGGGCGTTTTGCAGTATAAAGAGTTAACCCTGCTAAAGAGACAACAAATGCAGTAAATAAGAAATCTGCAAAAATCCTAAGTTCTCCATTGGGGAAAATAATTGAAATTGTACATAGTAAAATGTTGATAACAGAATAAAACACGACATTTTTTCGTTGTTCTTTTCGGAACTCCCTATACTCCGGATAAGATTTTACTTTTTTCAACAAGCTCGTTTTTGTATTCATATAGTCCTCCTTATAAAAAACGAGCTGCCACTTATTAGATACAATTCTGTTTAATTTTTTGTGTAATGGCAAAAAAAAAAGAATGTGAAATATCATCACATTCCTTTCAGTTCCATCAAGGCTCTTTTATTTTTTTACACCAACATACACCATTTTTTACACCATTTTCTTTATTTTACACCACCTTTTACACCATTTTCGTGTGAAAAAACGTGAAAATTTAATGACTTTTATAAAGTAGTGTTTTTGATGAAAATGCTTGATTTTATTGAGTTTCCGCTATTTTCCTACCACTCATACGGTGTTCCCTGATATACGTAATAATTCAACCAGTTGCTGTACAGCGCATTGGCATGGGAACGCCATAAAAGAAGCGGTCTTTGTTCCGGGTCGTTGTCAGGGTAATAATTCACCGGAATATCCGGATTAATTCCCTTCGCCACATCACGCTTATATTCCTTATCGAGCGTCAGACGGTCATACTCCGGATGACCGAGAACAAATATGTTTTTCCCGTTTTCCGCAAGTAAAATAAAGTAGCCCGCCTCATCACTTTCCGCTAAGACGGTAAATCTGCCGCTCTTTTCCACATCCTCCTTGGAAATTCCGGTGTAGCGGGAATGAGGTGCCAGAAACTCATCATCAAAGCCCCGTACAAGCGGTTCCTTCCGGTTTAATACACGGTGGCGGTACACGCCTGAAAGCTTTGCGGAAAGCATTTCCTTTCGCACACCGTAATGGTAATATAAGCCAGCCTGCGCCCCCCAGCAAATATGAAGCGTGGAAGTTACATTCGTTTGGGACCAGTCCATAATTTTTGTAAGCTCATCCCAGTACGCCACATCCTCAAATTCCATCTGCTCCACCGGAGCACCGGTAATAATCAGTCCGTCAAACTTCTTATCCTTTACATCCTCATAGGTCATGTAAAACTGCTCTAAGTGGCTGAGCGGAGTATTTTTCCCCACATAGCTTGCCGTCATTAAAAACGTTACCTCCACCTGGAGAGGCGTATTGGAAAAGCTGCGAAGAAGCTGCAATTCCGTATCCTCCTTTAACGGCATCAGATTTAAAATAGCAATACGAAGCGGACGAATATCCTGTGTTGTGGCACGGCTCTCGTCCATGACAAAAATGTTCTCTGCCTCTAATATTTTCTTGGTTGGCAAATCATTATTTACTTTAACCGGCATCTTATACTTCCTTTCCTCCGGCCATTTGAAGGAACTCCTCCTCCGTAATCACCGGTACATTTAATTCTCTTGCTGTTTTATTTTTTGACGACTGGGAAGCAGCGTCATTATTAATCAGGTAGTCTGTCTTTGCCGTTACACTACCGGTTACCTTGCCGCCCCTCTCTTCAATATAACTCTTTAACTCCGAACGTCCCGCAAACTGAAAAACCTTTCCCGTAATTACAAACGTCTTTCCGGCAATCACGGATTCCTTTGCCGCCACCGGACGCTCTAACGTAAGGAATGTCAGCAATTCCTTCGCATCCGCACGGTTTTTCTCTTTCTTAAAATAGTCTGCAAAGGCTTCTGCGATTACCTCTCCGATTCCTTCCACCGTCACCAGCTCCTCCACAGAAGCATTCATCACTCTCTCGATATCCTCATCAAAGGCTCTGCAAATCACCTTTGCCGTAGATACTCCGATATTCGGAACACCGAGGGCATACAGAAATCTTGCCGGAGTCACTGTCCTTGCCGCCTCTACGGAAGCAAGAAGATTTGCATAGGACTTTTCTCCGAAGCCCTCCATACCGATAATGGTTTTCTTATGAGCCGTCAGCCGGAACAAGTCCGCTGCTTTTGTAATAATCTTTTCATTTAAAAACTTTTCAATGGTTGCCTCAGACAAGCCGTCAATGTTCATGGCATCTCTTGTTACAAAATGAGCAATGGATTTCACCCTCTTTGCCGGGCATTCCCCATTCACACAATACAGGGATTTTACTTCGTTTTCTACCTTAAGGCTTGTCTTCTCTCCGCATACCGGACAATATTCCGGAGGCATGGCCGTACCGCTTCCCGTCAAATTTGCCGCAATCTGCGGAATAATCATATTGGCCTTATATACCTGCACGATATCACCGATACCGAGGGCAAGGCTCTCCATAATACTGACATTGTGAATACTTGCACGGGACACCGTCGTTCCTTCCAGCTCCACCGGCGTAAAGATTGCCACAGGATTTATAAGCCCTGTCCTCGATGCACTCCATTCAATCTCTAAAAGCTCCGTCTCCGCAATCTCATCCGCCCACTTAAACGCAATGGAATCTCTCGGAAACTTTGCGGTTCTTCCGAGGCTTTTTGCATAGGCAATATCATTGAAGGTAAGCACCAGACCATCCGACGGAAAATCATTCATCGGAAGCTTCTCTTCCATTTTGTTGATACATTCTACAACTGTCTCCGGAGTTACGGGAATATATTCCACGCAGGTAAAGCCCTGCTCTTTCAGAAATTCCATCTGCTCCGTTCTCGTTACAAAGGACAATTCATCCCCCGCAGAAACTAAAGTATACGCATAAAACAACACATTTCTTTGTGCGGTAATCTCGTTATTTAACTGACGAACCGTTCCGCTGCAAAGGTTACGCGGATTTTTATACTTTGCCTCTGCCTCCGCAATCTCTCCGTTAATCCGTTCAAACTCGGAGTAGGTAATGATTGCTTCTCCGCGCACGGTAAGCGTTCCTTTGTACGGAATCGATAACGGTACATTCTTATATACTTTTACGTTATTTGTAATAATTTCACCGATTTCACCGTTTCCGCGGGTGACGCCCTTTACCAAAGCTCCGTTCTCATACGTCAGTACATTGGTCAGGCCGTCTAACTTCCACGAAAGTACACCTTCCCTTCCCTGAAGCCAGCCGGCTAAAGACTCCCTGTCCTTCGTTTTGTCTAAGGATAACATCGGCGTGGCATGGGCTTCCTTAGGCAGCTCACTGACAATTTCATACCCTACCTTAATCGTCGGACTGTCTGCTAATACAATCCCGGTTTCCTTCTCTAGCTCCACCAGCTCATCATATAGCGTATCATATTCAAAATTACTCATAATCTCGGCATTTTCCTGATAATAAGCCCTTGCCGCGGCCTTTAAAATCCGATGCAGCTCCTGCATACGCTCCAATTTCTTTGCCTCTTCCATGTCATCCGCCTTTCCGACCTTCCGGTTGCTATGATTATACTGTCCTCTTTTGCTCCGGTCTTTTCCTGTCCGTTTTCCGTTCCGTCCCTAAGCTTTGTTCTCTCGGTTTTGCATAGGTCACGCTTCCGTCGTTTCTGGTCAAATCATGTAATACCGGAGTATTTGACGACTTACGAATCATCTTCTGTAGCTCCTCAAGCTCCTGCGGTGTGAGCTTGCGGTAGTCTCCCACCTTCAAATGTCCGAGCCGGATATTCATAATCCGGACTCTCTGCAAGTGTACCACACGATATCCGAAATATTCACACATACGGCGAATCTGACGATTCAGACCCTGCGTTAAAATCACCTTAAAACGATATTTATCAAGCGCCTCGATTTTACACGGTCTGGTTACGGTATCCAAAATCGGCACCCCTCCTGCCATCCCCTGCAAAAACTCCTTCGTAATCATCTTATTGACCTTTACGATATATTCCTTTTCATGATAATTTCCGGCACGCAGAATCTTATTTACGATATCGCCGTCGTTTGTCAGTAAAAGCAGCCCTTCGGAATCCTTATCCAGACGGCCTATCGGGTAGATACGTTTCCCGTAATTCACAAAATCCACTACGTTGTCCGGCTCTCTCTTATCACTGGTACACACAATTCCGCGTGGTTTGTTTAATGCCAGAAGAACCAGGTCTTCCTCTTTTTTTAGTTCTTTACCGTTAAACACCACACTCTGTCCCGGCAGTACCCGGCTTCCCATCACAGCGCGCTCGCCGTCAATAAAAACCTTTCCGTCCTCAATAAAGCCATCCGCCGCCCGTCTGGAACAAACCCCAGCATCCGCCAGATACTTATTAATTCTCACACCTTCTGCCATTTCATCCGCCGCAAATTTTTTTGTTTTCATTCTGCATTCCTTTCTTAAGCTCTTTGCATTTTCTTTTTCCGTGGCATTTTGTTTAAAAGGAAGCACTTTCCCTTAAAACAAAAAAACTTTCTAGGCATTTTACCGTCTAGAAAGCCTTATTGGCGTACTGCCCTCCCGGCAAAACGCAGCTGCGTATCAAAAAATGCATCTGAAGGGACTCGAACCCCCGCTAACATGGTTCCGGAAACCATTGCTCTATCCACTGAGCTACAGATGCAACAACACTATTATATCCAATTAACAGGATTTGGTCAAGTAGAAACAGTTGATTTTCTTCATTTTTTTTGATATGATAAATATTAGTTGTTAAAATTAAGCAAAGGAGGGTTTCTTATGAAATTCAGACGATGCATGTCTGCAATCTACAGTTCCGCGCTTGTACTCGGACTCACTTTTTTGTTTTATCCGCAGACGCAGCATACCACTGCGGCCGAGCCGGTGCCATCCGACATCGTAACCTCGGAAGCCACCCTTCCTGCAGACAATTCCCCGGCGGACATTTCCAATGTACCGATACATAACCCCGATTCTACTCCGGATCCTTTACCGGAGCAGACACTTCCTTCTCTGCTTACCGACGACACCCTGGTTGCACCTCTTTCGGGCGTGGCAGACCTGATTTCTTCTTTTATCAATGCCTATTATGCAAATGATTTAGAAACGGTTTCGGCACTTGTAACAGATACCTCTATGCTAAGTGCTGCACTTATAGAACAAAAATCCGCAAACGTTTCAAAAGTAGAAAATCTTGAGTTGTATTCCAAACCCGGAATTGACGGAATATTTTCTGTAGTATATGCCACATACTCTCTGTATTACAGTGATACCCAGACCTCCGTTCCCCAGTTTTCGGAATATTACGTCAAACGGCTTGCCGACGGAAGCTACCGTATTTTTACAACACCTCTGTCTTCCGACACGCAAAAAGCCTTTTTACAGGCTCGTAAGGCAGATGCTGTTATGAAGCTTGCCGTTTCATCGCTGATTCGTCGTTATCATAGTGCCTGTCTTACGGTAAACGAACCGTTATTAAGAGAATGCGTTACAGCCCCGGAATATCTGAATCTTGATTACATTGCCTCACGATATTCAGTGACAGAGTCTTTCTCCGACTATGATTTTATCCTGCATCCCGGAATCAATGAATTTGACTATATTGTATTTGTCACTCACAAGGAAAAAATAGTTTTCTCCGATACACCGGCACCGTGTATGGAATACTACTATATTAAATTAGACCCGCTTTCCGGTACGCCGTCTATTTACCTTGGTATCACCTCTTTAGATACCGATGCATATTGTGCTGCTGTCACGCAGAGCGACGCTATTCAGGAGCTTGCGGAAAAGACAAACAACGACATGAAAGAAGCGTTACTGGCGGATGATGACTTAAAAGATTTCTATCAATTACTTGTCTCAAACTCCTCCGCTGACAACTAAACGTATCTGAGTTCAATTATCATGCACCTGCCGGTACTGTACATACCAACCGGCAGGTGCCGTTTTTAATTAATCGGTCATACTAAAAATACAATCCTTCGACTTGGAGTAATAATATACATGGTCGGAAAGCACTTCTTCAGGAAGTACCTGTTTTTCATTCACTTCACAAACAATACTGTTTAACTGTTTTGCATCACATTCCTCCGATTTTTCCAATAGCAATACCTCATGTACGCTGCTTGGAATGATATAGAAATCTCCGGGAAATGTATCACTCAGGCGTTTTAATACTCCCGGATACAAAATAGCAGCAGCTCCGTTAATTTTCCTCCGGTTAGACAGAACATGCAGCCTTTCATCCATACGGAATACTTCCGCCGGAAATAGCCTCTCCGTATTTTCCAGAATCCGCGGAAAATACTCCGCCGCGGTTCCGAGCTCCAAAGTATCCCATACCTTTTTCGGCATCCGAAAACTTTTTACGCCTTCATCATTCTCTTCCGTTAATACATAAAAGACAGCCGCAAGGTCATAAAAAATCGTATAAACCGCACTTTCCAAAAAATCCTTGTTTTTCTCCAGATTCACCAGACGTAAAAACAGCCTGTCCATAATCAATTCCTTATTCAGATATTGCTCCACACTCTTTTTAACCTTTTCACATTCCTCTCGTACTATGTTTGCCAGATGCTCTGCCAGTGCCGGTTCGGACTCTCCTCTCAGATAGGACAGATATAACTCATCCATGTAGAAACACGGAACACACTCGCTGTCCTCCCTTCTGACATGAAGCACTTCCTTTAATACCCCGTTATTCTTCCTCACCTGAGACATTTCGGTACAGTATTCCGATCCTAACATCTCCGACAGCCGACGGCAAAGTTCGTCTGTAAACTCTGCCCTGTCCTTTTTCATTCTATTACATTGTGCCTGCATTCAGCCTGCTCCTCTCCTATTTTTTCCGTAGCCAGATATGGCTTTTACCTTGTAATCCCTTGCGCCTTCGGGATTTTTTAACCTGAATTCCATGGAATACTACTCTGATGCAGAGTATAAGACATGTAGAAATCCGACTTCATTTACTATATCTATGAATTTATTTTATCAAAAAAGAAAAAAACAGGCAAGACGTAAATTCCCACAAACTTATACGGCAGTATTTATGCAATCTGCCGAAAAAAAAGAAGAAAAAAAACAGCTGAAAGCCGCTGTATCAGCACCTTTCAGCCATTTTGCAGATAAATGCATTTTTTTAACTACATTTGCAGAAAAACCTTTAAATCATTTTCACGTACAGGTTTACTGTATAAATATCCCTGTGCCTTATCACAGCTGACCGATTTCAGGAAATCAGCCTGTTCCGCATTTTCCACGCCCTCGGCAATTACAACCAGATTCAATGCCTGTGCCAGTGCAATAATCGTTTCTACAATCTTCTGATCCGAATGATCCTCTAACACCCGGTCCATAAAGCTCTTATCAATCTTTAACTGGTTCACAGGAAGTCTCTTCAGATAATTCAAAGACGAATATCCGGTGCCGAAATCATCAAGTGCAAAGGAAACGCCCAGCTCTCTCAGACTCTGAAGCGTCTTGATGGTATATTCCAAATCATCAAGTGCCATGGACTCTGTGATTTCAAACTCCAGTTGCTTAGGATCCACCCCGGTCTCCTGAATAATCTTCATAACACTATCCATAAAATCCCTGTTCTTAAACTGTCTTGCGGAAAGATTAACGGCAAGCACCTGTTTTGTGTACCCTTCATCCTGCCATTTTTTTAATTTCTGACAGGATTCTCTTAAAACAAACTCACCAAGCGGAACAATAAGTCCGCATTCCTCCGCATCCGCAATAAATTCAGCAGGAGGAACAACGCCCCTTTCCGGGTGATTCCAACGAACCAGTGCCTCAAATCCGATAATCTGATCTGTTGACAAATCAATCTGAGGCTGAAAATATACCTCAAATGCCTTATCCTCAATTGCTTTCCTTATTTCATTCTGAAGCTCAAGCTTTGCGGCAAGTGTCCTGCTAAGAGAATCATCATAAAAAATATACATATCCCGCCCGTTTGTTTTTGCAAAAAACTTCGCTGCGTCCATATTCTTTGTTAACACCTGACAATTCGTCCCGTCAATCGGAACCATAACCACGCCGACACTGACCGTCAGTAAGAACTCTTTTTCACCGATTCGATACGGTTCCTTTAAATAATTCAATATCTGCTGAATCTGGGCTTCCAATTCCTCACGTCCTGAAAAATCACGTAACACAACAGCAAATTCATCCCCGCCGATACGGGCAAGATATGCCCCCCGCTCCAATACCAGTCTGGTCAGACGTCTTGCGATTTCACGCAAAGTGTCATCACCGTAAGAATGACCGTAGGATTCATTTATAATCTTAAAATTGTCTACATCAATATCCAGAATCGCCAAAACCTCGTCCGGTTTCATTCCCCGCATCTCAGCCTCGATAAACTCAGAATATCCCAGTCGGTTCGGAAGACACGTCAGGTAATCCGTATATGCTGTCTTTTGCATACGCTCTTTACTTCTGGATAGTTCCTCGCAGTGTTCCGCTAACTCCTCCTTGTCCTGAGAAACCTCTTCATAAGCAGCCTTTAAAGATTGATAATTATCTAACAATTTACTTTCATCTTTTTGCATCTTCTGCCGTATCTTATGATTCTGCAAAAGATTAATTACAAGCAAAACTCCGATAATTAACAATACTACCCCAATTCCTGCCTGAACATACCCTTCCATAAACACCATTTTCCTTTATTAAATATTTTTTGAAGAAAGATAATTATCTATTCCCTTTGCCGCAGCTTTTCCTGCCCCCATTGCCAAAATCACTGTCGCAGCACCGGTCACTGCATCACCGCCCGCATAAACAGCCTCTCTGCTCGTCTTCCCTGTATCCTCCGCCACTACAATACATCCCCTTTTGTTTGCATCAAGTCCGTCGGTGGTAGAAACAATTAACGGATTCGGACTGGTTCCGAGAGACATAATGACAGTATCCAATTCCAGTTCAAACTCGGAATCCGGTATTTCTACCGGCTGGCGTCTGCCGGAAGCATCCGGCTCACCTAATTCCATCTTCACGCAACGCATTCCTTTCACCCATCCGTTCTCATCAACAAGGATTTCCTTCGGATTTGTTAAAAGACGGAATATAACTCCTTCTTCCTTTGCATGCTGAACCTCTTCCACTCTTGCCGGAAGCTCCTCTTCTCCTCTGCGGTAAACGATATACACCTCCGCGCCGAGACGTAATGCCGTTCTTGCCGCATCCATTGCCACATTACCGCCGCCGACGACCGCAACCTTCTTTCCCGCAGCAATCGGTGTATCGGAATCCTCTGTAAATGCCTTCATAAGATTATTTCTTGTCAAATACTCATTCGCAGAGAAAACTCCGTTGGCATTCTCACCCGGAATGCCCATAAACTTCGGCAGCCCTGCACCCGACCCCACAAATACTGCCGAAAAGCCTTCCTCGTTCAACAGCTCATCGATTGTAACGGACTTTCCTACAACTACATTCGTCTCAATCTTTACTCCAAGTGCTTTTACGTTTTCAATCTCATTTCTTACAACGGTATCCTTCGGAAGACGAAACTCAGGTATTCCGTATACCAGTACACCGCCCGGCTCATGAAGTGCCTCAAAAATTGTTACATCATATCCGTTTTTAGCCAAATCTCCGGCACAGGTAAGTCCGGCAGGTCCGGAGCCTATCACAGCAACCTTTTGATTTTTCTTTTCTGACCGTACTACCGGACGAAGAGCATGCTCTCTCGCATAATCCGCCACAAAACGTTCCAGCTTTCCGATTGAAATTGCGTCACCCTTAATTCCGCGAATGCATTTTGCTTCACACTGGGACTCCTGCGGGCACACACGTCCGCAAACCGCCGGGAGAGCGGAAAACTCCGAAATCACATGATATGCCTCCTCAACATTTCCCTCACATATCTTTTCAATAAAGCGCGGAATATCAATGTTTACAGGACATCCGGTCTGGCATTTCGGATTCTTGCATTTTAAGCAGCGGTCCGCCTCCGCTTTTGCTTCCTCAAAGGAATATCCTAAACATACTTCATCAAAATTATGAGCACGTTCCGAGGCATTCTGTTCACGCACCGGAACCCTTTTTAATCCTTCCATATTAATCCTCCTTCATATCTGCAACGACTACTCACAATGACCGCAGCCGCCGTGATGTGAAGCACCCTCCTGTTCCTTCAGATATCTGCGTCCTTCCTCTGTCTTATACATCTGCTGACGCTTCATTGCCTGATCAAAATCAACCAGATGACCGTCAAATTCAGGGCCGTCAACGCATGCGAACTTAACCTTTCCGTCTACGGTAACACGGCAGGCACCGCACATTCCCGTACCGTCAACCATAATAGGATTCAGGCTGACAATCGTCGGTATCCCTAACTCCTTCGTTAACAGGCAAACATACTTCATCATAATCATCGGTCCGATGGCAACAACAAAATCATAAACCTTCTTTTCTTCCGAAACCAGCCTTTTCAGACAATCGTTTACATTTCCTTTCATCCCGTAAGAACCGTCATCCGTCGTAACGTAAAGATTTCCGGCAACCGCACGCATTTCCTCTTCCAGAATAATCAGATCCTTATTTCTTGCCCCGATAATACAATCCGCTTCAATCCCATGCTCATGCAACCATTTCATCTGCGGGTAGACCGGTGCTGTTCCCACGCCTCCGGCCACAAACAGAATTCTTTTCTTTTGCAGCTCATCTGCAGGCTCTTTTATCCATTCACAATACCTTCCGAGCGGCCCTGCAAAATCTCTGAAGGAATCCCCCTTCTTCAATGCCGCCATCCGGTATGTTGATGCTCCCACTGTCTGGAACACAATAGTTACAGTACCTCTTTCTCTGGAATAATCACAGATTGTAAGCGGAATACGCTCTCCGTTTTCATCCGTTCTTACAATAACAAACTGTCCCGGCAGACAGGATTTCGCTACTCTTGCCGCCTTTACTTCCATTTCTACGATTGTGCCGTTTAGCTGTTTCTTTTCTATAATCTCGTACATTCGTTTCTTTACATCCTTCCAATTAATTCCAGCCCCGTCCTACTCCGTTAATAGTGTAACATATCCGCCTTGAAATTTCTACAAAAAATGAAAACTTTTTTTATGAAAAATTAAAAATTTCTCTTTACTTTAATTCTTTGTCGTGCTAAAATATCACTGTAAAAATGCATATACTATTTTTCATACAAAGGAGGTTCATGATTTCATATGAGCAAAACAATCAGAACACCGGCGGTAGATTACTTATTTGACGCAATACTTTCTCTGAAAGACAGAGAGGAATGTTATACGTTTTTTGAGGATGTCTGCACCATCAATGAGTTGCTTTCTCTTTCCCAGCGTTTTGAAGTGGCTGCTATGCTCCGCTCACATAAAACTTATCTGGAGATTGCGGAAAAGACCGGCGCATCCACGGCAACCATCAGTCGTGTAAACCGTTCCTTAAATTACGGAAACGACGGCTATGACATGGTATTTGAACGTGTTTCGGTTCTGCCGCCTGCCGAAAAAGCTTCTGATGAGAAGTGATGACGAACGGGGAGGTCATACAAGCTGTGACCTCCCCGTTCCCGTTTTATTTGTCTGCTTCCTTCTTTTTGGCATCCGCCTTTTTTTCCGCTTTCCTTTCTTCCTTTTTCTCTTCCTTTTTCTTTCCCTTTTCCTCTTTCTCGGACTGTTCTGCCGACAAAGGCGCAAATTCCTTATCAATAATCTGCTCTATCAGCTGTTTCTTCATATAAACATCGAAGCTTAACATACATATCATAGAAAGCTTTCGAAGAAACTCCTTCTGTTCCCTGTCCTCTACATCCTCATAGATACCCTGTACCGCCTTCCATTTTCTTGCCACATCCTTTGCGACCGTATCCGACTGCGCTCTCTGAATCGCAAAGATTTCTTCGTATATTCTTTCAAACGGCACCTCTCCGGCACCGTTAAAAAAACTGTCGTTCAGAGGCTTTAATACCGATTGTATGTCCGTAATCGACAAGACACCCTTTAAATAATAAATCAAAATCAAAAGATACATATGGTCTTTTGAATATTTCTTTTTATTCGGTGACGGAAGCAGCTCGTTCTTGGTATAATTATTAATCATTGTCTTTGTCAGGAGCTTATCGTCACCGTGACGTCTGGAGGATGCCAAATGATAATCCATAAAGGTTGTCACCTGATCCATATATAAATCAATATTAGGTAATTCGTCCGGCTTCACATATGAAATTTCCTTCAAGCAATTAAGGAGTTCCCGCAATTCTTCACTGTCCTGCCATGCCATAAATCCAGCCCCTTCCTTTTCTTCTACTCTTCTCTATATTATATAGTATACGAAACCACGTTGCAAGTACTTTCTTTTTTTTATCCGCTATGCTATACTGTTTACCGTATACAGAAAATAGTCACAGACAATACAGGAAAAGAGGAAACCATGAGTATTTATGACACCCTGAACCCAATGCAGCGGGAGGCTGTTTTTTTTGACCGCGGACCGCTCCTTATTTTAGCAGGAGCAGGCTCCGGAAAAACAAGAGTTCTTACCCACCGTATTGCTTACCTGATTGAAGAGCAAAATGTAAGTCCCTTTCAGATTCTTGCCATTACCTTTACCAATAAGGCAGCAAAGGAAATGCGTGAGCGTGTGGACAGAATCGTCAGTTACGGTGCGGAAAACATCTGGGTCAGCACCTTCCACTCCACATGCGTAAGGATTCTCCGCCGTTTTATCGAATCTCTCGGATACAGCAGAAACTTTACCATTTACGACGCGGATGATCAGAAAACTCTGATACGCGATATATGCAAATCCCTTAACATTGACACGAAAAATGTAAAAGAACGTACCTTTCTCTCTGCCATTTCTTCCGCAAAGGATGAGCTGATTTCCCCGGAAGAATATGCCATGAAAGCCGGTGCCGATTTTTCCAAACGCAATTTTTCCCGTGTATATACCGAGTACCAGAAACGTTTAAAGGCAAGCAACGCTTTGGATTTTGACGACCTGATTTATAAAACCGTGGAACTGTTTCAAACAAATCAGGAGGTGCTCGACTACTACCGCCGCCGTTTCCGCTACATTATGGTGGATGAGTATCAGGATACCAATACCGCTCAGTTCCGCCTGATATCGCTGCTTGCCTCCTATACGAACGAGGAAGGAGAAACCGAACATAACCTGTGCGTAGTAGGTGATGATGACCAGTCCATCTATAAGTTCCGCGGTGCAAACATCAAAAACATATTAAATTTTGAAAAAGTATACCCTGAGGCCCATGTCATCCGTCTGGAGCAGAACTACCGCTCCACCGGAAATATTCTGTCGGCCGCAAATGAAGTTATTCACCATAACATCGGCCGTAAGGACAAATCCCTCTGGACGGAAAATGAAGAAGGCTCCCCTGTATTTTTTACCCAGTATCCGACCGATTACGCCGAGGCCGAGGGTGTTGCCCAGAGTATCAGAGACTACGTAGATGAAAAGGGTGCTTCTTTTAAAGACTTTGCCGTTTTGTACCGCACAAATGCCCAGTCCCGTGTCTTTGAAGAAAAGCTGATAGCAAGAAACCTTCCGTACCGTGTCATCGGAAGCATTAATTTCTATCAGCGTAAAGAAATTAAGGACTTACTCGCCTATCTGAAAACGATTGATAATGCTCTGGATAATCTTGCCGTAAAGCGTATCATCAATGTTCCGAAGCGCGGCATCGGATTAACAACCGTTGACCGTATTGACGATTATGCCGAAGCAAACGGCATGACCTTTTACGAGGCACTCCGCCATGCGGAATTTATTCCTTCCGTAGCCCGTGCATGCGGCAAGCTTACATCCTTTGTTGCCTTTATCGAAGCTCTCCGGAGCAAGCCGGTTTCTTCTTCTTATACGCTGAAAGACTTGATTGAAGAAATCATGGAGGGCACCGGACTTACAGAGGAAATAAAGAGTGCTGCCGCCGATGATGAAGAGGCGGAGGAACGTCTGGCAAATGTTGACGAATTGATAAACAAAGCCGTTCTTTACGAACAAAGTGCGGAGGAACCGACATTAAGCGGATTTTTGGAGGAAGTAGCTCTGGTAGCGGACATCGATACACTGGACGAAGAAACCGATGTTGTTGTTTTAATGACGCTTCATGCCGCAAAGGGTCTGGAATTTCCTTATGTGTATCTATGCGGTATGGAAGACGGGCTTTTCCCAAGCTATGTTTCCATTAATGCGGAAAACCCGGAAGAAGAAATAGAAGAAGAAAGAAGGCTTTGTTACGTAGGCATTACCCGTGCCATGAAGGAGCTTCACTTAAGCGCTGCTTCCGCCCGCATGGCACGAGGCGAAACCCAGTATAACCCAACCTCCCGCTTCATCAAAGAAATACCGCGATATCTGTTGAAAATGGAACAGGCAGGAAGCACCAATACATTCCGTAACAGCAATGCATTCGGCGGCAGACCGATACGAAGCATCTCCGGAGGCAGCATTCCACTTCCCGCAAAATCCGCCTCCCACGGCAACGCTGCCGGTAATTTTGACTTTGAAAAGCCAAAGCCGCGCGTGTCTGCCGTTCCGTATGCTTCCACCCCCGTAGCACCGGCAAAAAACTTCGGTTCCGGCCCATCCTCCGGTTTAGACTATGCCGTAGGCGATAAGGTACGCCATATCAAATTCGGAATCGGCACCGTAACCGGTATCGTAAACGGCGGCAGGGATTATGAAGTAACCGTTTTATTTGAAACCTATGGCGTAAAGAAGCTTTTAGCCTCCTTTGCCAATCTAAAAAAGTGTTAATTTTTAGAATTTTTTTCTAGTAATTTTTACAAGGCTATGGTATACTCTAAATAAATACAGGACGAAATACCGTATACAACGTCAAACAACAGGAAAGGAAGGAACATGCTATGAATTGCAGTACAAAGAAAAAATTAGAAGAATTAGTTTCCAATAATGCTAAGCTTGCAGAGCTGCTTCATTTAAAGAAAGAAGAACCGGAGAAAAAGAACACCGCACTCTATGTATTCGCCATTATCGGTGCAGTTGCTGCCATCGCAGCCATTGCTTATGCGGTATACCGCTATTTAAATCCGGTTTACATTGAGGACTATGAGCCGGAAGATGAGTATGAAGAGCTTATGAAAGACGACTACACACCAAATGCCGCTTCCGATACCGATTTTGACGAATAACATCAAAATGCGGCATTTTCGCCGTAAGGAAAATTTGGAGAGCTTTTCTCTATAAAAACAATAAGGAAGTCTTTTTGTTTCGGACAAAAGGCTTCCTTTTCTTCTTAATATGTCAGATACACGCTTTATCACGGATGCCAGTTCTTACGTTTTTTCATCTTCCCCTTGCTTTTTTCGGAATTTCTGTTACAATCGAATTTGTGTGTAAAATATATGCAAACGAGGTATTTACGATGAGAGCAGCTTCACTTAACGGCAGACCATCCATACATAGAAATCATAAGTCCTTCGGGGACTTTTGTTCCGAATATGTTTTCCGTCCTGTCACAGCCTTTGCAAAAAAGCAGGCTGTCCTATGTATTGCGCTTATTGCCATGACAATAACCTGTATCGCTGTTCCCGTAGACAAAACCTATCTGACTTATTTCGACTTGCGGACGCTGGCAACACTGTTTTGTACTCTTGCTGTAGTATCTGCCTTTTCCCATATCCACTTATTTGAGGTCATCAGTAAAACAATTGTCATCAAACTCCATACGTTAAGAAATGCCACGCTTGGGCTTGTCCTTATTACCTTTGCAGGATCCATGCTTCTGGCAAACGATATGGCACTGCTTACCTTCCTTCCGCTCGGCTATTTTGTACTAAACAGCACCGATAATAAAAACTGCATGGCATTTGTATTTATTATGCAAAATATTGCAGCAAATCTAGGCGGCATGGTAACTCCGTTCGGGAATCCGCAGAACCTTTACTTATACTCCTATTTTAACATAGCTACGACAGAATTTATACAGATTATGCTGCCGTCTTTCCTGACCGCTACCTTTCTTATTCTGATAGTGTGCCTGTTCGTGAAGCCGACTCCGCTTACTTTAAAAAACGATGAGGAATATCATCTTCCTGTAACGAGAACCATTCTTTACTCTGTTCTCTTCGTGTGCAGCATTTTAATCGTATTCCGTGTGATTCCGTATCGAATTGGCACAATCGCAATCACGGTTGCTTTATTTTTCCTTGATAAAAAATCGATAAAGGAAGTAAACTACCCGCTCCTTGCTACCTTCTGTGCATTTTTTGTATTCAGCGGAAATCTTGCAAGGATTCCTGCAGTAAACAGCTTTTTTTCCGGACTTCTGCCGGTCAATACACTACTGTTCGGAATCCTGTCCTGCCAGTGCATCAGCAATGTACCGAGCGCGGTGCTCCTGTCCCACTTTACCACGGACTACGCAAGTCTCCTTCCGGCAGTCAATATCGGCGGCTTAGGAACTCTGGTTGCATCACTGGCAAGTCTGATAACCTTTTCCGAATATAGAAAGCATAACCCGGAACAGACAAAAAAGTATATTTTCCTGTTTACCGCAATCAACTTCGGATTTATGGCTGTGTTGTTTGTGGTACAGAGCCTTATACTGAAATAGTCCGGGATGCCCCTTCCGTGAATTTACAGAACTCATTCAGCTCACTCTCACCGAACACCCTGATTCCGTTCTTTTTTAACAGACTCGCACATACGCCGTCTCCGGGAATTCTCGCACCCTGAAATGTTCCGTCATAAATAACATTGCTGCCGCAGGACGGTGAACGTTCCTTTAAAATCGCCGCCTTGCAGCCGTAAAGCTTTGCTAAACGAAGTACCTCCTTTGCACCGTTTTCAAAGGCTTCGGTCTGATCTGCCCCACTTTTATCAAACACCTTGTCCTCCCGTTGCTCTGCCGGAAGTCTCGGTGTGGAAAGACCGCCAAGCTGCTCCGGACAGACCGGTATCAGCGTGACATCCTCTCTGTCCAGAAGTGAAAGCACTCCCTCATCTGCTTTTCTCTCCCCGTTATACCTGCAAAACGTACCTAATAAACACATACTGACTAATACACGCATCTCACACACCTCGTTTCAAGCTTTTTCCGCCACGTTCCTCGCGTATCGTCTTCCAATACCTATATCCCATCGAAAGAATACCGATGGATACTGTTACTATCATAAAGATAAGATATGTCTGAAACTCCTCTTTGCTGCTTTCGACAGCATCTGCTGTTCCTAAAAAGCCGCCCGCAAAGCCTCCGCAAAACCCGGACCAGAGAGGAATTGCCACAGAAAGAAAACGTGCCTGCACTAAACACAGCACCGGTAATGACAAAAAAGCAAATGCCGTTACCAATACTATCTCTATTCCGAATCCATAGACAGAATACTGTTCTCCTGCGATCAGATATGCCGGTATTTGCATAAATGCCGTTATTCCTGTTACCATCAGATAAATTGCCGCAAAGCCGGCAATTCGCACCTTTACATAGGTTCTTTTGCTCTCTCCCAGTATCAGAATAAACTGTTCCGAAGAAATACATACCTTTTGCCGGTTTCGCCAGTAGGATGCCGGGCTCAGATAAAGAGGAATCAGAAAAAGTAATACGTCCACAAATCCTATGATAGAAATTGCAGCACAATAAGAACTCCCGCCGATACCGGAAAACAGAAGTAATAAGGCATACAGAAATAACCCGCACAGCCCCATAATAACATTTATTCTGTTTTTCTTATAGAGTTCAAGCTCTGCCCGTATGTATTGCTTCATTTTCCTCCCTCCTTACAAAGCCGGACCATCAGCTGCTTTAAAGAAAGCCGCTCTCCGTTCTCTCCGGTCAGTCGTTCCAAAAGCTCTTCTTTGGATTCATAAAACAGAAGCCTGCCTTTCTCCATCATAGCAATATAATCAGCCACCTTGTCCAGGTCTTCCGTAATATGCGTAGAGAAAATAATCCCCATCCTCTCCTCTGCAAGCTCGGATTGCAGCACATACAAAAACTCCCGCCGCATCACCGGATCAAGTCCTCCGGTTGGCTCATCGAGCAGCAAAAGCTCCGGCTTATGGGAAAGAGCAAAGGCAAGCTGTGCCTTCGTCGTTTCTCCCTTTGAAAGCTGACTTCCGAGCTTTTCCGCTCCCACCTCAAAGCGACTGAGCAGATTCAGATATCGCTCCTCATCAAACTCCGGATAAAAAGCGCCTAACACCCTGCCATTCTCCCGTAACGTTTCTTTGGGCAGAAAATGAAAATCCTCGCCTACATATCCAACAAACTTCTTTGCCTCCGTCGCATGGGTAGTCACATCATACCCTGCAATCTCCATAGAGCCCTTTTTTCTCGGAACACTTTGTAGTAAAATACGGAGCAGGGTAGACTTTCCTGCTCCGTTTCTGCCGATAAGTCCGAGCATATACCCGCGCTCTAACGTAAATGAAATATCTTTTATCGTAAATTTTCCTTCACCAAAGTGAAAGAAAGACTTTTCAAGTCCCTGTACCCTGATTGCCGGTCGTGCAAGTCTTTCTCTCTCTTTTTCCGACAACTCCATCCTGTCATCGGTTCGTACCTGCTCCTGCAAAACGAATACCTCCCGCTTTCTTTATTCCGAATCCAACAGTACTTCCACCATTTCCATAATATCGCCACACTCCATTCCCGCTTCACGACACTCCTTTATACAGTCTAACATATGTTTCTCTGCCATTGCAAGCTTTTTTTCCCGGAGCAAATCCGTATTCTGTTCACAAACATAAAATCCCTTACCGGAAACAGAGAAAATGAGTCCTTCCCTTTCTAACTCCTCATACGCACGCTTTGTCGTAATGACACTTATCTGCAAATCCTTTGCAAGTGCACGAATCGACGGGAGCATATCCCCCTGCTTCAGCTCTCCCGCCACAATCGCCGTTTTCACCTGACCGATAATCTGCTCATAAATAGGCAGTGTCGATTGTCCCGAAACTACAAATTGCATACGCATTCCTCCTTTCCCGTATTTCCTTTCCTCTTTAACTGCTCTGAAATCCGATTCCAGTATATAATAAGCCCTGCAATCGCGGAAACATATGCAAGCACTCCTCCGACATAAAACGTCCACGGTGCAATCCTGTAAAGTCCTGTAAACATCCAGTTCCCGCAGCACTGTAAAAGCGGTATAATCGAGCAAGTCACCTCAAAAGCCATAAACCAACCTTGTTTTTCTCTCTCTTTCTTTTCTTCTCCCTCCGTTTTTTCTGCCTTCTTTGCCGCTATACCTGCCGCGCCTCTGCAGTCCTCTTTAATGGAAGACACATTGTCCTGCTCCTGTTGCCAGCAGCCTCTGGTACTGAAAAACCATCCGGATGCGGGATACTGCCTCCGGTCTGTATCTGAAATATTTTTAACTACAATTCCGCTGTACAGCATCAAAAACGGAAATGTACAGAATACAAAGCTTCTTACCCATAAAAGATACGGATACCCCGAAATCAGAAAAATAATTCCACCAAGAAAAATAAAAATCATCACAAAAAAGGATAAATACGTCACGGAATACGTCCTCAGATAACGCATCCGTTCTTTTACGGAAAACGGCAGCAAATACAGCAGCTTTCCCATTCTCGGAGGAAAAATAAGAATCATCCAGATAGCTCCGATTCCCTGAAACGTCAGGCTTCTAATCTCAGCACCTGTCTGTGATTCAAACGTATCAATCAGCATATATGCAATAGTAAATATCATCGCAATGCCACGCCAGCCCCATAACTCTTTGATACGAAACAGAGTCTCCCTAACCAGAAAAAGAAAATAACCTCCGAAGTGCTTTCTACGCTTCATCCCTTCACCGTTCCTTTCTTAATCACACCCTGTTTTACATAATACATAATATCCTCCATGGCCGGGCGCACACATTCCAAATCAAGCCGTACAGGGTCGCCGTCGTTTAAAATAAGTCCTTCCGAGGTGTACTCCGAGAGCCTTGTTCCCAATATCCGGCTCTTCATATACGGAAACAATTCATACCTGCCCCGCACCAGACGATACCTGTCTAAAATATTTTCCGTACTGTCGTAAAATAGCTGCTCCCCCTGATGCAGCATTACCGTGTAATCCGCCTTTGCTTCAAGCTCCGAAACAAGCTGGGAAGAAAGCAAAATGCCACAGCATTCCTCCTCTAATACCTCACTCAGTACATCCATAAACTCATCCCTGAAAATCGGGTCAAGAGACGCCGCCGGCTCATCCATTATCAGAAAGCTTGCAGCGTGTGACAATGCAAAGGCAAGCTGAAACTTCATTTTCATACCCTTTGAAAGCTTTCGGAGTGCCCGTTTTTTCGGTATCTCAAACCGTTCCAGATATGCTTCGAACTTTGCAGCGTCCCACTTTCTGTAATACGGTCCATACATTTCACCGGTAAGCTTTGCAGACATCCCTTCATCAAACGGAGAATCATCGAATACAAAGCCCATACATTCCTTCGCTTCTCTCTCATCCTCCCGAAACGAATACCCTCCTATCAATACTTCCGCCCCGTCAGGAAGCGGAATAAGCCCGGAAATTGCTGAAAGAAGTGTGGTTTTACCCGCACCGTTTACACCAAGCAGTGCAGTCAGATATCCTGCTTCCACTTGAAATTCAATCTCTTTCAATGCAAACCCCTCCCGCATAAGCCGCGGTATTCTCACATCCAATACTGTTCCCATAAACAAACTCCTATATCTCTTTGTAAAACAATTCCCTCAGTTAAAATCAAAAAAAGGCAGCGTCTGTGTATATCCATATATACAGTATATACACAGTCTGCCCGTTTGTCAAGCGTTTCCATATGCTTTTTAAATTATTTTATTATCCCTTGTTTTTCATCTCGGAACAAAGCAGGCTTCAAACCCGATAAAATGAACCGGAATTTGAAGCCTGTCTCATTTACTCTCCATCTCACCTACAGCGTCATATCAAAATGCGGTCGTTCCTGCTGTTCCGCCTCTTTTCCTGCGGCTTCGCCTTCTGTCTTGTCTAACGTTCTCTCTGCGAAAAGTTCTTTTAGCTTTGTAAGCAGCTCTTCTATCGTACCTGCAGATACCTTATACGGATTTTCTGCCCTTCCGTCCTCTTTCTCACCGTACGGACTTTTCCTTTCTGCCTTCTCCTCACCTTCCGCGCGTTTTTCCTCCCGCTTTTTCTCCAGCTTCTCGGCACGCTTCCTGTTCTCTGCCCGAATCGCCTTCTGCTGTGCCGAAAGTGCTTCCTGTCCTCTTACCGTCTGCTTTGAAAGCTCTGCAAAATAGGTTACTACGCCTTCCTTATCCACGGTAATACCCATGCGCTTAATCCGGCCGGCATCCTCGCCCAGCTCTTCCTTTACCTTTTCAAACTTCTCGTCCGCAGAATCAATAATCCCCACATACTTTTCCTTTACAGCCTCATCCGCTGCCATCTCCTCCAACGTCCCCGGATCAATGACACAGCTGTATTTCTTGGTAGACTGATTGTGA
>JAQXLY010000051.1 GCA_029012365.1 Lachnospiraceae bacterium | reverse complement strand
CTCCACCTTCCTTCAGATTCGCAGTCACCCACGACACCCTTGGTTTTGGCTGTGTCCTTCCCACTACTAGGGCGAACTAGGGACTTGCACCCTTTAGCGACGTGCGCCGCAAGGCGCACCTAAAAAAAATCGCTGAAGTCTCACGACCTCAGCGATTTTTTGTAGGGAGTTTTTTACAGCCCCTTATCTGCATTATACATGGATCTTATGAACGGGAATATATGGTCATACTTTTTCGAATCTTCCGACCTCATCCTCGAGTTCTTTGGCGATGTTCTGATTGTTATCACTCTCGCTTTTGATTCTTGCAATTGCTCCTACCAGTACGGTTACATCCTCTGCAACACCGGTAATTCCGTTGGCACTGTCTTCAACTGTGCCGGTAATATCATTGATTCCCTGATTCATGACATCCATGGTTTTGGTAATGTCTGTAGACTGATTTGCAAAGTCCTTCAAGATTCTCTGTATTTCTTTTGCATCCTGCTCATACCGGCTGGCAATTTTCACAAAGCTATCATAATCCCGGATAACATCACCGTTAACAAAATCCAGCATCCTGGTAGCTTCCTTCGTAAGCTTATCCACTGCATCTGTAACAGTCCCGCTAATCTCCTGAATATCACTGGCAGTTTTTCTGCTGTTGTCCGCAAGCTGCCGGATTTCATCTGCAACCACCGCAAAGCCTTTTCCGGCTTCACCGGCTCTTGCTGCTTCTATCGAGGCATTTAGTGCCAGTAAATTTGTTTGACTAGCGATATCCAGAATATTACTTGTAAGTGCATTAATCTTTTCAACACTGCGACTTTCATCCACGGCTTCTTTAAGTGTAATACCAACGGATTCAAAGATTCCCTGTGCGGAGTTTTTATTCTCCAGCGTTTTCCGGTTCATCTCCTGTGCATGCTTTTGAATCTGCTCCACATTCTCTGTCTCAGAAACAACACGCTCCTGCATCGACTGAACCCGTTTCAAAATGTCACCGCTTCCCTGACTTATCTGAGCAAGTGTTGCCGAAATCTCTTCCATACTCGCCGCAAGCTCCTGCGATGCAGCAGAAACATTCATGGCTCCCTGACTGGATTCGTCAACACCCTTTGTCACCTCGTCCGCAGAGACCATCACATGTTTGGAACTGTTTTGAATCTTTTGCATCAAAAGCTGCAGCTGCTCAATAAAGCTGTTTAATCCGTCAACCATCTGACCGATTTCATCATTGGACTTCACTTCAATCCTACGGGTCAAATCACCCTTATTATCACGAATCGCATTGATAATTTCGGTCAATTGAGAATGAGCGGACTTGACAGGTTTGACTATGCTTTTATTCGCATATGCAGCCATAAGTATTACCAGAAAAACAGATACTCCCAAAAGAATATAGTCAAATACAATCGTGCCGTCAACACGAATCATTCCATGCTGAAGATTAAATGCAATATTTTCTTCCGCTTCGTCCATGGCCTTCTGGTCTCCGGCTTCAATGGCAGCTTTTAGTTTGTCTACTTCCTCGCCTACCGAATTATTATATCCTGCCACATACTTTAATGCCGAACTGTTTAAAATACATGCCAAAATAACCATAATTCCAAGGACGCTCAACATCAAAACAATCTTTCTTCTTACACCCTTTTTCATTTGTATCCTCCTTTTTGCTCCTAACATATTACAGCCATTCGGAAGGCTGTCCCTTTCTGTCAACCAAATAGTATAGTTCTATTGTACTATTTATATAAAGACATTTCAAGTGGTTTTGTAATAAAATTAACTTCAATTTCAAAAAATTACCATCAATATCAACATGGTGTCCTATGAAATCACCCATCCTATACTTACCTCACACTTCACCCTTTGCCCACCCTTTACACTGTTTGCTTGCCGGGAGTATTATTGTTGCTTTCATTCTCTCTCACCTTTCTTCACTAATTCAACCAGTTTTTCAAGACTCATTTCTCCTAACTCCTGTTTATCAACCTCTGCATCCCTTTGTCTTACTGATACAGATTCATTATTCTTCTCATTCTCGCCCACGATAACCATATATGGGACCTTATCCATACGGGCCTCACGAATCTTATATCCTAACTTTTCGTTTCTAAAATCCGTTTCCACCCGGATATCACGCTCTTCTAAATACATAGCAACCTTCTTTGCATAATCATTGTATTTATCAGAGACAGAAAGAACCTTAACCTGCACAGGCGCAATCCATGACGGGAATTTTCCTGCATAATGCTCTGTCAAAATACCAATAAAACGTTCAATGGAGCCAAACACAACTCTATGCAGCATTATCGGACGATGCTTTTCTCCATCCGCCCCAATATAGTCAATATCAAATCTTTGGGGAAGCTGGAAATCAAGCTGAATCGTTCCGCACTGCCACGTTCTTCCTATAGAATCCTTTAGATGGAAATCAAGCTTCGGTCCATAGAACGCTCCATCTCCTTCATTTACTACATAAGATTTGCCCATTCCCTGCACCGCATTTGCCAAGGCATTTGTAGCAAGCTCCCAATCCTCATCACTTCCTATGGACTGCTCCGGTCTCGTTGATAATTCTATCTCATAAGAAAAACCAAATTTTTGGTAGACCTCATCAATAAGGCGCATAACCCCTTGTATTTCGTCCACCACTTGATCTTCTCTCATAAAAATGTGCGCATCGTCCTGGGTAAATGCGCGTACCCGCATAAGGCCATGCAATGTTCCTGATTTTTCATTGCGATGTACAAGGCCAAGTTCTGCCATGCGGATAGGAAGTTCCCTATAGGACCGTTGTTCCAGCTTATACACCAGCATTCCGCCGGGGCAGCTCATAGGTTTAATCGCATAATCATCATCCTCCACCTTAAGAGAATACATAGAATCTCGATAAAAGTCCCAATGACCTGAGGTTTCCCACAGACTTCTCTCCAGCATAATCGGCGTGGAAATTTCCACATATCCTTCTCTACGGTGAATTTTTCTCCAATAATCAATCAGCAGATTCTTTAACACCATTCCCTTAGGCAAAAATACCGGTAATCCCGGTCCCTCATCAAAAATCGTAAATATCCCCAGTTCTTTTCCCAGTTTCCTGTGGTCTCTTGCTTTTGCCTCTTCTACCATGTGCAGATATTCTTGTAATTGCGATGCCTTTGGAAACGATATACCATATATTCTCGTAAGCATTTGATTCTTTTCGTTTCCTCTCCAATACGCACCTGCTACTGATAACAATTTGATAGCCTTAATCTGACATACGTTAGAGATATGTGGACCTGCACAAAATTCCTCATACTCACCTTGCTTATAAAAAGTGATTTGCTCTGCGTCATCCAACTCCCGAATCAACTCGATTTTGTACTTTTCACCCGCTTTTTCCATAAAGCTCAGAGCTTCGTCTTTTGATTTCTCACAGACCTGTACAGAAAGCGATTCCTTTACAATCTTTCTCATTTCCTCTTCAATTTCCTTTAGATTCTCTTCGGAAAAAGGAAAACTAAAGTGAAAATCATAATAGAATCCATTTTCAATTGCCGGTCCGATAGCACATTTCGTTTCCGGGTACAAACGTTTTACTGCCTGTGCAAGCACATGCGCACTCGTGTGCCAAAATGCTTTTTTCCCCTCCTGTTCTTCAAAGTTTACTTCTACAAATTCTCCATTTTTTCGCAGAACCTTCATAATTTGTTGCTCCTTTCTCTTTTCAGGTTATATTTTTTAGCAACAACATAAGAAAAGCACCCATAAAACCATAATTAATATAGTCTTAAGGGTGCATTTTGCACGGTTCCACCTTAACTTTTCACTTCAGATTCTATCAAATCCTATCCTTTAACGCAGGCATACGGTAACACTTACATCATTTCAGCATTACAGCTCTGGAATGGTTTTCGTCTACCTTCCGCATAAATAGCTTCCACCAAATGCTATTCTCTCTGGATGTTTTGGACTAAACTACTTTTTTCCGTCTTCGCTTTTCTTATGTTATTGAAACAGATTGTACCATAACATTTTTCTATTGTCAACTCGAATAATGCTTAAATGATAGAGCCTGATTTTCCCTATTCAACTTCCCATATTACCTTACTTCTAAACCATTCTATTCTGTTACTATCGCATGTACCCTAATGCAGGCTTTTTTACAGTGTATGAGGAGAGAGGGGAAATATGATAATTGAGAACATCCTATCATCCTTTGATTTATAATCGTGGGTCCATTCCAAGATCTCCTCTTCCGTTAACGGTAATAATCACCGCTTCCTTTTCTTTTCTGCACTGTTTTGATATTTCATTATAGTGATTTCTTAAATCAGCTGACGGTCGAATTCTTTCCTGTAAAGCCAGCATACTACACCTCCTATTCGTTATAGACAAATTATTTCATGTTCTGTCTATAAAGTAAATATTCATTTCCATATCGTTAAGCACTTTCTATCTCTTTATATAATTGCGAAACAAAATAATTGTGTAATCATATAGCCTTCCCTTCGTTCTTCAACTGCCAGCGTTTCTACATATACCATTCCTTTCACCTATGATTATTTATCTAATCTACTCACTATAATACAACTGTTTTGGGCTCTTCGGTTTCTCAGGATTAGTCATTTTAATCTTTCCACTTTCTACCAACGGCATAACATGCGTCTGAATAGTGTAAGTAACAGAAGATAATCCCAGATATTCACATATTTCTTTCCTTGTGCGTGGTATTCTACAGAATACCAAAAGATTATTTACTTCTTCTAGTTCCGGTTCAGTTTTACTAATATTACCCGACTTATAAAATGTCACGATAAAACTGCCTCTCTCATCCGCAAACCTCGGTTCCTTAAGATGAAACTTTTCCATTTCTCTACGGATTGTTGGTATACCGGAATATCTATTTTCTGTAACGCGAAATGTTTCTAATACCGACGCCAATACAGGGTTTCTGGTATCCGGCTGCATTTTACCCAACTGGTCAACTTTAATTCTTCCGTATATACCTCCCGGATTTTTTATTTCCATCCTGTCTTCATACATGATAATTTGTATTGGCATACCTTCTGTATGAATACTATAATCACGATGAACCAGTGCATTAATAATTGCCTCTCTGACTGCAGTAATAGGATAATCTGTCCTATCCTCACGTGCCCCTGTTTCCGGATTAATAATTGTTTTATTCTTCATATTCTTTTTTACAAAACGAATTGCTTCATCAAGCATCTCTGAAATACTACCTTCAATTCGTTGATTGTCTAAAAAACGTTCTCCGGAATCTCCAAGGTTTCCAATCTCTGTTCCCGGTACAGCGATTGCAGTAATGCATAGCTGTGGAAAATACGCCTGAGGATACGGGCTAAAAATCATTGTTGCGCTCAATGTCGTTTCATTATTTCTTGTCACACTCATCAGTTCATAAATACTTTCATCGTTCAGATTTGCCAAATTAGGTTTTCCTTTTTTCAGCAAATCAGTATAGAGTGCCAATTTCTCTTGATTCAAGGAAGACAATGTTACCCGTTGCACACCTCGAATATCATCTTGATACTTCTTTCTATATGCTTCATAACTATAGACCTCATATTCCGTCATAGGTTCATCACTATCACCCACCCGCGTATATGAACCCTTCAAACGACCTTTACCTTTATAAAACACCGGTCTATCCGCCAAATCCACCCCCGGAATTTCAGCTGACACAAAGGACTTTCCATCCTTTTCAACAACTGTTAACAACGGACGAACAATAGGCTCCATTTGCAAACACTGTTCATTTATCTTCTTTTGTATATCCTGCGGGTCATAAACTCCCACTTCTTTATAATCCTGCTTTTCATCAATTCCGAAAACAATGATTCCACCCTCGTCTTGATTCGAAAAACTAGACAAAGAATCATACAAATGCTGTGGGCAGCCTTTTTCCGCACTCTTTATTTCAAGGGTGTTTGTTTCTGACTTTATTTTTTGAATCATTTCAAGTTTTCCAATTAATTCGTCCGCCGTCATTTAAATTCCTCCATTTCTTACTATCTATTTTATCATCCTTTTTACTTATATGCAAGAATCTCAAAAAATATTCACGAACTCAAAAATAACTTAAATTCAATCTAAAATAATTTGAGTTTCTTTCTTTTTCAAGCAAAGAACTCAAAAGCAAACTAATATCCTCCGATTTTTTTAGTTCTTGCTCTACCATTCATATAATTATAGAAAAAGCAAGGGTTCTCACCTTGCTCTTTACATATATCTTCCCACCACTATTAATTCTTTGATATTCCATACGCCACCTCCTGTTGCAAGTAATCCTTTTATAGGTAAAATATAACTTACCTCAGGAATATAGTCAAAGGATAAATTGTCAAGTCGATAAACCGTTGGTTTAAGCTTTGCTGTTCATACTTTGCTGTTCACACAACTTATTTCTTCTGTTAACTTCACATATTCCATTATCCGCCTCTCCTTCTAACCAAAGAAAAACACATCCTCTATTTCATTTCCCTCAAATGTTTTCTTTGCCATCCTCCACATCGCTTTTGCATGAATTCTGTCATGCCATATAAAACGCCGTAGCAACTTTCTGACAGACCACATCTCACCATAACTCCCCTCTTGCAATCTTCCATTCAAAAAGTCCAATGTGCTTTCTAACTTTTCAAAACCACGCTTACGACAATCAAATATCGTTCCATCGTTATCTACATCAATTCCGATTTCTCCAAAGTAGTAGTTGTTGACATTCTTTGTATGTAAATACATCTCTTCTGCTGTACGAGGAACCTGACCATAAAAGGTTTTTCGTATTGGAAAAACACTCGCATTTTTATCCGGAATCATTTCATACATTTTAAAAAAGTCTGCTGCGGATTTTAGTGCTAAATCTCTAAGCTCTACATATTTCTCCATAGTAAGAGTGTCTTCTTCTGATAAAAATAGCACATCGCTATCCGCGTCTTTGATTTCAAGTTCTGACTTCTTTTCTTGAACAACAACCGGCTCTATTTCTTCTTTCTCCATTTTCCCAAGCCACGCAGAATAGGATAAAATTTCATGTTCCATTTTGCATAGTGCAATCTCCAAGGATTCTCCCCTTGTAAATGCACCCACATATTCTTCGGCATACAGCAAGGTATCTTCTCCGTTATGTTCCCAAATACAAGATGCTTTCACATTCCTCACATCCCCTCTTCTTATTGATATCTATCCCCTCGAAATAAAATGCTTATAGGCTCATCCAAGCGAGAAATCTCCTATCTTACCAAGCAATTTTCCGATACTATGATACATACCGGAATAAATCACAGGGTCCAGCCTGGTGAGATTTACGTCAAAGGTATCCGCACATTCAAGCTGCTCATCTATTTGTACATTCTTTATTCGGCAGAAAAAAGTAGTCGATTCTCCCGTTTCCATCGATTGAACCACTTCACATTCATATACCCACCGACTCGCATCTAAAACAGGCACATCAACAGCCTCTCCCCTGCAAACGTTGTATGAAATTCCATCTTTCTTTCCGTCTTTTGCATGGTGTGTCCCAAAATAGTCCATAAGTTCAAGCATGTCCGTACTCACAAGATTAACACTTAAAATTCCCGTTCTGATTACATTCTGTTTCGTCTTCTTAGTGCCAAACATACTGAGTGTCAGCAAATAATCGTTGTCTTTTTCATTTGTAACGCTTACCCATGTAATCGGAGCAAAATTGTATGTTCCGTCTTCATTGTTAGTACCAATAATAAAAGCTGGTTGAACACACATCGAAAAATGAGTTCCTACCGATTTTCGTTTTACAGTTTTCACAATTTTCACCTCACTGACTTCAAATTTCATCAGGCTGTCTTCCTACTATATCTTCTTCCCCATAAACCGCTCCGGCCCTCGTCCGAAGTTTACATCCCGCACTGCCGCAAGAATCTCTTCTTTTCTTGCTTCCGCATCCGGCAAATCGCATACCACATCATTCAAGTCATACGGACCGTTTCTGAAATGCCCTGCCACCGCGCCGTGGAACTCCCCGTCAATCAAAAGATATTGAAGCGGCTCATGGTCGTATTCCAAATGTTCATACAACGGTTTGAACTGTTCCTTTAGCACATGCTCATTCGATTTATACAAAAAATCATTTCGATGCAATGCATAGACAAAGTTAAGCGGTATTGGTTTATAACTCACAAGAAGCTCCTTATCCTCTTTTAACAGATACGCTCCCTCACTCTCCGCCAAAATACCTTCCGCAACAAGCTCCGCAACCGCAAGCTTAATTTCCTTTTCCGGCAACCTGTAATAGGACTTTGCCATAGCGATATCAAATACCACCCTCTGTCCCATTCTCCGTCGTACTGGTCCTCATAAATCAAAAACGCTTCCTGCAGCCTGTGCAGCACCGGTGTAATCTCCTTTACCAGATACCCGGTTTCCTCTTTTATCTGCTGGATTGTAAAAGGACCTGCCTGCTCAATCAGGTGTAAAATCTCCCACTGGATTTCCGTCGGCTTTGTCAGTGACTTACGATACAATCCCGCAAACAACTCCATTTCCTCCGGCATAATCCATCCCAAATTTCCACCGGTAAATCGTCCTTTTACCAGTTTCCGCTTCATCTGCCGCTCTCTGTTAAACTCCAAATCATCAAACGCCGCGCGAAAGCTTACTACCGGAGGTTGTCCGAACCCGTTCCAGTACACATTTAACCCCGGCTGCATATCCCGGTAAAGCTCTATGTATTCTTCCTCGTTTGCCCCTTTCGTAAAAAACTGCCGCTCCATACGAAGGGAAATCACTTTTTTCCTATCCATCCTGTACTCACCTCATGCTTCACCTTTTGCCCACTTCCTGCACTGTTCGATTCTCGCTCCCGGCGGATTATCCCCGTGCTCCGGGTCATTGGAATACCTGCTCAAAAGCCCACAAGGAATCTCCGGACATTCTCCGCAGTGTACAAAGCCTTTGCTCTGACAGCATTCCGCCACCGGACAGGCACCGTGAAACGGCACTCCGTTTGTGGCAATGCAACCACCGCAATTACAAGATTTAATATATTCACAGCCTTCACACCGAAGCCCGCAACGCGTATCAATCATTCGTTTCTCCTCCTGTTTCGTACTTTTGTATCTATTTTATCAGTGCGAACACGACACCTGTATGTCATGTTTATTTATGTAATGCAAGCATTTTTTTATTCCTTCACATACAATGCCTTAAAGTCCTCCGATCCCAGAACCTGTACTCTGCTTCCGAACTTTTCTGCCAGATACGGCGCGGTTACTTTTCCTTTCTGCTGTAAGATTGTAATAATTCCGATTAAGCGGTCTATCTTCATTGCCGGTACTCCTTGAAATCTGCTCTTTCTCCATTATAACAAATACAATTTCCGGACGCAATCACGGTTGCCGATTCTTCCAGCCAACGCAAAATAAGATTTTCTAAAACAGTGCCTATTGACAAAACCACTTTTTGCCGATATACTATGCAGCATAACAAGTGATTCCCATGAATTGCTTGTATCACTAAAACTATTCACCCGTTTGAAAGGAGGACAATCATGCAGAAGACTAATTTATCAATCAACAATTTCACAACGATTAACAGGGGTTCGGTTGTCCTTTCTTACCGGATGTAGTGCCTTATGCTTACATCGACGATAGGGTAATCTATATTCTATGCCATTACTGTATCCTTTTATGATTGGATGGACACCGCACCTTGATACAAAGGTGTTTTTTTATGCCCTTTTTGCAAAAAACACCGCCAACAGAAAGGATTGTTTTATGAGAACAGTAAACGGAATCTATACTTCCGCAAAAATTTTCACAACCAACAACGAACAGACCGCAGTGGATGATTATGCCATTGCACAGATTCAGATGCTCTGCGATAACAAAGCTGCTAAGGGTTCGGTTATCCGTGTAATGCCGGATGTTCATCCGGGGAAAGTAGGCACCATCGGACTTACCATGACCGTAGGCGAACGTATTCTGCCTAATCTTGTAGGCATTGATATCGGATGCGGCATGACATTGGCAGAGCTAAGAACTTCCAAAGTCGAGTTTCAAAAACTGGATGCTGTAATCCGAGACCATATTCCGTCCGGCTTTTCCGTTCGTAATAAGGTTCATCGGTTCGCAGATGAGATTGATTTGGAGGACCTCCGGTGCTATAAAAGCATTCGTCCTGAGAAGGCATTACATAGCCTTGGTACATTAGGCGGGGGAAATCACTTCATCGAAGTCGATACGGACAATGAAGGAATGTTGTATGTAGTACTGCATTCCGGCAGCCGCCATCTTGGAAAAGAAGTTACCGAATACTATCTTAATGAGGGACAGCAGCACATAAAAGCACAGGGACTTCAAATCCCCTATGAACTTACGTGGCTGGACGGAGCTTTAAAGGAGGATTATCTGCATGACCTACAGATAGTGCAGCAGTTTGCCGAACTGAATCGGGAGATTATGTTGGATGAACTGGTAAAAGGGATGAAATGGAAGGTGGCTGATAGCTATTCCTGCATCCATAACTACGTGGACTTTTCTGAGGATGTTCCTATGCTTCGAAAGGGAGCTATTTCAGCAAAGCAGAACGAGCAAGTTATCATTCCAATTAACATGCGTGACGGCATTCTTCTTGGCTCCGGGTTGGGGAATGCCGAATGGAACAATTCTGCGCCTCATGGTGCAGGGCGTATTATGAAGCGTGAGGATATCAATCATCATTATACTGTTTCAGCATATAAGGCAGAGATGAAGGGTATTTACTCCACTTGTATCGGCAAGGATACTTTGGATGAAGCTCCATTTGCCTATCGCCCGGTGGACGAGATTTCAGAAGTTATCAAAGATACAGCAAACATTAAAAAGAGAATTCGCCCTGTCTATAATTTTAAGGCAGGCGGACAGTAAGGGAGCTTTATCCTCACTGGGAATCCGGTACAAGTGTATGAGGGAATGGAGTTTCGGAGAAAGAAATAATTCCCTTGTCTTTACACCCAAAATGGAGTAAAATGTAGTCAGAGATAATATGAAAGGAGTGTCATCAATATGAGTAACCGCGAATTTGCTAAAACTTTAATCGACCAGATTTCTGAAGCAAAATTAGTTTACGTCATTCCCTACTTGCAGGGTGCCGCACTTTCCGATGAAATGCCGAACCAAGAGACCATTGATGCTATAAACGAAGTACAACAGATGATAAATGCTAACTCCGGAGAACACTTCTCCGGTTCTACCGATGATTTTTTTGCGATGCTTGCAGAGGAGTAGCCTATGCTCAATCTTAACTCTTCCACAAAATTCAAAAAAGACTTTAAACTTTGCATGAAGCGCGGTTACAACATGAAATTACTACAAGAAGTTGTTGATACGCTACGTATACCAGCCCCGCTCCCACCAAAGAACAGAGACCACGGTCTTACCGGAAACTGGAGCCCATGCAGAGAGTGCCACATCCAACCGGACTGGCTATTGATTTACCGAACCAATGATGAGGATCTGTACCTTGTCAGAACAGGTACACATTCAGACTTATTAGGGCTGTAATATGGAGGGGCTGTTTTCACAGCCCCTTATAATTCTCCTCTCACTTCAACAATTCTAACAACTCTTCTCTCGACATCTGTGCAAGGCCTCCGGTCTCTCCGTTTAGGATTTCATCTGCCAGATTCTTCTTCATCTCCTGCATTCTTACTATTTTTTCTTCAATACTGTCCTTGGCGATAAGCTTGTACACAGTGACCACCTTCCGTTGTCCGATACGGTGCGCTCTGTCCGTCGCCTGATTCTGTGCTGCCTGATTCCACCACGGATCATAATGTATCACGGTATCTGCCCCCACAAGATTGAGTCCCGTACCGCCGGCCTTCAGCGAGATTAGAAACACCGGCACAGTTCCTTCGTTAAACTGTTTTACAAGACGTATTCGCTCTTCCTTCTTTGTGGAACCTGTTATCTTGTAAAATGCAATTCCCTCCTGCGTAAAATCCTGCTCCAACAATGACAGCATGGAGGTAAACTGTGAAAAAATAAGTATTCTGTGCTCTCCCTCAATTGCTCGCTTTACCAAATCCATACACAGTATTCGTTTCGCGGATTCTCCGTTATAGTTTTCATACAGAAGCCCCGGGTCACAGCATATCTCCCTAAGCTTTGTCAATTCTGCAAGAATCAGAAGCTTGTTTTTGGAAAACTCTTCACCGCTCTGTTTTCTGAGAAGCTCCTGCATGTGCATAACCTGTCCGTCGTAGAGCTTCCGCTGTCTTTCTTCGAATGCAGTATACTGTATCTCTTCCAGCTTATCCGGCAATTCCTTCAGAACGTCCTGTTTTAACCGCCGCATAATAAACGGTGATACCATACGTTTCAGACGCAGGGATGCAGCTTCGTCCTTATCCTTCGCTATCGGACTTTCCAGTTCCTTACGGAAGGTTTCATACCCATATAAAAAACCCGGCATCAAATAATCAAAAATACTCCACAGCTCACTCAGACGATTTTCAATCGGTGTTCCCGTCAGAGCATATTTTACTTTACTCTGAATGCACTTCACCGCCTTTGCCGCTGCCGTTGTATGATTCTTAATATACTGGGCCTCATCGATAATCTGATAGAGAAAGCTTTTGTCCTCATATTCCGCAATATCCCTTTTTAATAAGTCGTAAGAAGTGATAATGACATCATACGCCTCGTATTGTTCCAGCATTTTCTTACGCTCCGCCTGTCCGCCGCTTATCACCTTTGTACTCAGCTGCGGTGCAAACTTCCCGAACTCTTCCTGCCAGTTATAAATCAGCGAAGCAGGTGCAACAATCAGAGAAACACCCTTCTGCCTTTCTTCCTTTGTCTGCAGCAAAGCAGCAATCACCTGTAATGTTTTTCCCAGGCCCATATCATCCGCCAGAATTCCGCCAAATCCATATGTCTCTAACGTTTTTAACCATCTAAATCCGTGCTTTTGATACGGTCTCATCACCGTCTGTAACGATGCCGGAGCTTCAAACTCCGAATCCTCCACCGTTTTAAACTCTTTCATCAGCTTCTTAAAATGCTTGTCGCGCTCCACATACAGACTTTCGTTTTTCTCCAGAATTTTGTCCAGATACAATGCCCTGTATGCCGGAATCTTAAGCTTTCCCTTTAAAGCATCCTTTGCGGAAATCTGCATACTGTCAAATAAAGAGGCTAACATTTCCAGATTTTCATCCTCTGTGCTTACAAAATCACCATTGGAAAGCCTATGATATTTTTTCTTTCGCCGGTAGCTTTCCAACACTGCAAGCAGCTCCTCAGGAGATAAATCCTCCGTAGAAATTTGAAGCTCCAAAAGCCCACCTTCCAGCGATACACCGACCGACATCTTTGTTTTTCTGCGAAAATTCAAACGCTTAATCCGGTCCGTGCATAAAACGTCACCATACATCATCAGTTCATTTATCCCTGCTTCGAGCATTCCGGAAATAGCATCATCCCCTTCACAGGTAAACAAGTCCCGTTCCTTGTCCGCATGAGGGCAATAGCGAAGCACCGCATCCAAAGCCTCCCCTTCGGCATAGGAATCTCTCTTTGACATAACCGGTGGATTTCCCGATAAATGATCCATCAGTGAAAATTCTTCTTCGCCATAGACAGCCTTTGCATTGCACAAAAGTTCGCCCTTCTCTTCATCCAGATAAAACCTAAACGAAACCCTCGGAGGAAGATACCTGTCTATTTCCTCCCCTACATTGTCAATTACAGTTACAGATTCATCAAGCACCGGTAATGTATGGTAATAGAAATCCGGCAAAGACTTTCTGCCCACTTTAAAATGAACATTTCTGTTGTATGACATGTTAATCAGAGGTAGCAATAAGTTCATTCGCGCGGAATCTATCCGATAAAGGCACGAATCCTCTATATAATATAAATATTGTTCTCCCTTTATAATCTCCGGCAGCTCACAACGAACCTCTATCCCCTTAAACACATTGTTCTCATAGTCACCGTTTATGTAAAGCTCCGGTTCCGGCATCCCTTCCTTTGCAAGTAGTCTGCAGTCCTTCTGTCCCTCAGATTTGTCATGATACATAATACCGTTATCGCTTCCCAGCATAATCTCAAACAAATCATCCATCCGGCTTCCATACAGTAAGATTTTACTACCCACTTTTGTGGACTCAGAGGGATAAAAATCTCCGGCTTCCACACGTAATCGTTCACCGTGAACCGTCTTTTTGATAAAATTGTAGTAACTCTCTGCCTCAGGAGAAAACTCATGTATGCCAAAGTTTATTTCCGATTTAGAACCAAACTTCTGGTTCTGTTTTCCTTCTACATTTTCAACGAATTCATCCAGATTTTTTATAACGAAAAGTTTTTGGACTCCTGTTTTAAAAGAAAGCTCAAACCCTTTGTAGGTCCGTTCCAGTCTCGGTTCCAGCTGCAAATCACGAACCTTTGCATCCTTCTTTTCCAATACCTTTCCACGGTATTGCTTCTGATAGGCCTCCATCATCTCAAGTACGCTTAATCCGGTAGTGTCTCCCGGATTGTACTTGTCAATATATTCTGCAAGCAACAACATAACCGCCAGCTGATGCTTACATAAATTTTTATTGTAATACCCACTGTAATAAATATTATTGCACCCCGGCACCCTGCAGATCGCTTGTGTCACCGCACCGGATGTAAAATGAATATCAACCGCCATGTCCCCGTAAGCGGTTTTACAATGTGCTACTGCTCTTCCTGCCGGCATGACTGTTCCATGATAATTATCAATATGTCCCACTGACACGGCCTGCAGCTTTATCTCCTGCTTTTCTATTATCCCTTGTGCCGCCTCCAATTGACTTCTCATCATCTTAATGTTCCGTGTCATATGCGCCAAATCAAAGCATGTATATTCTTCTGCCCCGGGAACATTTTTCACAGCAAACGGCCGGACCTCTTCATCCTCCTGCGCATACATACAACTGCAGGACATTTTCAGCCGTTTTTTTTTCCGTTTCCCAAATAACCACCTGATACGGACGGCTGCCTCTCAACTCGGCATAATATTTATCTCCTATCTTCTCGAATTTATCAATTCGCCCTTTATTATAATAATTCTGTCCTCTGCCGATTATTGTACTTGTAAAATAATGACGCCACTTCATCATCTGCATTCTCCAATCTACGGTGCAGGTGTCGGACCCGGTGTAGGAGACGGTGTCGGTGCCGTCGGGTCTTTTACGATTTTGCCGCTGCATTTACTCGTTACACTTGCCTTCTCACCGGTAACGGAGGTATTGGAAATTACGACACGGATATAATACCCGATGTCACTTTCCTTAATTGTATACTTGCTATTTGCGTAACCGGTTCCTGATGCTATCTTCGTATAAGTACCGGTTGCCGTTGCGCTCCGCTCCCATGTATACGTAATCTCCCCTGAAATTGCATTATTACCGGTAACCGCTGTAATAACGCCTCCCGGATATAAGGAGGTATTGGAAATTGCCGCATATGTTACCTTATCATACAAAATCTGATAAGGATATTTCTCATAGCTGGACGGCAGCTCCTGCTTACTCTCCGCCGCCACACGGAAAATGAAATACTGCCCCGTCAGCGCCTTTGTACTGCCTATTTTTACTGTCTTTCCCGCCTTTAACGTACTCCATTTCAGTTCGCTCAGCTCTTCTGCCGTTAAATTATCCGGGTTCTCGACAACCGCATACTGATAATTAACACCGTTCTTTTCCGTTGTATTGTTGGTAATCATAACACCGCTTGTTCCGCTCTTTGTATTCTGATATACAAGTGTAATGTCATTTTCCACATCCGGATCCGCAACCGAAAACGGAACCAGAACCTTCTCGGTCTTTGAGGCGGATTTATGTTCACTTGCCGCAACACGTACATAAACATAAATCCCGGTAATATCTCCGGCCTCATTCGTTTCATACTGATACTTTCCCGGATAATCCGTAATCAGGGAGGCGTCTATTTTTCTGTTTGATTCCACTCCGAGAACAAGCTGAACCGCCACTGTTGTAACACGCCGGTTCGTTTTCGGAAGGACATCAAAATCCACTACAGGAATAGAAATATCGTTTCCTGTTGCACTCTTTGAATAAGTCGGAATCAGAAACCAATCTTTATCATTTAAAGAATATTCCATTCCGTTCCTGAGGGCAAGCGACATTGCCGCGTTATTCACATTCACTGTAGGAGCTACCGCCGTCCTTTGCAGAAATATCTTGGCATCCGAGCTGTACCGTTTTCCGCTCATACCGTCTGCGGTATCTTCATCATTCACCGCCTTAATTCTAAAGTACAGTGTTGTACCCTTTGCATTCATCTGACCGAGATCCAGCCGGTCGAAAGGCTGCCAGTTGCCGTCCGCCCCTTTTTTCCACTCAATCCGGTCCACATCGAAAAATGCTGTCTCTGCACCTCCCTGTTTCAAAAAGAACAAAATGTAGCCCGTTTCACCGGAAAAATTCGTGTAATTATCGTAAACCCGCTTCCACTCCTCAATGTCAACAACATCTGCGGCAGAAATGTCCCCCACAAACTCTGCGGTAAGCTTCTCCTGTGCCTCAATATAGCGGGCCGTCACCAAAGTATCTTTATCTCCCTTTAAATAAATACGGGTTGTCAGCCCCGGCTTTACCCAGGAAATATCAAATACCGCCTTCCCATCCGCACCGACTTTCGCCGACTCCCATGAGACGGCATTCACACTATCTGTATAATAAATTACCGTATTCTGTCCTCCGGTTACTTCCATCTCTTCATATTCATAGTCTACCTTAATGGCCGTATCCGGAAGCATCGTTGCATTTCCTGCCGCATTTGCATGCTTTTCTCCCGTAAACAATGACATCGATAATAAACCGAGCAAAAATGCAACTGCTTTTCCTGCTTTTCTCATAACAGCCCTCCTTTACTTTTTCTTGTCCATAAAAAATGACTGATCCGTAAGTGCCCCCGACATATTTTTATAGTAGCTGCTTACAGTATTGCTGCTTCTTTTGAAATTTTTGATTTCCTGCTTTTTATCCTTTAAGCAATGCTCCAAACGTATTTTATTCTGCTCTTCCAGTGTACAAAGCGCAGCACCCTTTTCCAGTACCGTTTTAATCCTTTGCTGCAGAACGCGGATACGTGCCTCAAATTCGCTTTTATATGTTTCCATGACCGGCTTCATTTTTGCAAATACGGCTTCAAATCCCGCATCAAACTCTGTAATCTTCTTAATATACGGTTCCTTTTTATCCATACATTCCGTAAACCCATCCATCTTAAATATATCCTGCAGCAGGATACTTTCCTGCTCCTTTGTCAAGGTAAGAAGTTCATCCAGATATTGTTCCTTCTTTTGTATAGTGTCCTCCAACACCTTAAAACAAGTCGAAAACTCTTCTCTAGTCAATTTCAGTCCTCCATAATGCTTTCTACAGACAGTAAGAACAGCCGGGCACTTCGGCACAGCTGTTCCAGACCTTTTCTTCTTTTTATTTTACGTATATATTATTCTTACGCATTACTTCTTTCCACAGATCCCGCATATTACGAATCTGTCCCAGGGCATCCTCTAATAATCCGATGTCCTTTTTTATATTAGCCTGCACCAGAAGTCCGTAAATATACTCATAAATCATATCAAAATCCTTCGCTGTGGCATACTTAAAATCCAGTGTCGAGCGAAATTCCGTAATAATGTTCTGTACCTTGATTATGTAAGTGCTTGCCTTCTCATAGTCTGCCTTTTCAAGCCCCAGCATGGCAATATTGCAAAACTTAATTGCTCCGTCATACAGCATCAGCGTTAATTCTGCCGGTGAAGCTGTATTAATTTTGGTTCCCTGATATAAACTTGCTGCATTTGTTGGTGGCATAAGAAATCCCTTCCTTTCCGTTTCCTCTACTTATCCTTAATACTGCCCCATCCCCAGCATGGAGGCCAGAGAGCTTGACTGGCTGCTAAGCTTGCTGAGGGCAGTTTCCATGGATGCAAACTGCTTATAATACCGATCCTCTATCTCCGTCAGACGATCCTCCTCCTTGCTTAAATCCTTTTTATAGCTCGTAAGCTCCTTCGTAAGCTGCTTATCATTATAAAAGGTAAGTGCGCTGCTTAATTCCGTTGCCTTCATTTTATCGGCCATGGTATCATACAAATCCTTGGATATCTTCTGTAATACCTCCATTACCGTTTCCGGGTCTTCCTCTATAGCCTTACGAAGCTTGTCGTCGTAAAGCATTCCTTCCGAATCTTCCTGATCCCCGTAGATGTGAAGCTTTCCCTTTTCGGAATACTTCGTAGTACAGATACCGAAAGAAGAAAGTGCGTAATCCTTTCCGTCTACCGTCACACAGCCGTTTAAGGCGGTGCGCATGGAATTGATTAAAGAGCCGAGTGTATTATCACGCCGAAGCAACGAATCCTTTATTTTTGTCTCCCACTTCTCTACTTCCGTATCACTCATGGCATCCTTCTGCTCATCCGTAAGCGGGTCATACCCTCTTGCAGACTCCGCATAATATGCAGTATTAAGTGCGTCCAGCACCTCATTATAATCCTTTACAAACTGCTTCACCATATCGTAAACACGATCTGTATCCTGTGACACATTAACGGAAATCGTCTCGCCCGGTGCCGCGGATACCAGCTCCAGATTAAGTCCGTTTACCGAAATATTATTCGTGGAAGACTCTATCACCGCACCGTTTACCGTCACCCTTGCATCATTTGCTTCAAACACGGTCATGCCTCCGGCACCCGAACCGGCGCTTACAGTGCTCCCGTCAATATTCCCCAGACCGATAGCATTCAAAGCATCGGAAGCTTCATCAAAACGGTTCACATCGGCATAAATATCAATCTGTCCTGCCAATTCTGTCTTTGCAGTCGTTATATCTGCGGAATTACTTGCTAATATTTCCGCTTTCTTTGCATCGAAAGCAGCAACAGCCTCAGCAGAACCGTTGTATTCTTTAGTCTCATCCTCCGCAAATGCCTGCAGGGACCTCTCGTAATAGGCTGCATATCCTGCCCCGCTATATCCTGTACCTTCGGTATATGTTCCAAGCTCACTTAAGAAATCAGCTTCCTTGGCTTCATACGCAGCCAAAATATTCTGCTCCTCCTCTGTCAGTTCATCCGCAACCTTTTCCTTCAGCTGTTTCAGCTCCCCGTAGGATTTCGTCTTTAATAATTCATCCTCGCCGTAAACCGACTGGAATAAATCCGTTTCATACTCTACCTTTGCCATACGCTCCGCTTCCGCCTGTAACGCAGTGGCCTGCTCTGCGGTAAGCTCTTTACCGTATATAGTCACAGCCGACTTATTCTGAATCGCATCCTTTATCTGAGCTGATATACCGGCGTCAATCTCACTTTTTGCAAGCTTCCCCGCAGCATTTTCTGCCGTCTTATCCGACAGCAGCTGATAGGCATCCTCTATCTTTTTCTCTTCAGCGGTTAATTCCTCGCCGTTCTCCGCCTTTGCAAGCACCGCACGCACAGATGCGGAGTCGCTTGCCTCTATCACAGACATGGCATTATCAAATGCCGTCTTTTCACTTTCCGTCATAGTGCTGTAACCGGCCAGCTCATAAATACTGTTTCTCGCTCCGGCACTGGCTGTATTCTCCTTACTGGTCGTTATGGAAAATTTGTTCTCCGTGCCGCTTTGTCTGGAGCTGATATAAAGGCACTGTCTCACCTCATCAAAATTAACATTCAGCCCCGCAGCCTTGCACGTTTCGGAAAAATTTGCAAAGGTAGTGTTCTCATCAACAATTAATTCTTCCGACTTATCGCCGCAGCTGACAGAAATCCTTGTACCTGCGGCAACTCCCGCATCCACAAGCTTTGACTTACTTGTCAGCTTTTCGGCAGCTGTAAAGGTGCCGCCTGTTACATACTGGGCACTTGCCACGGATTCTACCGTCACATAATGCGTACCGATTGGTGCTGTCGCACCGGCAGTAGCCTTTACTACCTTGTCATTCGATGTGGAGGTCTTTTTTGTAAGATAGTTTCCCTGCGTCTTCATCTTAGCAAGAGAACCAGTGTACATAGAATATATCTTTGTATTTAGTCCCTTCCACTTTTCCGTCAGCCATTCATGTTTCGTAATTTTATTCTCTACCTTAGTTACTCTCGTCCGCTCCGCAGACATCAACTGCTTAATCAATGTATCTGTATCCAGTCCCGAAATCATTCCGGATAGTCCTATTCCCATAACAGCCTCCGTTTCCCGGTTTCTCTACTTCTGAAACCGACTGACCCTTTCTATCTCTTCTCATCCACCATAATGCCGGCAAGCTCCCATATTTTAGACAGCATCTCTAAGGTTTCTTCCGGCGGAATCTCACGTATTACTTCTTCGGTATCCTCATCAATCACTTTAATCGAAACTCTTTTTGTCTCCTCATGATAAGAAAACTCGCACTTTGTCTTGGCATGCCGCATCGTCTGGTTGGCATGATCTACCGCGCTTTTAATACGTCTGGAAGCGGCATCTTCGTTTCCTGCCTGCTCCTGTATATGGGTTTCCGCCATTGTATCCTTTTCCGCAGAGGAGGCGACAGACATCTGCATATTCCCGTTTGTATACACTGCGTCCGGGGTCTCCGTCTTTGTTTTTATCTCTGTGTGACTAACCGGCGTCTCATTATAAACCGGTCTGTTTACCATTCCGCTTTCGATTTTCATTTGACACACCTCCATGTTCTTCTCTCCGAAGTCTCTGCCGACTCCTTTCTGGCAGAAAACCGTTCCTTTACTGAATATATCGGACAAAAACGGTGAAAAGTTAACCCGTTTCGGAAAACTTTTCACCGTTTTCATTAAAACATATTCTTTAGTACATCCGGCGATGCTTCGGTAGAAACCGCTTCCTTATTCGCCTCCTGAATCTGCACATAGATTTCCTTTCGGTAAAGCGGCACTGATTTCGGCGCATTGATTCCAATCTTTACCTGTTCTCCTTTGATTTCAAGAACAGTAATCTCTATGTCATGACCAATCATAATAGATTCGTTTACTTTTCTCGACAGGGCTAACATTCCTATTCCCCCTTTGCATCTTTACATTTTTTCGCCTGCTCATATATGTTATATTTTATCACATAATCAGGGTTCTCTGCAATAATCTGACAGCCTTTTTTTGTATCCGCATTGATAATCAGCGGTGCCTTTAAATTGGCGGACATCTTTGTGATATCCGACGGCACGCTTAAGGTAAGGAGAATAATAAGGTTTTCCTCCGTAAGCTCTCCGAGCGGCAAAAGCACCTCATCCTCTACAATCGGATTGTAATCCGCCATAACGGAAAGCGGACTGATTACAGGAAGTGCCAGTTCCGGCACATCCAGACTTTGAAGCCATGAAATTGTATTGTTTCCGCCTTCCTCATTATTGTACAAAATCGTATACCTTTTGCAATCCTCAAATCCGATTAGTCCCTCGTCAAAGGTGATTACCTTTTCCTCATCCAGATTTACTTCGCCAAAATGTCTTGTTTTTATTAACATAGCCGCCTCTCCTTTTCTTTTTTCCCGGTTTTGTTTTACCTTGTAACTATCCTCTTAAAACAGAAAGCTGTTTATAAGAAATCCAGCAAGGAAGACTGTACCAGCTTCGATGCCGCCGACAAAGAGGAATTGTAAATCGTCTCTGCCGATGTATATTTAATAATGGTATCTACCAAATCCACATCTTCATTGGAGGAAAGCAAATCTTCGAAATCAACCTGCTGGTCATTCAGCCTGCTTTCCGTCAGAAGCAGACGATTATAGCGTCCTCCCAAATCCGACATGGCAACATTTACTTTATCCTGCATTTCAACCGTATCCGTAAGTCCTCCCGCAAATGCCGCCTGCATTATGTCGGTCCGGAGCGTAAACTCCGAGGTCAGCTGCTCCTTAATTCCCTCCAGTGCCTTTCTCTGCTCCGATGTAAGATTCGTGTCCTCTAACATTTTATCTACTTCTGCCATCTTTTCCTCGGTTTCCGAAACATCGGTTACCGCATTAATAATATCATCAATCGCCCGGCCGATATCATGGGTAAATGCCTCGTCCCCCTGTGTGTTAATCGTAAGCTTCTGATTAAAGTTTACTTCGTATTGTATCTCCTGCCCCTTCTTTTCTTTCCTGTTTTCTGTTACGTTATAATTCAAATCCTCTTTCTCGAAATGAATCGTTTCGGTTCCGTCCTCCAATGTTTTTGTACAGTTAAAATAGTGCTCCGGCCGCAAATCGTTTGTATCAAAGTCCTTCTTTGTGTAAGTAACATCAATATGCTCCGACTTTCGTACCTTTTCATATGCTGCTTTTCCGAAAATCAGTTCTCCGGTCTCTTTAATGAAATGAATATCATCATCTGCCGGTTCATACGCCGCAGGGTCCGTCAGTGCAACTTCATTAATCGGAAGCGCCGTCTTCACAAAATAGCCATCCGCATCAGTACTGCCATCCGTATACAGAAGTGTAGCCCCCGGTTCCAAATCTCCGTAACCGAGTCTCATACGGTATATCTGTATCTGATTCGGCATCGTTTTATCAAACACTCCGGGGTTATCCTTATCAAAAGCGTTAATATCAACACTATTTACAATTTTAAACTCTGCATTGATGTCATCACCGCAAAGCGGCTCCGTAATTTCGTATGTATACTCCTTTGTCGGTTCATCAAATACAAGCGGTGTATCCGTCTTATAGCCGGAAAACACATAACGCCCCGCATAATTACTGTTTCCTTCCTGATAAATCTGCTTTTTTAACTGCTCCAGATTGGTCACAATGCTGTTACGGTCCTTCGCCGTCAGCGGGTCGTTTGCACCCTGGTTACAATAGGTATTCATCTGACGCAGAATTTCGTTTACCACGCTAAGCGAGCTTTCCGTCGTATCCATCCATGAAAGCGCGTCCGGAATATTTTTTTCAACATACTGGGTAATCTCGGAGAGATTGGTTCTCAGTTTCAGTGCACGTACCGCAATAATCGGGTCATCCGAAGGCTTTTGTATCTTCTTTCCCGTAGAATACTGATTTTCCAGAGTAGAAAGCAGGTTCTTATTATTATTGATGTTATACAGAACATTATTTGTCATCATTTTATTTGTAATCCGCATCGCATCTACCTCCCTTTCTCCTGCGGACTGATTCCGCAGATTTATCTAACCTTTCATATGTTATTTATATCGGCATCATTTTCTCATTTATGCACCCATATAATTAATTAATTTGTCATAAATCTCATTCATCACGGAAATCACTTTAGCCGAAAGCGTGTATGCCTGCTGATAACGCATCAGATTCATCGCTTCCTCTTCCGTATCCACGCCGCCTACCGACAATCTCTGATTATCGATGGAATTCACCAAATCTTTCTGGCTTTGTGCAAAATTCAGGGCCGCCTTTGTATCGATTCCCACTTCTGCCACAAGCGTCTGCAAAAATGCCGCCGGCTTTCCCTGTCTAAACATAGAGGTATCCTTTTTTAACTCCAAAAGCGCAAGCGCCTTATCGTAATTGCCTACTCCGTTTACGATTTCCGATGCTGCCGCAAATTTGCTCGAATCATGCTGAATTTCGTTGTTCACGCAGATGTTCTCTGCCGTAATATGATAATAAGAGCTGTACACCACAGAACCGTCTTCCGGGAAGAACTGTCCGCTCTGAGAGTTAAAGGAGAACGGGTCGTATCCGGTGCCTCCATCCTTTCCGAACACGCCGAACCGGTACTCTTCTCCGCTCACCTTATTCGTCCCTACGAAGAAATCAAGGCCTGCCTCTCCGTTCAAATCAACGCCCGATTTATGTATCTCATTGAATTTCTTCGCATAAGTACGCAGAAATTCATTCATTTGCGCCATATAGTACGGAACTCCCTTATAGTCCACCGTAAGACCGACGCCGGATATCTCATCCTCCGCATAGGCTCTTACCGGTTCCTTCAGGAAAAATTCGTATGTATACTTCCCGGTAGTTTCATCAATCGTGACCTCAAACGACTCATATTCATATTTTACCGTGCCTACGGTAATCTCGCCGCTTTCCGGAATGTTAAGCTTCGCTTCCTCATTCACGCTTGCATTCTTCATCGTCACCGAATACATTCCCACATATGCGGTAACGGTTCCGCGCAGATTATCCGCATTATTACCGTCACGTACTTCAAACAAAGCCTTGATACTCCCACTCTGTGTGTAGGCATAAGGATTAAACTGTTGTCCGTTGTCCCATACCACATCATAGAGTCCGTCCACATCGGTCTGGTTTTGCTTATTCTCCCTCGGAACCACATCCAGCCGATGAGTTTCATATGTGTCTACCAGTGTCTGCCCGTCCACCTTTACCACATAGCTCTTCAGTCCCACGGAACCGTCCGGCACCTCTTCCACAGATACATTAATAATTTCGGAGAGCTCATCTACCAGAAGATTTCTCTGGTCTCGCAGGTCATTTGCATTACTGCCGCCGATTTCCACGGTGTTAATCTGCTTTGTCAGGGATGCGATCTCTGCTGCCATGGCATTGACACGGTTTACCTGATTCTTAATCTCAAAATTACAATCCTCCTGAACTGCCTGCAGATTCGTGTAAAGTGAATTAAAATATTCACAAAAGCTTTGTGCCACATTGGTCACCTGCGTTCTTACCGTAAGGTTCGCCGGGTCCTTTTCCAGCTCCTGAATGGTATCATACATTTCATCAAAGGTAGTGGTAAAACCCTTTAACTGTATCTCGTTTAAATAAGACTGTATCTGGGACATATAATTCGACTTCGTGGAATATCCTCCGTAAACCGAATTGTTATTTCTATACTTCTCATCATAATACTCACTTCTCGTCTGCGTGATAGAGCCCACATCCACACCTGTTCCTATCATACCGTGTCTGCCGTTTGCACGTAAGGCATTCGCCGCCCTCTGCTCTATCACCTGTCTTGTAAAGCCCTTTGTTTCCACATTTGCAATATTATGTGCAGTCGTATTGAGACCGCTCTGTGCGGTAAAAAGTCCCGACTTTCCGATGTCAAGTCCAAAAAATGTAGATGCCATCCTTCACACTTCCTTTCCTTCTGCCATACCGCTGCCTGTCAAATCACTATACTCCGAGTGTACTAAGTATATGATCCAGCATCTCGCTGACTACGTTTACATATCTCGCAGCCGCATTATACGCATGCTGATACTTAATCAGATGTGTTAATTCCTCGTCCGTGGATACCGACATCACCTTATGTCGTTCATTATCGATGCTGTTTACCATAGACTCCTGCGTTTCCGATAATGTCTGGTATTTTTCCCCGCGGGTGCCGAGCTCTCCTATCAGTGCAGTATAATAATTATTAAAATTGTTATAGCTTAACTCATTCGGATTCAACGTGGCAAAATCCTCCTGCCATGCTGTCAGAAGCTTTTCCGCCACATCAATATCAAAATCACCCGTATTTGTATTTTTGGACAACGGAAGCTTGGAACGGTCCTTCAAAATTTCGGGATTAATCTCAATTTCCCCCAAAGTATACAGGGAATAATTGTTTGTTGCGTCCTCAGCATTGTAAATGTAAACCCATTCCTTGCTGCCGTCTGCCAATGTTACTTCTTTAAGCTCCTGATACCGTTCCATGGACTTTCTGGAAAACAGCTCCGTTCCCATCGTCTTATCCTTGTCCATACCTACGGAAGCCTTATCGGTATCAAGAACCAGAATAGTTTCTCCGTTCTCCAGCATAATCTCTTTATTCGGACAGAGAATGTCATTTATTGTTGTTACAATTCCGTGAATCAGCTGGTCAAACTGTGCCTGTGTTGCCATAATCACGGAATCGTTAATTTCCTTGTTATACTGCTTCGCAGCAATGGAAAACTGTGCCAGTGCCTCCTCATAGGACGGGTCATCCTGAAAATCAGCCCGCTCCGGCTTCATCGGAATATCCGTAAATTTTCCCGCCTTACGGCCTCTTGCAAGAATAATGCCTTTTAATGAGCCGATATCCGTATCGTCTACCGGATTAGGCGAGCGGTCAAAGCTGAAAACCTCCGCATTGCCGAATGCCGGCCAGTACGGCACCAGCATTTCGGAATCCTCCGAGATATACTTTGTATCCATGTAAAATACATGATCTTCTAAAAGGAACGGAACCTCCTCCGCGCGAATGGACACACTTCCGTCCGACTGTTCTTCATAAGTAATGTCGATTAGTCCCCCAAGCTCATCCAATAGAAGATTTCTTGTATCACGTAAATCATTCGCTTTTTCTCTTCCGGTACACTCATAAAACGAAATCTTACTGTTTAATTCTTTTATCTCATCACCGATTTCGTTAATCCGGTCTACCTTTTCACGTATCTGTGTATTTAAATCAATCTGATAGGTTTGAATCTGTTCATAAATATTTTCCGCATGCTGTATAAAATTCACTCCGCACTGGATTAATGTTGCACGGGTTACGATACTGTCCGGCTCCTTTGCAAGCTCCTGCAATGCCACCCAGAAATCCTCAATGGAATTTTGGAACTGCACTCCCTCTAACTCTCCCATTACCTCCTGCATTTCAAAGGCAGCCTCATACTGTACCTGGTAAAAGCCCTGCCTCCCGCTCTCACGTCTATACGACTGATCCAGAAAGCGGTCGCGGACCTGCCTTACTACCTGGGTATCTACACCCATACCCTTCTGCCATGTAGATATCTTGTTTCCACCGATATTATTGTACCCGAAATCAGTCAGCACCGTCTGTTGTCTGACGAAGCCCGGTGTCTCTGCATTTGCAATATTATGTGCCGTAGTATTCATGGCATTCTGGCTTGTTTTCAGACCGGATACGCCCAGATAAAGTGCATCCATAAGTCCCATTGGCGATGCCTCCTTTCGTGTTTCATTTTTCCTGCCGCTTAAAAAAGAAAGACAGGGCCTGTTCTCTGCGTTTACTGTTTCGCATCAAACATCCCTGTCTGCGAAGCACCCAGTTCCGACTCACCGGCGCTCTTCGTATAATTATTTCCCTGTACCATCCTTGTACTTTGAACTAAATTCATATTAAATTCAATCATTTCCAATGAGTGCTGTATCAGCACCTGATTCCGCTCATTCAGATCTGCCAGCCTTTTTACCGCATGTCCGAGCTCATCCTTTAACCCGGATAACATTTCCCTGTCCTTCGGCTGCTTTTCCGTCACACGGATAAGCTCCGTGAGCGTGAGCTCCCGAGGTTTTCTTCCCAGTACAATACCCATGTTGTTGATTACTTCATTTCTCTTACGCTCCAGTGCATTTACACGTCCGACCGCTTCCTGCTCTCTGTCCGTAATTTCCTGCAGCCGCTCCAGATCATTCGCTACAATTGCCTTTGTCTTTTCCTCGGCAATCGGCAGGAGAGCGACATATAAATCCTTCTCCTGCGAAAGCGTGGAAATCAATTCCTCCATCAAGCTCGCCAAAGCTATCCCTCTCTCTCTTAGAAGTCTCCTGCCATCAGCTTATCCGCAAGCATCTCCATGGATACATCATATGTGCCGTTCTGCATCCTGCTCTTGATATCATTCACCAAATCGGTTCTGACATCCGGCGTTGCCGCAACTGCGGCCTTTGCCACCTGGTAATCCTTTCCCATCTGGGAAATCTGTACGCTGTCGTACTTCTCCGCAGCACTTGTCTTTGCTACTTTCTTTGTGCTGTTTGCCTGATATAGCTGACTTACTCTGTTAATCGCATCAATACGCATATTACCACCACCTGTCCAAGGCTTATTTTATTGCTTCTGTAAACTATATCGGCAGAGTCTCCCAAAACCTTAAGAGGTTTTTTAAATATTTTTATCAGAAGAAAGCTTTGAAAAATCAAGTGTAGCGAAATAGTCCTGCGGTGTCTCGGCGCGGCGGATCATCTGTACCGTACCGTCTTCCCTAAGGAGAAGCTCGGCGGATTTCAGCTTTCCGTTGTAGTTATATCCCATTGCAAACCCATGGGCTCCGGTATCATGAATCACAAGTAAATCTCCCATTTCAATCTCAGGCAATTTTCTGTCCACGGCAAACTTATCGTTATTTTCACAAAGAGAACCTACCACATCATATACATGATCCGCCTCGGCATCTTCCTTACCGGCGACCGTAATATGATGATACGCACCGTACATAGCCGGACGCATCAGGTTTACCGCACAGGCATCTACGCCGATGTACTCCTTGTAAATATGCTTCTCATGAATGGCTTTTGTCACAAGGCAGCCGTAAGGAGCCAGCATAAAACGGCCAAGCTCGGTAAAAATGGAAACATCCCCCATACCGTTCGGCACCAGAATTTCTTCAAATGCCCTGTGTACTCCCTCACCGATAATCATAATATCATTTGCCTTCTGTTCGGGGCGATACGGAATGCCCACACCACCGGAAAGGTTGATAAAGGCTACCGCAATCCCCGTTGCCTCCTTCACCTCAACCGCAAGCTCAAACAAAGTCCTTGCCAGTGCCGGATAATAATCATTGGTAACGGTATTGCTTACAAGGAAAGAATGAATGCCGAAACGCTTCACACCCTTTTCCTTTAAAATACCGAATGCCTCAATCAGCTGTGCCTTTGTCATACCGTACTTTGCATCTCCCGGATTATCCATAATCCCGTTGCTGACCTCATACACACCGCCCGGATTATAACGGCAGCAGATTGTCTCCGGAATACCGCATTCCTTTTCCAAAAAGTCAATCATGGTAATATCATCCAGATTAATGATGGCACCCAGCTCCTTCGCCTTTGTGAACTCCCCGGAAGGCGTCTCATTGGAGGAAAACATAATCTCCTCTCCCGTGATGCCGCACGTCTCCGACATAAGAAGCTCGGTCAGTGAGGAGCAGTCCGTACCGCATCCCTCCTCCTGCAATATTTTTAAAATAAACGGATTCGGTGTTGCCTTTACCGCAAAATACTCCTTATAGCCCTTATTCCACGCAAACGCAGCTTTCAGCTTTCTGGCATTTTCACGAATCCCCTTCTCATCATACAAATGAAACGGAGTAGGATAACTTTTCACAATCTCTTCTAACTGTTCCTTTGTTACAAACGGCTTCTTCATATTCTTTATTCCTTTCCCTCGCTTTTTGTGTCTTGATATGCATTATAACGAAACAACGGTGATTATCACCTTTTCGCCCAAATTATTTTACGCAATTACTATACGACATCTTTTTTCATTTGTCAACAGATTGTATACATGTATTCAAATTGTACATAAAAAAGAGGCCGCGCACTTAGCGACAGCCCCATTCTGCATTTACTTACCTGCATTTAAATCGTTTTTGATTTTTGTTGTGGAAATTCCTTCGGTACGAGGCAGATAAACTACCTCACAGTAATCCTTTAAGAAGTCGAACTGCCCTTTCCAGTCATCTCCCATAACAAATACATCCACCTGATTATCAACCACATCCTTAATTTTCTGTTCCCAGTTGTATTCCGGAATTACCTCGTCCACATAGCGGATTGCTTCCAGAATCGTCTTTCTCGCCTCATAAGGATGATATGCCGTCTTATGCTTAACCGCATTGAACTCATCGGTTGACAGCACTACAATCAGATAATCTCCAAGCTCCTTTGCACGGCGCAGCAAATTAATGTGCCCTACATGCAGCAGGTCATACGTCCCATAGGTAATGACTTTTTTCATCTCAGATTCCTCCTATTCCATTGCGGCGATTTCCTCGAACTGGGCAACCGCTTCTTTGTTATATTCCGCATAATCTACAGAAAGCGTATCGGTAATTTTTCCGTCTAAGCACATCCGCATACCGTCATAAACCCCCTGCTCACTGTCCTCGACCAGAGTCCCGCCGTATTTCTGCATAAAGAGGCGCGGGCCGTCAATATCCGTAGAAACACAACGGACTCCCAGAATGTCCGCTTCCGCCAGTACCAGACCGAAGCCTTCATAAAGGGACGAGAAAATAAAGTAATCACACTGCTTTAGCAATGCAAACGGATTCGACATATGCAAAATTATAACAATATGGTCATAGCTTTTCAGCTCCTGTGCTTTTCGGAGCGTTTCTCCGTAAAGTGCTCCTCTGCTTCCGACGATAAACAGATATGTGTCCGGATTTTCCCCGTGGATTCTTTCAAATGCATTTAACAGTCTCTCATGTCCCTTTTCCGGTGAAAAACGTCCCACATTGATAAACTTTACCGCATCGCTTTCAAGAATTTCCCGCAAACGGGAAAAGGATACATTAATCTGCGTTGTCGGATCTAATACAAGCTCCTCTTCGGAAAGCCTCAGTACCCGCTCATAATCTATTACATTTTTCGCTACCGTCACATGAGCCTTTCTGTCAACACGGTAAGGAAGCTTTTCCGCAATCCGCTCCGCAATATACTTAATGTCCTCCGTTACTACCGCAACACTGTCGTACTCCTGATAGGCTCTTGTCAGAACCTCGCTGCGGATTAACCGTCTTTCCTTTACTTCCTTCTCCATATCATTATGGGCATAGATTGTTTTATTACAGGATAATCCTCTGAAAATCGTTGTCAAATCATTGGAATACCCGCTGAAATGAATCAGCTTGTCTATTTTACAGCCCGTAAAAATACGTGCTGCATCCCGCTTTGCCATTTTATCCAGAATCGGTTCCATAATGCGGTAAGGAACAAAGCCCTTCTTTGTCCATAGCTTGTACAGAACGGAATCCATAATCCCGATACTGATTCCGTTTGAAAAGCCTAAGGTATGCACCTCCTCCGGAATTCTTTCCAGTACCTTCGGATGCTTTTTCATATCCTCCATTTTATAAAGAATTGTGTAATTATACTTATCCTTGTCAATCTGGGATAACAGGTTAAACAAAGAAGTCGTAATGCCGTTCTCATGCAGCGCCCCGCCGAAAATAACCACATTTCTCTTTCCGTTATCCGGAAGCGCGCAAACCTTAATGCCCTCCTCTCCGCCGAACAACAATTTCCGACAGATAGCTGCCGATACGTCCGGCCGCTCATATGCACAGAAGGTTTGTAAAAATTCCGTATCATCATATGCTTTTTCCGCCTTCATAAAATGAAGAAGCTCTTCCGAAGTCTTTGCCTGCGGAAACGGAAGCTCCGAGAGCGGAAAATAAAAGCCGCGTGCTGCCTCATACTCCTCTTCGTCATAGGTAAACAGAATTATCTTCCGCCGTGTGACGGCATAATCAAAGAATACGCTGGAGTAGTCGGTAATCAATCCGTCGGTCGCATTTAAGAACTCATAGGTTTCGCAATCCTCCGGAAACAGTCGGATATGTGAAAACTCCTCCACCGTAAGCTCTGCGTTGCTGACCGTATGAAGCTTTACATACAGCACATAATCCTCCGGTAGTTCAGAATCCAGCTCTGTCAGATATTCCACCAGCTGCTGTACCTGTGCGTTACCCGAAACCTTCCCTATAGTACCGCGCCAGGTCGGTAAAAAGGCATACACCTTTTTTCCGTCAAGACTATATTTCTTCCGTACCTGTTCTCTGCTTTCTTTATCAAAGAAAATCGCATTTCTCGGATATCCGGCAAGCCATATTTCGCTTGTGCCGATGTTTTCTAGCATATAATCCTCGACCATATGCTTCATGGTAAACTCGTTCGGATACAACAGATAATCCGATGCAAGGAAATTCTTCTGTGTATTACCGATAGCATGTGCCTCCGACTTAATCCTTTTACCAAGTGTCTTGAGCGGCGTTCCGTGCCAGGTATTCAAATACACCTGTCCCTCACGCTTCACAAAATTATAGATAAAGGTATTATCATTAATCAGATATTTTGCCGTTGCAAGTACCTTAAAATACCTGAGCGAAGCTCTCTGCACCACCTTCACACGCCCCATGCCGAGCGAACGGAGACGCTTTTTATACGCCGCACTCTTCCCCTTTGCTGCTGTAAGATACAGCGAATATTCCTTATAGTCCGTACCCTTTGCAAGCTCCGAAAGAAGTGCAAAAATATTCCCGTCCATCGCCTTTCCGTGCTGGGATTCCAGTAAAATCGCCTTTTCCTTTAACGGCTTCTCAAGATAATGCGGATATCTCTTCTGCTTTAAGATACCGTTTGCAATCTTCTTTTTGATACGCTTATACTCCGCAATACGCTTCTGACGCTTTCTGTAGCGTAAAAGCCTTGCGGGAACCGGAAGTGCTTTCGGCTGGGGAACAATCGTTGCTGCCAGTACACGCTTTGCGGCACACGCATCATCCAGATACGTAAACCTTTTGCAAAAGGCCTCATAGCGCTCATCGCAGACAAAGCTTCCCGAAAGAGCTCTTTCTATTTCGTCCTCAAGCTCCTCCTGCGTCGAAACAATCGGTCCCGGCAAAATATCCGGCTCAATGTAAAAATCACGCAGCTCTCCACGGTACTGCTCCTGGTCGTACATATAGAAAATCATCGGACGGCGTAAAATAGAAAAGTCAAACATAACGCTTGAATAGTCCGTAATGAGCAAATCGCTTATAATATACAGGCGATTTATATCAGCCACACCGGTCACCTTAATCAAAAAGCCTTCGTATTTCTCATAGTCAAACTGGGCATTTGCAAGATAATGGGTACGCATAAGAACGCATGCAGTTTCCCCGAATCTTTCACGCAGGCGTTCCACATCAAGTGCTATCTGATAAGAGAAGCCTTTCCCGTACCGGTAATCCGCCTCACGAAAGGTAGGAGCGTACAAAATCACCTTTTTCCCTTCCGGGATGCCGTAAAACTCCTTTAACTCCGCTACTGTCTCCGGTGTATAAGTAAATAATGCCACATTACGCGGATAACCGAGCTCGACAATCTTCCTTTTCTGTTCCTCCGGCGTAAGTCCGAAGGCAGACGAAAGCTTTTCTGTCGTATACGCGGACGGAGAAATCAGATAATCAAACTGGGTTGCCTCCCTGCGGTACAGCGCATGTATCTCCTTTAAGCTCTGTGCCGCATTTCCGTCCCGCACAATATCGAGTCCCAGACGCTTTAACGGTGTTCCGTGCCAGGTCTGAATATAAATCTGACCCTTTCTTACCGGTACGGTAACAGGATTCGTAGAATTTGTGATACGATACTTCGCCGTTGCCATTACCTCATAATACTTCGCCGTCCCACGTTTTACAAGGGTGACCCGCTTGTTTCTTGTAAGATACTTATGCTTTCTGGCATTTGTAAACGACCACACAAAGCGGTATCCCGCATAGGCCGGGTCATTAAGCATTTCCTCAAAAATGGCCTTCGGGCTGCAGCTGTGATACTTTCCCTGATATGACTCAAAAACGATAAGATTCGGGTCAATAGGACACATCATACATTTCTTTGCATAACGAAAACGTCCGCGCATACGGTCGGTAAAACGATAATATTTCCACCAGAATCCCATTTTTTCCAAGCGTCTCTTTCTTCTCTCCGCTTTCCGCTTTTTTCTGTTTTTCCAAAAGCTCATTTCAGACCTCCGTCACTCTTAAAAATGAATCTACTGCCTCTTTGTTATACTCCGCATAATCCACATTGAGGCACTCCTTAAGCTCTCTTTTCATACAAAGCCGCACTGCTTCTTCGACACCCTCATCACTGTTTGCAACAAGCCTTCCCCCATACCGCTCCATAAAGCGTCTTGCCCCCACAATATCCGTAGAGACACATGGCACCCCAAGAATATCCGCTTCCGCAAGAACAAGACCAAAACCCTCGTAAAACGAGGAAAATACGAGATAATCACAACGCTTCAGCAGGGCATACGGATTAGACAGATAACGAATAATAATAATATGCTCCCCTACTCCGAGACGCCGGGCCTCTGCTAACGTCTCCTCATACAGCACTCCACGACTTCCCAGAAGAATCAGGTAAGCATCCGGATATTCCGGAAGACACTTTGCAAACTGACGCATCAGACGCATATGTCCCTTTTCCGGAGAAAACCTTCCGATATTAATCAGCTTCACCGCAGATGACTTAAGAATCTCCTGCAAACGCTCTTTGCTTACCGTACTCTCGGTTTCTTCATCAAAAGAGAGCTCTTCTTCCCCCATACGAAGTATTTTTTCATAATCGATTACATTTTTTACTACAGATACCCTCGGTTCATGGCCGTAGACCGTCATAAAGCCGCCTACCTTCTCGGTGGCAGGCACTATATCCTCTGTTACCACCGCTACCGCATCATAGGTGCGGTATGCATTGCAGAGAATTTCTCGTTTCATTTTAATTCTGGTATTCAGCTCCGCATCCATATCACTGTGTGCATAAATCACACGTCGGCAAGGAAAGGCTCCGATTACTAAGGTAATGTGGTTGGAATATCCATTAAAATGAACCGCCGTATCTATCTTTGCACGACCTGCAAGCCTCATATAGTCATTTTTGCCGAGCTTTTCCAGCACCGGACGGAGCTTTTCATAGGAACCGATTCCGTACTTTCCGGTCCACAATTTAAACCGCACCGTATCCGAAAATTTCAGACTCATGCAGTTGGAAAAGCCCAACCACCGTACTCCCTCAGGCAGCTCCAGCAGCCGGAACGGATGTCTTCTTATATCCTCCGTCTTTATGAGAATAATATAATTCTTCTTCGTCACATCCACATTGGCTAACAGATTCTTAATTGACATCGTTACGCCGTTTAATGCAAAGTCCCCGCAATATAAAAGAACATTTTCTCTGCCGTTGTCCGGCACATTTTCTTCCTTTACCGCACTCTGTCCCTGAAAAACATGACGGCACAGCTTCTCAGCGGCATCCCTGCTGTCATAGGCACAAAACCTTTGCAAAAAGGCCGTGTCATCATACTGCTTCTCCGAGCAGATTTCCCGGAACAGTCCTTCGGTGGTACGCACCTGTGGGAACGGAAGGTCGGACAGCGGAAAATAAAAGCCGCGTTCCTCCTCATACTCCTCAAGGTCATACGGGAAAAGGATAATCTTTTTTCCTGTCACCGCAAAATCGAAAAATACACTGGAATAGTCTGTAATCAACCCGTCCATGGCATTTAGAAAAGCATAGGTTTCTTCTGCTGGAAACGCCCGTATATGCGAAAACCTTTCCAGAGAAATATGGGAGGCGCTGACGGTATGCATCTTTACATAAACAATCTGATGTTCGGAAAGCAAAGCATCAAGCTCCTCAAAATAACCGAGGAGACGACGATCCTGCTCCTCACTTGAGACATTTCCGATAGTTCCTCTCCATGTCGGCAGATATGCATAAGCTGTCTTCCCCGAAAGCCCGTACTTTTCTCTTATTTTTTCTCCCGCTGCCGTATCAAAAAACACAGCATTCCGTGGATACCCGCCTAACAGCGGTGTAAAATTTCCGATGTTATCCACCATATAATCCGCAATCATGCGCTCCATCGTGAATTCGTTCGGATAGAGCACATAATCCGCATCCAAAAACGTCTTCTGGGCATTTCCGATAGAGAAATACTCTGACCTGCTCTGTCTGCCCAGTGTCTTAAGCGGTGTTCCGTGCCAGGTATTTAAATATATCTGTTCCTCCCTCTTAATAAAACAGTATATAAATGTATTATCATTCACCAGATATCCGGCAGTTGCGAGTATTCTGAAATAAGCACAGGTTCCGCGGCAAAGCACCTTTGCACGGAAAAGTCCGTTTTCTTTCAAAAGTGTACGAAACTTTCCCACATTTCCCTTTTCCGCTGCCACATAAAGTGTCAATCCCCGGTATGCTTCATTTACGCACAATTCCTTCAGCACCGCATAGACGTTGCCGTCCAGTGCCCTTCCGTGCTGGGATTCCAGTAAAACAAGGCGGCGGTTCACCGGATACTTTTCCAGATAAGCAAGATAACGCTTTCGCTGTAAAAGGCCTCTCCGTAATTTTCTCGAAAGTCCTCTTACTTTTTTTATCTGTTTTTTCACTTTCTGCCAAAGACGCAGAATTGCTTTCATCTCAATGTGCCTACCTTTCCGTAAACTCCGTTATTACACGATATCCGGTACCTCTTCGTACCGCCTCGATATAATCTCCTATGCTCTCCCACTTCTTTTCAAATATCATACCGCCCCTGAGCTGTACTCTCCCATGTGCGTCCGAACCGCCGGTAGCGTGAATACCATGTTCTCTTGCATAGTCCGCAGCTCTTTCGTTAAAGCCCTCTCCTCTCGATGCATTTAGTGCATTGCTGATTTCAAAGGCTTCACAGCAATCCGGATAAAGCCTGACCTCCGGGATATACGGTGCTTCCCTGTAAGGATGAGCCTGTACTACAAAACCGCCTGCCGCCGTCACTCTTTCAAACTGCTCCTTCGGGCTCCACGAAAGCATATTCTCCTGCTCCTTTAACCATTCCTCCGACAAACCGTACAGCAGAAACTCCTGTCCGGTAAAAGCGGTTTCCAGTCCGAAAAAAACCTGCAGCCCGATTTCATCTCCACGCTTCTTTGCATTCCGGTATCCGGCGCAAAACCGTTCCACACGCTCCTTCCATGGCAAATCCCTCGGAACCGCACAGTTTCCGTTAAAAAAGTGGTCGGTAACTATAATTCCGGTGTAACCGAACCCCTTGTACAGCTCTGCCTGCTCTGCTCCCGAAAGCTTTCCGCAGGCACTTCCTTCTCTTGTATGCAGATGTGTTTCATATCTATACTCAGCCATATCCGTCCTTCTCCTTTATATATACCTAACCTATTCTATTATAAATACTTTTAAGGGCGGTGTCAACTAATCACACCGCCCTTTTGCCGTCATTCCGATATAACCGCCATCCGTACTACATATACCGTTCTTCTACTTCTGTGCATCTACATAAATTCCGTGCTCCAATACAAATTCCAGCCGAACCTTTTCTACAACACACCGCAAATATTCCGCCTCCGCCTTTAACAGCTCCGCTTTGCACTCCAGAACAGATTGCTTCGTTCCCATGCCGTACTCCTGCGGCAAATCATGTTCGTATTCCCGGTACATCAGCATATAGTGCTCCACCTGCAAATATGCCTCTGTATTTTTCAGAAAGCGACTGACAACCGACCTTGTATCATATCCCTTCCACTCCTTTTTATAAGAAAGAAGCAGGGAGCTGTTACCCAGAGAAGTCTCCCGTATCAGTTCGTTCACCGTTGCCTCGGCTGTCTCTTTTGCCGACAGCACATCCTCCCCTGCAATAGCAGGTCTGTAACTCTCACCCCTGTTTGTATTGTATCATAATAAACCGATTTATGCAAGGCAATAAGCGCTTACAACTTACAGTATAAAAGCAAAAGAAATCCGATGCTCGCTCTCAAGCATCGGATTATTAATTCTACACTCCCTTATCTACCGCAGCACCTTTCAAATCTGCCAGATCAAGCTTATACTGATCCACAATATTTTTCAGCTCCTTCTGAACGATTTCTCCGGTCTCCGCAATCTTTACCATCTGTTTTGTCGCAGCTTCCAGATACTCCGTCTCCGGAGCGGAATTCTCTTCCTTCTCCTCTTTCTCTGCCTTCATGGCTTCGATACGCTCTTCCAGTTCTTTTTCCTTTTCCGCCTTTTCCTCCGCTGCCGCCTGTTTCTTTTCATTCTCCGTGTCGATATGTTCCTTTGCTTCCTCCATCAGCATTCCAACAATCTCTTTTCCCGCTTCTGCAAGAATTTCTTCGGCATTTTCCGTAGCATCCACCATAGGACTGGATTTTGCACGTTCAATTTTAATATCACTGATGGCCTGCAGAGTATGCTTCTCTATCATCCTTCCGTCGGAAATGCGCCCGGTAAAGTGCTCCTTTGCCTGCTTGATTTCAAGGAGCTCCTGCTCATATTCTTCCTTTGACAAATCGGTACGTTCGGCAAGCTCCGCCTCCCTCTCAAGCACCTTATCAAGCTCCTTTTTATATCCGACCATCTCCTCACTGTTCTTTGCAACGCTCTGCTCCAGCTCGGCAACACTTTCATCCAGCTCCAGTTCTCCCGCGAAAGCATTCTTTACCACCTTCATTGCCTTTTCCTGCGCTTCTCTGCGGCGCTCAGAGATTTTATCCCCCGGAAATTGCAGCTTTCCCGAAAACACTCTTCCCTTTTTTAAACTCTCGCTTATCTGTGCCGGAGTTTTCGGCCGGACAGTCTGTTGCCCTCCGGCATATATATTCCTTGTTTCCTGTTCGATGCGCATAATAACCCCTCCTTGAAGTGGTTTGAACTCCGTTTCATAAGCCCCGTAGCATGTCTGTTCTCTCATAACTTATATCGTCCGGTAAAGCGAAAAAAATAACTCTTTTTCCGAACTTTCGTTTGCATTTTATCCCAAGAATTGCTATACTTGTTTTAATACCACAATATATTGAAAAGGAGTCAGTCTATGGAACAATATAACGGCAGCCAGATTGTTGTATTAGAGGGTCTGGAAGCGGTCAGAAAGCGTCCGGGTATGTACATCGGAAGTACCGGAAGCCGCGGTCTTCACCACCTTATCTGGGAGATTTTAGATAACGGTATCGACGAGCACTTAGGAGGCTATTGTGACCGGATAGAGATTGAATTGCAAAAAGACGGCGGTATTTCCATTTCGGATAACGGACGCGGTGTTCCCGTAGACATCCATCCGACAAAACACATCCCGACCGCCCGTGTCGTATATACGATTCTCCATGCTGGCGGCAAATTCGGCGGTGGCGCCTATAAGGTATCCGGCGGTCTGCACGGTGTAGGTGCGTCCGTAGTAAACGCCCTTTCCTCCAAAATGGTCGTGGAAATCAAGCACGACAGTAAAGTGTACCGTGACGAATACAGAGACGGCGGCCACATTGTCACCCCGCTTGAAAACGGACTTCTGCCGGTAGTCGGAAGCTGCCGTAAGTCCGATACCGGTACAAAGGTTACCTTCTACCCGGATGCCTCCATTTTTGAAACCGTCGAATTTAAGACCGACATCATCCGTAAGAAGCTGAAGGAGGTCGCTTATCTAAATAAGGGGCTGACCATTGTTTTTAAAGATAAAATTGCAGGCGAGGAGCTTACCTACTACGAAGAATTCGGTATTAAGAGCTTCGTTACCTACCTGACCCGTGAAGCAGCCACACTTCACCCGGAACCGATTTATATCGAGGGAAGGAGCGGTGATATCGAGGTCGAAGTAGCGTTCCAGTACACTGACAGCTACCAGGAGCAGATTAATGCCTACTGTAACCGTATCAATGTAGTGGACGGCGGTACGCTGGTGACCGGGTTTAAAACCGCCCTCACCCGTGTGATGAACCAGTATGCCAGAGAGCTTGGCATCTTAAAGGAAAAGGATGAAAATTTTGACGGCAAGGATATCCGTAACGGTTTGGTTGCCATTATCTCCATCAAACATCCGGACCCGCAGTTCGAGGGTCAGACAAAGACAAAGCTCGGCAACACCGATGCAAAGGTCGCGGTAGACGATGTTTTCACCGGGGAGGCAACCCGCTATTTCGATAAAAATGTGGAAGAGCTGAAGGCCATTTTAGAGAATTCCATGAAGTCCTACAATGCACGTAAGGCAGGCGACAAGGCCCGTAATGCGGTACTAAAGCAGCTACAGGATGTAGATTTTAAGAGTAAATTAGCTGCCTGCTCCTCCAAAAAGCCGGAGGAATGTGAGCTTTACATTGTAGAGGGTGACTCTGCGGGCGGCACCGTGAAAACCGCCAGAAACCGTAAAACCCAGGCGGTTCTTCCTCTTCGCGGTAAGATTCTTAACGTAGAAAAGGCTACCCTTGACAAGATTCTGGTCAACAACGAAATCAAGTCCATGATTGCAGCGTTCGGCTGCGGCATCAGCGATGACTTTGATATCACGAAGCTTCGTTTTAACAAGATTATTATTTTAACCGATGCCGATGTCGACGGGGCGCATATCAGTACCCTGCTCCTCACCTTCTTCTACCGTTTTATGCCGGAGCTCATCTTAGAGGGCAAGGTATACCGCGGTCTTCCGCCGCTTTATAAGGTAGAATATGAGGAATCCGACACCGGTTCCTGGGACACCCCTGCAGACAGTCAGACCGATTCCAAGGACGCGAAAGGTGCCAAGGACGCAAAGAAGGTCAAGGGAAAGGGCAAAGGCAAAAAGTCTAAAAATGAAAAGTATTTATTCAATGACTTCGAGCTGGAGAAGTTCCGCAAGGAAGGCAAAAAAATCCTTTCCTTACAACGATACAAAGGTCTCGGCGAGATGGATGCCGACCAGCTTTGGGAAACCACTCTTAATCCAGAGACCCGTATCTTAGCCCAGGTTTCCATCAGTGATACCGTGGAAGCCGATGAAGTCACCACATTGCTTATGAGTAATAACGTTCCGCCGCGCCGTGCTTTTATTATGGAAGAAGCCCGCTACGCGAAGCTTGATGTATAAGGAGGCTGTGCCATGTCTGAGAATTTAGAAAAGGATACCATGATTCAGCTGGATTATTCCGAGGAAATGAAAACGTCCTTCCGCGACTATGCGGTAAATACCATTATCGACCGTGCCATTCCGGACGTCAGGGACGGCTTGAAGCCGGTACAGCGTCGTATCCTGTACTCCATGATGGAGCTTGGACTGGACCCGAAAAAGCCGCACCGTAAGAGTGCCCGTATCGTGGGTGATACGATGGGTAAATATCATCCGCACGGCGACTCCTCTATTTACGATGCCCTTGTTCATATGTCCGAGGATTACTCCCTTGCCATTCCGTTAATTGACGGTCACGGAAACTTCGGCAGCATTGACGGCGACGGTGCCGCAGCCATGCGATACACCGAGGCACGTCTTTCCGAAGGTGCCATGACCCTTCTCTCCCATTTGGAGCAGGGGCTTGTGGACTTTATGCCGAACTTCGATAACAGTGAAAAGGAGCCGAAGGTACTTCCTGCTATGCTCCCGAATCTGTTAATCAACGGCACAACAGGTATTGCGGTAGGTATGACTACCAATATGCCGCCCCACAATCCGGGTGAGGTCATCGATGCGGCTATCGCCTACATGGACAAGCCTGCGATTACCGTGGAAGGACTCATGCGTTATGTCAAAGGCCCGGATTTTCCGACCGGTGGCATCATCACCAATGCGGACGTTCTTCCTTCCATCTATGCAACCGGCGAAGGTAAAATAAAGATTCGCGCCAAATATGAAATAGAAAACAGCGACGGCGGCAGAAAAAATATCGTCTTCACCGAGATTCCGTATACCGCGGCCGGCAGCAAAACCCGTCTCGTAGAGAACCTTGCCCAGTTAATGAAGGACAAGGTATTTGAGGAAATGTACGATGTAAGAGACGAGTCCACCAAGGACATCCGCATCGTCGTAGAAGTAAAAAAAGACCGCGACATCGACAACCTGTTAAACGGCTTGTTCAAAAAGACCGGTCTGGAAGATACCTACGCTGTCAATATGCTGGCGGTAAAGGAGCAGCAGCCGTACATTTTCAATTTGAAGTCCCTTTTGGAAGAGTTTGTACTTTTTCAGGAGGAGCTGTATACAAAGGAATATCAGCATCTCCTGAAAAAGGCCGAAGAGCGTCTTGAAATTGTAGGCGGCTTAATCCGTGCTACGGACGTAATTGACCTGATTATTGAGATTCTCCGCGGAAGTACAAGTGTAAAGCAGGCAAAAGCATGTCTCACCGCCGGCGATACCACAGATATTAAATTTAAATCCGAGGCTTCTAAAAAGCTGGCGGCAAAGCTGGATTTTACCGAGCGTCAGGCAGATGCGATTCTCGCCATGCCACTCGGCCGGTTAATCGGTCTGGAAATCATGAAGCTCCACGAGGAAAGCGATACACTCCATGCCAATATCGCTACCTACAATACAATTTTATCCGACCGGAATGAGCTTCACAGTGTCATCAAGACACAGCTTAAGGAGTTCCGCAAGAAATTTGCCGTTCCGCGTAAAACGGAGCTGGAAAACATTGAGCAGACGGACTACGTTGTGGAAGAAAAGGTTGAAGATATTTATATTTTAGTGGATAAGTTCGGCTACACCAAGTCCATTGATGCAGCAGCTTTCGGCAGAAGCACCGAGGAAAATAAAAAAGAATTTGCCCATGTCGTAAAAATGAAGAGTAACGACCGTCTCTGCATCTTCACCATGCAGGGCAATCTGTATCAGGTAAAGGCCTCCGCCATTCCGAAGTGTAAGATGCGTGACAAGGGTGTTTTGATTCATACTCTGTGTAAAATCGGAAAGGAAGATGCATTGCTTTATACCTCGTTTGAGGATTTGTTTGAGTCCCAGCTTTTATTTACCACAAAGAGCGGCTTTATCAAACGGGTATCCGGTATCGAGTTTGAAACCGGCCGTTCCATGGTCGCTGCCACGAAGCTTGAAGAAGGCGATACCGTTATCGGTATTTCCATGATGTCCGCCGCAGATGTCCTTAGCGGCAGCATGAAGGTTATCCTTCTGACCGAGGGCATGGCTTCTCTCGCTTTCCCGGTGGAGGAAGTACCGGAGCTTAAGAAAAACAGCCGTGGTGTCAAGGCCATCACCTTTGATAAGAATGACAATGCTCTCGCTTTTGCCGGAGCCTTCCACGCAAGAGTGGAGACCTTCACCTTTAACGGAAAAGAACTTTCCGCAAAGAAGGTTCGTATGAGAAACAGAGCCGCAAAGGCACAGAAGGCGGCGCTGTAATCAACCTGCCCGGACACCACTATGCAGACGGCGGTTACTTTCATATCTATAACCCGGATAAAAATGTCTGTGAAAGCACCGGCAGATATACGAAATAAAAAAACAGGGCTGCCGCACAAAAATCTGTGCGACAGCCCACGGTTCTTTATGCCTCCGAAAACTGGTCCTTGCCTACAAAGCAAAGCGGACATTCAAAGTCCTCCGGAACATCCTCCCACTTGGTTCCCGGAGCGATTCCTCCTTCCGGATATCCCTGCTCCTCATCATATTCCCAACCGCATACATCACATACATACTTCATATATCTCATCTCCTTTCATTACTATTCCAATGTTACTTTCTTTGTACTGTCCATCAAATTGTCGGCAAGTACTGCCATCTCATCTGTCTTTGACTTACACTCAAGAATAATTTCGTTTAATTCCTGCATGGATGCAGACGTTTCCTGCGTGCCTGCCGCATTTTCTTCGGCAATCGCCGCAAGGCTCTCTACGCTTTCGAGTACATCCTTCTTAATCGCATCCAGATTTTTCACCTCGTCGGAAATTCCGCTGATTGCCCCCGCAACGCTGTCAATCTCACCGTTTAAGGACTCAAATACATCCTTTGTAGTCTGCAATCTGTCATTCTGCTTTCCGATAACCTCTGACATCTGATGCATAATCTTAACACTCGTATTAGAATTATTAATCAGTTCACTGATAATTGAAGTAATCTTCTCTGCGGATTCCTTAGACTGGTCGGCAAGCACACGAATCTCGTCAGCTACCACCGCAAAACCACGACCGTGCTCACCTGCTCTCGCCGCTTCAATAGAAGCATTTAAGGAAAGCAGATTTGTCTGACTGGCAATATCCGTTATCATCTCGGTTGCAGTTCTGATTTCCATTGCCGAATGATTGGTCACATCCGTCTGCCTCTGTACTTCATCCACCGAGGTCTTTGTTTCCCTGCTAATCTCCTCTAATTCCTCTAAAGTGTTTCGTACCGTTGCATTATACTCTTTCATCTTCTCGGAGCTCTCCGCAAGTAATGCTGCGTTATTCGCCGTTGCCTCAATGGCATTTCCCATATGAATAACCTTTTCATTTACATTCTGCGTCTCTCCTGCCTGAGAGGTGGCACCGTTTGCAATTTCTGATACCGCACTGTTTACATCGGAAATCGATTCTGTAATCGCGTCAAACCGTTCCGCAAACGCACGCGAAACATCTGTCAGACGGTCGGATGCCAATACGATGTCACGTATGATTCCGGTGAAGGAGGTTACCAGTGCACGAATAGAACGTGCAACATTTCCTATTTCATCCGGGCGTTCATAAAGCTTTGAAGAAGTATCAGCTACAAGATAACCCTCTGCAACCTTGTCCAGACGCGCAACCACGACGGACAGAGCCCGAATCATAAAATGAATCGCTACTGCAGCTACCAATACACTGACAACAAAAAGAACCGCTATAAATATAACATTCTTATTAACATGCATCATATAAATGTCTTTCATGGAGGATTCCGCCCGTGCTGCCAGAATCATTCCCTGTGCGCTGCCATCTTCTTTTATCATCCATGGAGTAAAATATCCGGCATACTTTTTTCCGTCAAGCGTTAAATTAAAATCAAATACTCCCTCTCCGGCAAGCACTTTTTTTACCGTCTTTGCATCTGCCTTCCAGCCGTTCATTGCCCCCTCATTAAGAGTACTCATCACGCAGGAATCTCCGTAGAAAAGTAAAACCTCCAGTTCGGTTTCTTTCTTAAAATCTGCCAGCATTTTCTTCTGGGAACCGTCCCCTGTTGCCTGATTATTCATGGCAGTCATCAGCTCCATCTCCATTGCATGCGCCGCCGTATGCAATTCTGATTTTGCCATCTGCTTTGCAGTGTCGTTCCCTGCGCTCTGGATTGCAAGAATAGCAAATATACTCATCACCAATAGCGGAACCATAACCGCAAACATCAGCTTTATGACTAATTTCAGACCTTTTTTTCTTTCGCTCATAGACATCCTCTCTTTCTGTAAGTTTCTCCGGATTTCCGTAAACTCATGCATTGATTCTGAAATATCCATCTACAGCATGAGCTAACGGTCGTTTTTAGCATCTTATATAAATATACCACCATTTTCTGTGTTTTACAAGTCTTTTTTCGACAGATTATTTAGTTTCGTCCTTTATTGTAAACAAATGCAACGGATTACCGCTTCCTTTCATGCTCAGCTTGCAGAAAAAAATATACGCTTTATAGCTTTTTTACTATAAAAAAGCTATACACGCATAAAAAATAAGCAGTTTTCAACAATTTTCTATCTTTCGGAAAAATATGCTTTTCTTTTTATCTACACATGTGCTATAATACAACTTGCGCCCTCTTTCGACGGCGTTTTTTGTCGAAGTCGGTCTTTACATTATAAAGGAGTCGTTTCATATGGAATCAAATAACGAAATGCAGAATTTTGAACAGCGCCTGAAACAGCTTGTCGCCATGGCCCGCAGTAACAAGGATGTACTGGAAGTTGATAAGATCAATGATTTTTTCAAGGAAATGAATCTGGAGGTCAGCCAGATTGATAAAATATATGAATATCTGGATGCGAACGGAATTCTTGTCATGTCACCGATGAACGGTGACGATTTGCCGGATGATGATGATTTACTCGAGCTTGACGATGCGGAAGAAGCACTTGCGGAGCTGGAAGACTTAAATGCTCTGGCAAATGTCATGTCGGATGACCCGGTAAAGCAGTATTTGAAGGAAATAGGAAATTATCCGCTCCTCACAATAGCAGAGGAAATCGAATTGGCAATACGGATTGAAAACGGAGATGAGTCTGCTAAGAAGATTCTGGCAGAATCGAATCTTCGTCTGGTTGTCAGTATCGCAAAACGTTATGTCGGCCGCGGACTGTCCTTTCTTGATTTGATTCAGGAAGGAAATCTCGGTCTTATCAAGGCAGTCGATAAGTTTGACTATAATAAAGGATATAAATTCAGTACCTATGCCACCTGGTGGATTCGTCAGGCCATTACCCGCTCTATTGCGGACCAGTCCCGCACCATCCGTATCCCGGTACATATGTCCGAAGTAATTAACAAGACCTACCGCGTCTCCCGTACACTGCTACAGGAGCTCGGAAGAGAACCTACCGAACAGGAGCTTGCAGAGGCTCTTGATATGCCGGCAGACAGAGTACGGGAAATTTTAAAAATCTCCGCCGATCCGATTTCCCTCGATACTCCAATCGGTGAAGAAGATGACAGTCACCTGGGTGACTTCATTAAGGATGACCGCATTATGGGTCCTGAAGAGGCTGCCTCCTATGCCGTATTACAGGACCAGATTTCAAATCTTTTAGACACACTTACCGATAGAGAGCGTCGCGTATTAATGCTTCGTTTCGGCTTAAAGGACGGAAAAAGCCGGACACTGGAGGAGGTAGGCAGAGAGTTCAATGTTACACGTGAACGTATCCGCCAGATTGAAGCAAAGGCACTCCGTAAGCTTCGTCATCCGAGCCGTGCAAGAATGTTAAAGGGCTTTGATTTTAACCTGTAAAAAACAGGGCTGCCGTCCGAGCGTACTGTATCTGCTCGGTCTGGCAGCCTTTTGTGATTCCTTTCTGTTATTAATCCGCCGTAACCATTCCTGTTTCGTCTGTCTTAGAAATAGCAAGTGCTTCTAAGCGACCAGAGGGATTATCGCCTGTATTCCATGTCATAACCACTCTGGCGCATTCGTCTGCCACAAACTTAGGACAACCGTCTGACGATACAACTTCTGTTGAAACCTCAACCTTCGCACCCTCAGAAAGATTGCTGTTACCTGTGTCAAACACATCTAAAAGTAGATATTCTTCATGTACTTCAATGACCTTTGCAGTAAAGAAGTATTGCACATTATTGTCGTCCTGTTGCAAGTTCTCCTGCTGACCACAGCCAACCGGACCCAACACAAAAAACAATACTAAAACGAATGCTGTCAGCTTTTTCATACAATCACACTCCTTTGTTTGCATTGCAAGTCTCGCATTTCATGCTACATCCCCATCTTACTTGAATGACTTGCTGTTAAGAATCAGTGCACTGTAAAGGAACAGCACATCTTTGTTCTCAAAATCGATAAATCTGTCAAGGATATCCGGAACAACGTAACGGATATCTACCAGATATACGCTCTTGTAGCCTTCTGCGAGAAGCGGTGTGATGCTGGAGCCGAAGGAATCACGGAAAATAATAAGCTCCTTATCGGTTGTGGCATTCGGATTGTCGATACGAAGCAGTGCCTTTGTTCCCGACAGGAAGAAGTCATAGCCGTCGTTTCCCTCAAACTTCTCAAAATCATAGATTTTGCCGGTCTGCCCGGTCTCATAATCAAATACCGTACAGCTGTCGAGAATCTCGTTTGTGAGATAAACAATCGTATCCGGCTTCGGCAAAAGAGCACTCTGCCCGTAATACACCCCCTTAAACGGATAAAGCGTATTCTCGGTGTATTCGCCATTGATTCGGTCTGCCGCACCCATTGCCTCGGCAAGCTTATCGACAACAGCACCTATCCTGTCCTGACTCCAATGAGTATCTGTTCTGTAATAATCCGTGAGCTCAAGTTCACCGAAGATATCGATATATTCCATTCCGCCAAGAGCCACCTTAATATCCTCTACAAGCTTGTCATAATCCGGTGACGGGTATCCGTAATCCTTTGCCAGAAAATAATTCTTATCCGGAATCACGGCTACAAACTTGTCACCGCCGTTATCCTTCAGAAGCGTCTCATAGACATACTGAAGACGGCCTATGGAATAGTCCACCAGCTCCTGTGTAAAATCCTGCTCTATTTTCGCAATATATCCGTCCTTCACCGCAAGACCGTTATTCTCATTCAGGCAGAGAACCTTCAGCTGGAAGTTTGCCTTTAAGGAACGGAAAAATTCTCTGAACGGAAACTGGTCAACGGAATACTCCTCAAAATCATCGATTACCGTTTTATCAACGATACCTTCCCATGTAATATTTTCAGGGAACTGTGCCAACGGTCTTCTTTCACTTTCCGATACAGCGGTGGGATTAAAATAGCGCACGGCACACATTACCGCAAAAAAGGTAAGAAAGGTCACAAAAACACCGGTAACTACAATGCTTTTCACTTTTTTCTGCATTTCAATCCCCTCCCTTAAAATCTGAAGTAAAGGAATGGGCTAAACGACCCATCCACAAAATAAGCTGTCACAACCATAAGCATCACTACTGCAAAAACCGGCTCCAGGATGTCACATACCACAGAACCGACGCGGGTTTCCTTCATCTTAAGCACAGCATTTTTTACAAGCGGAGTTGCTCCTAGAATTGCTGCAAGGATTACCACCGCATAACTTCCGAAATAATATGCCGTTTCGTCGGACCAGAGCGGTATTCCTCCCGCGCCGAACATGGCTCCGAGGTCGGCAAGCGCACCGGATAACCCGTCCGCGCTGAATATAACAAAGCTGATTAGAATGGCAATAATCACATAAATATGTGAAAACACCCTCGGCAGCTTTGCAAAAAACTTATTAAGCGCAAATTTTTCAAGCATAAGAAACATCGCAAAGAAAAGTCCCCATATAATAAATGTCCAGTCGGCTCCGTGCCAGAAGCCCGTAAGGAACCAAACAACTAATGTGTTAAAAAGCCAGCGCCATTTAGACACTCTGTTTCCGCCAAGCGGAATATATACATAATCGCGGAACCATGTTCCGAGCGACATATGCCATCTTCTCCAAAATTCCGCAATGCTTTTAGAGATGAACGGATAGTTAAAGTTCTCAAGGAAATGAAAACCAAAGATTCTTCCGAGGCCGATTGCCATGTCCGAGTATCCCGAAAAATCAAAATAGAGCTGCAACGAAACCGCAACCGCATAAATCCAGTAAGCAGCTACCGTTGCCTCCTCCATACCGTGCACGGTTCTTGCAAGTGCGCCGAGCGTATCCGCAATCAGAACCTTTTTGGAAAGACCGATGATAAAACGGGTTACGCCGTAGCCGAAGTTCTCGAAGGAATGTGTTCTGTGGGAAAGCTCTTCCTCCACAGTTGTATATCTTACAATAGGTCCTGCAATCAGCTGCGGAAACAATGCCACATAGGTTGCAAGACGAATCGGACTCTTCTGTACCTTCGCATCTCCGCGGTATACATCAATCGTATAGCTTAGGGTCTGGAAGGTATAAAAGCTGATACCAATCGGGAGTGCAAGTCCGAGAAGCGCAAAGTCCGTCTTAAACAAGGAATTTACATTCTTAATAAAGAAATCCGAGTACTTAAAAAATCCAAGCGCACCGATACTCGTAATGACACTGGTCCAAAGAAATACCTTTGACCAGACCGTTCCGCGGAATTTATCGATGAGAATACCGTGGAGATAGCTGGACAGAATCGTCGCAAGCATCAGGACGGTATAAATCGGTTCTCCGTAAAAATAGAAAAACAGACTTGCCGCAAGTAACACCAGATTCTTACATTTGAACGGCACAATAAAGTAAAGCAGAAGCACTGCAGCCAAAAAGTAATAGATAAAGCTGATTGTTGAAAATAACAGAGCTACCCCTCCTTCTTTCTTCTTAGTATTTGCCTTATAAGCAATTTTATGAACGAATCCTATTCGTCAAAAAACGGGCACCCACTTATGAAGTGCCCGTTATTACTCCTTTAAATCAGCCCGTAGCTAATCGAGGACACATGAAACACCATATGCTTACAAGTCAATTACTCTCTAGGCTGCTTCTCCCCATACGATTCAGGACACATAAGGAAAAATACCATATTGTTGTATGCACCTGCCACGGTCTGGTCTGCTTCCACACAGATATTCCATCTCGGATCGCTGTTCTCGGTAAGGTTTGACATGAACTCCTTCACATCTGCACCTTCCTCTAACTCAAATACATATCCGATAAATGCGATGGACCCCATCATCGGTCCAAACGTTGCACCGCTCTTAAATCCGGAAATCTCCTGTGTAAAGCCTGCAAGGTAGCCCGGCTCTATTTCAGAAGAGCCTGCCATAAACTGAATGGACTCATCCATGGAAAGCGCAAATGCCGCATCCAGAGCAGACGGAGTCGGCTCCTCAGTCATAACTGCCTCAAAGGTATTCCAGAGCAGCTCGCCCCATGTATTTGCCGCAACCTCCGGACGAATGATTACTGCCTCAGCAGAATTGTCAGCGCCGGACTCGGAACCACCGTTGCCGCCTTCGCCCAAATCCTTGTCCATAGAAGCCGGATACATCAGGAAATATACGGTATTCCCGTAAGCACCAGCCTGAATATAATCTGCCCCAACACAGATATTCCATCTCGGGTCAGCCTTGCTCTTAAGGTTCTCAATAAATGCATTGACATCCGCACCGTCCGCAAGCTTGAAGATGTGGCCGATAAATGCGATAGAGCCTATCATCGGTCCGTAGGACGCACCGCTCTCAAACCCGGTAATCTCCTCAGAGAAGCCTGCCAGATAACCCGGTTCTGACTCTGAAGCCATTGCCATAAACTGAATTGCCGGATTCGTTGACAGAGTGTTTGCCATGTCAAGTGCACTTGTTTCCGGATTTTCCGTCATCATCGACAGGAAGGACTCCCAAAGTGCGCTTCCCGCCGTATTCTCTGTTACGTCCGGGGAAATCACGGATGCCTTGTCTTCTGCCGGAGCCGTCGGAGCCACCGTGGCGGTAGGTGTATTGCCGTTATCCGGTGTAGTGCCCTTGTTATCGTCCTTCTTACCGCATGCAGCCATACCGATAATCATAGAAACTGAAAGAATTGTTGCTAATAATTTTCTCATAGTATACTCTCGCTTTCTTTTTTCATTTTTGGAGAAACACTGTTTTCAACCTGTTTCCTTTTAAAGTTTCATGCAGGATTTCGTTCCCACTGATACTTTGACGAAATCAGTCGACTTCCGGTTCCCAAAAAACACAATTTATTCACAATCTTCCTGTTTACTCTGTCCGCTGTAATATAAGTCGTGATAAAATCCGCCCTTTGCGAGAAGCTCCTCATGAGTTCCCTGCTCAATAATATCACCGTCCTTCATGACAAGAATCACATCCGCTTCCCGAATCGTTGACAGACGATGAGCTACAATAAAGCTGGTACGTCCCTGCATCATTTTATGGAATGCCCGCTGTATGCGCACTTCCATTCTTGTATCAATCGAAGAGGTTGCCTCATCCAGAATCAGCATCGGCGGAAGACATAGCATCACTCTGGCAATACAAAGCAGCTGTTTCTGTCCTTGTGAAAGATTTCCGCCATCCTCTGCGATTACTGTCTCGTAACCGTCCGACATACGCCGGATAAAGTTATGCGCATAGGAAGCTTTCGCAGCCTCGATAATCTCCTCCATCGTAGCCTCCGGCCGTCCGTAAGCAATATTTTCCGCAATCGTACCGGACTTTAACCATGTTTCCTGCAATACCATACCGTAATTTTCCCGCAGGGAAGCTCTTGTAATATCACGTATATCCGTTCCGTCTACGGTAATCGCGCCCCGGTTGACATCATAGAAACGCATCAGCAGGTTGATTAACGTAGTTTTTCCGCAACCGGTAGGGCCTACAATCGCTACCCGCTGTCCCGGCTTCACAAGAAGCGTTACATCCTTAAGAAGCGGCACCTCCGGCACATAAGAAAATGCAACATGCTGTAAGCTCACAGTTCCCTTAGCATCCTTTAGAACCAATGCATTCTCCTTATCCGGTGTTTGTACCTCCTCATCCAGCAGGTCAAAGACACGCTTTGCGGAAGCAAGTGCGTTCTGCAGCTCTGTAATAACGGAGGATATTTCATTAAACGGCTTCGTATACTGGTTTGCATACGATAAAAAGCAGGAAAGCTGGCCTATCGAGAGGACGGCAGGACCGCCGATAAGTGCAACAAATCCGCCGAATACACCTACTCCCGTGTATACAAGACCATTTACAAAGCGGGTACACGGATTCGTAAGCGAGGAAAAGAAAACAGCCCGGATACCTACATCCTTTAACCGGTGATTCACATCATAAAAACGCTCCTTCGCGGTTGCTTCATAACCAAAGGCAGTAACGACTTTTTGATTTCCGACAAGCTCCTCTACCAGGGATGTCATTTCCGCCCTCACCTGTGACTGGGCGCGGAACATGGAATACGTTCTTTTGGCAATAAACGCCGCCACAAACAGGGATACCGGAGTCAGAATTACCACAAGAAGCGCAATCTTTACATGAATGGAAAGCATAAAGCCAAGGGTTGCCAAAATCGTAACCACTCCGGTGAACAGCTGTGAAAATCCCATCAAAAGTCCGTCGGCTAATTGGTCAATATCCGTTACAATCCTGCTTAACGTATCCCCGTTAGGATGAGAATCAAGATAACTGAGCGGAAGCTGCTGCACATGTGCATATACTTTTGTACGCAGGTCACAGACCACATGGTACGCAATCCTGTTATTCAGAAGATTCATTACCCAGTTTGACGCTGCCATAATACCGACAACAACAAGGAAACGAATAAGAATCGGCTTCATTGCCGTAAAATCAACCTTTCCTGTTCCAATCACGTTATCTATGGCACGTCCGGTCAGTACCGGTGCATATAACGTTGTAATAACCGTAATTACGGCAAATAGTAAAGAAAGCAGGAGAAGTCCCATGTATCGCTTCAGCAGAACAACTACTCTGAGCAGCGTTGCTCCGTTCTCATTCTTCTTTTTCATTCCTGCACCTCCTTAGCGGAAGCCTGTGACTGGCAAATCTCACGGTAAACCTCACATGTTTCATACAATTCACAATGTGTTCCCATTCCTGCGATTTCACCGTCCTCCAGTACAATAATCACATCCGCATTCCGAATTGTAGCGGTACGCTGGGATACCATAAACACCGTCATCCCCTTCGTCCGCTCGGAAATTGCTCTCCGAAGCGCCGCATCCGTAGCAAAGTCAAGTGCCGAAGCACTGTCATCAAGTATTAAAATTTCCGGCCTGCGCACCAATGCTCTCGCAATGGTGAGGCGCTGTCTCTGTCCGCCGGATAGATTTCTTCCTCCCTGAGTCAGCTTATAATCCAGACGTCCTTCCTTCGTATCTACAAACTCCTTTGCCTGCGCAATGGACAGCGCCTCCTCGATTTCCTCATCCGTTGCATCCGCTTTTCCCCATCGCATATTGTCCCGTATCGTTCCGGAAAACAGCACTGCCTTCTGCGGCACGATGCCGATTTTACTTCGCAGCTCCTTCTGCGGATAGTCTCTGACATCCACACCGTTCAACAGAACAGCTCCTTTTGTTACATCATAAAAACGCGGCAGCAGATTCACCAGTGTGGACTTTCCGGAGCCGGTACCGCCGATGATACCCACAGTCTGCCCCTTTATCACAGAGAATGAAAGATTGGTAAGTGCCTCTTCCTTTGCTCCCGGATACGTAAAAGACACCTCCAAGAAGCATACGGCAGGAACGGTCTCACCGGTAGCCGCCTGCTTTCCTTCACCCACCGTTTTCCCTGCTGCTCTCTCCGACCTGCCCTCGCCTGCAGGAACCGTTTCTTCCTTATCTAATACTGTAGGCTGTAAGGCAAGTACCTCGTTAATTCGCTTTGCGGAAGCCACCGCCTTTGTAAAGGAAACAATCAGCACCTGTAATGCCACCAAAGCATTTAAAATCTGTGTCATATAGTTCACCAGTGCAATGACCTCACCCTGTGTAAGCACACCGGCATCTACTTCTCTGCCTCCCTGTAAAATAATGGCTGCTATTGCAAGATTGACTACCACATAGGTAAGGGGATTCATTGCAGCGGATACCTTGCCTACACGTTTCTGCAGCTTTAACAGAAGACCGCAGTCTTCACAAAACTCCGCTGTCTCATCCTGCTGTCTTCCGAAAGCCCGAATCACCCTTGCTCCGTTTAGCCCTTCCCTTGTGGCAAGGGAAATCCTATCCAGTGCCTTCTGCGCCCCGGCATACATCGGTATCGTAACAATCATGATTCCGTAAATAATGAATGCAAGTATCGGTGCCGCAATCAGGAAAATCACCGCAACCTTTGCATTCACCAGAAACGCGGCAATCAATGCTCCTATTACAATAAACGGAGAACGTAAAAAAAGACGAAGAATCATATTAACTCCCGCCTGCACCTGATTCATGTCACTTGTAATGCGCGTCACCAGAGTAGAAGTCCCTGCCTTATCAAGCTCTGCATAGGACAACCGGTTCATATGTGCAAACAAGTCATCACGCAGCTCCGTTCCGAATCCCGCGGAAGCCTTTGCCGCAAAAAACTGTGCAATCAGTGAGCAGACCAGACCAACCACACCTAACAGAATCAGTATCAATGCTGCTTTGTAGATATACGTCCTGTCACCTTTCCCGATTCCGTTGTCAATCATATCCGCTACCACGAGTGGTACTAATAGCTCAAAAAAAGCTTCAAGCATTTTAAACAAAGGACCGATAATACTTTCCTTTTTATAGTTTTTTAAATAGCGCGCCAATCGAAACATATAATCTCCTCCGTAAAAAAAGCAGTCCGGTTACTTATTAAATAAGATACCCCTCTGCCGTTCATTTTACCAAGGTCGATTATAACAAATAATGGCAGGAGTGTCAATGCGAGCGCTTACCGCCCGGTTTTCTTTTGCTTCCGAATCAGCAAAATGAAATTTTTTCTATTTTGCTATTAAGTGATACCTGAAAGATGCCGATATAGAAGTCAAATAAATGAATCGCAGCCATACTGAACGGACTCAGTGACTACTCGAATGGATTCGAAGACTGTATTTCATATTAGTAAAAATACAACCTATCAAATGAAAATCCAGATTCGAGGAGGGACTTATTTATGGCAATGATCGTTCAACACAACATGCAATCCATGAATGCCAATCGTATGCTCGGAATTGTTTCCGGCAATCTTTCTAAATCCACCGAAAAGCTTTCTTCCGGATATCGTATTAACCGTGCGGCTGATGATGCTGCCGGTCTTGCGATTTCCGAAAAAATGAGAAGCCAGATTCGTGGTCTTACACAGGCTTCCACCAACGCAGAAGACGGTATTTCCTTAATTCAGACAGCAGAAGGCGCACTAAACGAATCCCACAGTATCTTACAAAGAATGCGTGAGCTTGCCATTCAGGCAGCCAACGGTACGGAAACCGATGACGACCGCGGTAACATTCAGGACGAAATCGAGCAGCTTCAGGACGAATTAGACCGCATTGCGGAAACGACCGAATTCAATACCATGAAGCTTCTTGACGGTTCCTTTGACGGTATCGCTTCCACCAATACCACCTCCGGTCCGAAATACGGACAGTACGACGGTGATTTAGGTGCGTTTATTACCTCCAATATCACGGGAGTAACCGTTTCCACCAATACTACCGCAACCGTAGGCGGTGAATCCGCCATCTGGGATGCTGCCGGTACATCTCTCACTATTAACCTTGCAAACAACAAAACTTATACTCAGACCGACATTGACGAATTAATCAAAAATGCAAAGCAGGAGGACTCCGTTGCAACCAATACGCCTGCCGATATTACCGTAAAATTTGCTACCGGTATATTTACGGCATCTGCCGATACCTCTAAAAAGACAGCCGCTACCGTAGCCGGTAATAAAGCCACTGTTACTACCAGTATTGTTCCTTCTACAAGCGGTTCTTTTGTAGGTGCCAACACTATAAAAATCACCTCAAATAAATACGGTGCCGATTATAACATCGATATAGAGCTGAAATTTGACGCAACGGAAGGCAAGGAGACTGCGATTTTAAATACCGCTCCTACCTATAATATGGCTGCAACAAGCTTAACGGATATTTTTGCTACACCTGCGACCGATAAAGCGGGTTATCAGCTTTCCCTTATGTCAGGAAAGGAATACACAGCACAGGACATCGAGGATTTGTTAGCCGAGGTCGGACTGAACGTATCCGTCGAATTAAGCGGTGTCACCGATAATAACGGAACCGATACGCCGAATACCCTGTTTATTACGGATTCTACCATAACTAAAATCATTTCACTTCAAAACGGCACCGGTCTCGGTGACGAGGATGCTTTCCTGACCCAGAACTGGTACGACAGCGTCAACTCCACCGGTGGCCTGAAGCTACAGGTAGGTGCAAACGAAGGACAGACTCTTTCCTTTAATATAGGAGACATGAGTGCTACCGCACTCGGTGTCAACGGTCAGAATGTCCGTGTGGATGAACAGGATAAGGCTTCCGCTTCTATCAGTGCCATTGATAAAGCAATCGAAAAGGTTTCCAAGCAGCGTTCCGCACTCGGTGCTGTTCAGAACCGCTTAGAGCATACCATTGCAAATCTGGATACCTCCGCAGAAAATCTTCAGACCGCGGAATCCCGTATCCGTGATGTAGACATGGCTGCAGAAATGGTAGAGTACAGTAAGAATAACATTCTCTCACAGGCATCCCAGTCCATGCTCTCTCAGGCAAACCAGTCTACACAGGGCGTACTTTCCCTGTTACAGGGCTAATATCAGTGAACAGTGTTTACTTCACCTAATCGAAATCATGCTTGTATCCGAAAGGATTTTCCATGTCCCGATAGGTTGAAAATAGACAAAAGCGTCTGCCCCGGCAGACGCTTTTGTCATCTGCGAGTTTACAAATTGAGCACAACGGCTTGCGTATAAGCAGCTTTGATGCTCAGTATTTTGTAATTTTTTACATTTTTTCTGCTTTTTCTATTAAGTAAACCATTTTTCCCGCCGATATATCTAACAAGTGAATGAAACACAGCCATGCTGAAAGGACTCAGTACTTACCCGAACGGATTCGAGGGACTGTATTCATCAAAAAAATACAACCTATCGCAAACAAAAACATGCTCCTATTGAAAGAGCAAATTTCAACTATCGGGAGGTAACGACTATGGCTATGATCGTTCAACACAACATGCAGGCAATGAATGCCAATCGTATGCTTGGTATTGTTACAGGCAGCCAGGCAAAATCTACAGAAAAGCTTTCTTCGGGCTACCGCATCAATCGTGCCGCTGATGATGCAGCAGGACTTGCAATTTCCGAAAAGATGCGTTCCCAGATTCGCGGTCTCACACAGGCTTCCACAAATGCCGAGGACGGCATTTCCTTAATCCAGACAGCAGAAGGTGCCTTAAACGAATCCCACAGTATCTTACAAAGAATGCGTGAGCTTGCTATTCAGGCAGCAAACGGCACTGAGACAGATAATGACCGTGATAATATTCAGGATGAAATCGAACAGCTTCAGGATGAGCTTGACCGTATCGCCGAAACAACCGAGTTCAATACCATGAAGCTTCTCGACGGTACTTTTGACGGAACGAATACTTCCACCACTACCTCCGGTCCGAAATACGGTGATTACAACGGAAAGCTGGGAGCATTTATCACCTCGGATATTATAGGCGTAAAGATTACTACCAATACCAGTGCAACCGTAGGCGGCGAATCCGCTATCTGGAATGCGGCCGGCACGGGGCTGACCATCAGCCTTGCAAATAACAAGACCTACACACAGGCAGATATTGACGATCTTGTTAAAAATGCAAAGCAGGAAGATTCCACTGCCACTAACACACCGGCAAATGTTACCGTAAAGCTTGCTACCGGTGTCTACACCGCAAGTGCTTCTACAGTCACCACCACCGGCGGAACCGTAGCGGGTAAAAAAGCAAGTGTGGAGGATACGCTTGTTACCACAAACTTTGTCGGTGCGAATAAGATTAAGCTTACCGCCAATAAATACGGTGCTGACTATAATATCGGCATTACATTTATGTTTGACGCTGATGCAGGAAAGGAAGAGGCAATCCTTTTTACTCCACCGACCTACAACATGGCCGGCACAAGCCTCACCGATGCAGTTGCTGCTTCCGGTGTCTACGATATCCACCTGCAGTCCGGAAAGGAATATACCGCAGAAGACATTGAAGACATTTTAGCAAGAGTCGGACTTAACATCAGTGTAGAGCTCAGCGGCGCAGACGCTCCGGGTACGGATGAACCGAATACCCTCTTTGTAACGGATTCCGCCACTGTCAAGCCACTTACTCTGAATGGCGGTACCGGTCTCGGTGACGATGACGCCTTCCTCACCCAGAACAACTACGACAGTGTTGCCTCCTCCGGCGGCATGACCTTACAGGTAGGTGCGAACGAGGGACAGACCATGAGCTTCAACATCGGTGATATGAGTGCTTCCGCTCTCGGCATCAGCGGAAACAATGTCCGTGTAGATACACAGGAGCGCGCTTCTTCTTCCATCGGTGCCATTGATAAGGCTATTGAAAAGGTTTCCAAGCAGCGTTCTACACTCGGTGCCGTACAGAACCGTTTAGAGCATACCATTGCAAACTTAGATACCTCGGCCGAGAACTTACAGCAGGCAGAATCCCGTATCCGCGATGTGGACATGGCAGCAGAGATGGTGGAATACAGCAAGTACAACATTCTTTCCCAGGCTTCCCAGTCTATGCTCGCACAGGCAAATCAGTCCACACAGGGTGTTCTTTCCCTCTTACAGGGCTAAGGAGCCTGAAAAAACACAACAACACCGGAGAACAGCTTCTCCGACACAAACTGCCGTACCTTCAAATTACAGGTATGGCAGTTTCTTTTATTATATTAGTTCTCTCTGTCATTCGCAAAAAGTTACACAAAACTACATAAAAATATAATTTATGTGGAAATTTGACAAAGATTGTGCTAAAATGTAGACAAGGGTATAAAGATTTACACAGTTAGGAGGATTTCAATGGAATATAAAGAAGAAGTCTTTAAAAAACGTGCTAACAAAAGCACTATGATTATGTGGCTGCTTATCGGTATCATCCTTTCGTCGGCTTATTTTATTGAAGTACTGAAAGGCGCAAGCACTCCGAAATACTACATATCATTTCTCGCCGTATGCTGGCTGCCGTTTTTCACCGGTCTGCTGGTATTGAAGCTAAAAGGCACCTCCACTCAGATTTACAGTGAGGTTATAAGCGTAGGCTACGGTCTTCTCTACCTTTTTGTTCTGATGACCACTGACACCAATGTTACCTTTGCCTACATTTTCCCGGTTGCCAGCATGCTGATTCTTTATAAAAACCGTTGGCTGCTTATCCGGTGCGGTATTTTAAACATTCTTGCAATCGTGGCAATGTTAGCAAAAACCGCCCTCCGGAACGGCTTTACCGACAACACCGTTGCCGATGCAGAAATACAGGTTGCCGTAGTTATCCTGTGCTATCTGGCCTATGTGCTTGCCATTGACCATATCAGCAAATCCGACGGAGCGATGTTAGACTCTGTGAAATCAAACCTTGCCCGTGTGGTAAAAACCATTGAGCAGGTAAAGGTAGCCAGTCACTCCGTGGTAGACGGCGTAACGGTTGTAAGCGAGCTTTCGGATGAGAATAAGGAAAGTGCGGAGATTGTAGTAAACAGTATGGAGCAGCTTTCCAGAAACAATGAAGTGCTTCACGAAAAAACCGATTCTTCACTGGATATGACAAATAAAATCAGTAACCAGGTGAAGAATGTTGCCGGACTGGTTCAGGAAATGGTGATCCTGGCAGATGAATCCGTAACTCATGCACAGACAAGCTCGGAACAGTTAGCCGATGTTGTGAACTCCACGAATGAAATGGCGCAGCTCTCCACAGAGGTTGAGCAGATTCTGCGGGAATTCCGGAGCGACTTTGACATGGTAAAGGCAGAAACCGGCACCATTGAAAAAATTTCCGGACAGACAAATCTTCTTGCGTTAAACGCTTCTATCGAAGCCGCAAGAGCGGGAGAAGCCGGAAAGGGATTTGCTGTTGTTGCTGACGAAATCCGTGATTTGAGTACCGGTACCAAAAACTCTTCCAACAGTATTATGAATGCGCTTTCTCATTTGGAGAGTACCGCAGACCGCATGACCGAGTCCATCACCAGAACCTTACAGCTAATCAACACTACACTGGAAAAAATTTCGCAGGTGGACACCAGCGTAGCCCGGATTACCGCAGATGCCACCAAACTCGGCGGCAACGTACAGGTCATTGATTCCGCTATGCAGGAGGTTGAGCATTCCAACCGAAACATGGTAGACAATATGAACCAGATCAGCGAGGTTATGGATTTGATGACTGCCAGCATTACGGAAGCAGACGAAAATACCCGCGTAATGCGAAGCAAATATGCAGAAACTACTGCAAACGTTATGAACATCAGTAGCATTGTCGGACAATTAATCGAAGAACTCGGCGATGGCGGCTTTATGAGCACTTCGGATATAAAGCCGGGTATGTACCTTACCTTAGAGGAAACACAGGGACTTATCACCAAGGAATACAGCGAACAGGTAATCGAAGTCGTTGATGAGCAGATTATCGTAAACGATTTGCATGATACTCTCACCCTTTCAAAGACTGCCGTTTACAACATTACAGTTACTGTGGATAACGGCATCTACCGTTGGAACGAAGTGAAGGTTGCGGTAAGAAAGGACGGCAACTATTCCCTGACCGTAAGCGGCAATCCGAAGGTATTTAACCGCAGAAAGTACCGCCGTATGCCGATTTCAAATTCCTGTACACTTTTCTTAGAAGGCGTTGACCATCCACTCACGGCAAGAATGGTAAATATCAGCGCCGGCGGCTTCGCTTTCTCCGCCCCTGCAAAAGAGCTTCAGGACGCAAAGAACAAACGAATCCGTGTACAGATAAACAATCTCGATGTAATGAAAGGCAAGGATATGGAAGGTACCATTATCCGGGTAACAAACAACGAGGGCGTCTACATTGTCGGTTGTCGTATGTTTGACGACAACATGGACATTTTCCATTATGTAGAACGAAATTACAAATAGATGTACCTGCTGATGAAAGGGGCTGCGCACGAATCACGCAGCCCCTTTCCTGAAAAATGAAACCTGTCAGCGACCGCACCCGGCGCGAATCACTTCCTTATTCAAAAATACGTATATGTTCTTTCTCCAGCTTCCTTGCCAGCCCTACCAGCTCCTCAAAGTCTGTCAGCAGCTTCCCGGAGAGCTCGGCTGAACGGTTATAATACTCCTCCGCTTTTACCCTATTGCCTGTCTTCAGTGCTGTAATAGCCAGCTCACCGTTTTTATGAAACTCCTTATGCTGCTCTCTTATTCCGCTCCAAATCTTTAATATTTCCGGATTTTTCGGCTGCACCGCATAATAGAAGTGGCCAAATGCACACCGCTGGGCATTTGTCTGCAGCGGCTGTGCTTTTCCGGCCTTAATCATAGCATAAAGCTTATCCAGCCATTTCTTATGTGCCTCAATTGCATTCTCCACATTTTTGATAAACACCTGATTACCCGGCATATAAAAGGCATCCAGTGCCATCTGTCCCATCTCACGATTTGCGTTTTTAAGACATTCCTCGATTGTAGTTACCGGCTTTACCACTTCGTCCAGGCTGACACTTACTTCGCTTAACTCCTTCACCTCGCCTCCGACATCAGTAACTCTCTCATCTAACTGTGCTGCCTGATTCTCAACCTCACTCATCGAGCTGCTGATTTCCTCACTGGTGGCCGCAATGTTTGTAAGACTCTCATTAATATCCTGAAGACGCTTTCTGTTATCGATATTTCCCTCTACAATTACCTCAAGATTACTGTTAATCTGATTCAATGCGGTTACTGTAGTCTCTACACTTTCCGCGCTTTGCTGGGAGGCTGTACGTATATTTTTAACAAACTCCGCCATATTGCCCGTCAGGGCTCTTGTCTCATCTGCAAGCTGTCGAATTTCATCAGCTACCACAGCAAAGCCCTTTCCTGCTTCTCCGGCCCTTGCAGCCTCAATGGAAGCATTTAAAGCCAGAAGATTTGTCTGTCCGGATATTGCATTAATCGAGTCTATTACCTCCTGCATATGTCCGATAACCTCGAATAAGGTTCTCATATCTGCCTTCATTTTTCTGGAATCCTTCTCCGCTTCCTTAGACAGCTTCTCAATGTTTACGACATTTTCTTCGCTTCTCTCAATCGCCTGCAGACACTCCATGGTATTGCCCGAAATCTCCGTAATTGATTGAGCCAGAAGGTCATGTGCCGATGCCACCTGCTTTGTCACTGCAGCTGTTTCTGCTGAAATCTGAACCAAATCCTCTACCGCATTTGACAGATGACCGCTGATTCCCACTAACTCCTCTGCCTTGTCACTGACCTGTAAATCAAGATTACTGATATTCATGGCAGATGTCAGCGTGTTTGTCATAACCCCCTCAAATGCGGTCCTGCCCTTCATCAGGCGGGAATGAATGCTCACAAGCTCCGGTGAAGCACCTTCTGCATCCACGGCTCTCAGTTCCGTAATTGCCTCAATGATTTTCTTATTTTTTGTTTTCATTGACATATATTCATCCTCCTTTTACATTGCAGACCTTCACGCATTCTGCGATTCAAAATCTGCAATTTTACTCCGTAAAAACTTAATTCCACGCTTTGCCGCTTCTAAGCCTGTCACCTCGCAAAGAACCGTGGCCTCCGGTGCATACTGTTTCCTGAGCCGGAAAAACTCGTCCCAGTCCGTCCTTCCTTCCCCCGGTATCATATGGGCATCCCCCGTAAAGCAATGGTCATTCACATGAATATGCCGTATAAAAGGTGACAGACGCGAAAACCACGGTTCACCGTTCTCGGAAGTCAGCAAAGCATGGGAATAATCCAGACAAATCCCGAATGTGCATACATCCTGTAATCGTAGCGCAAGCTTTTCCATTAATTCCGGTGAATCCTCAAACATATTCTCTATATATATTTGAACCACCGGGTACTCCTTGCAAAGAGTCCGCACCGCCTCCTCCGTTCGCTGAAGCCAGTTGGTATCATAACGCTCTCCTCTTAAAAACGGCAAATAATTTCCGTGAAAAATAACCGCACGAAGTCCCATTTTCTTTGCAATCTCCATCGATTGTCTCATTCGGTGAAAAGAAATCTCCCTGATTCTTCTATCATAACTAAACACTGTTACATCAAAAAATGCGCCATGCATTGTATCTTCCGTGCAGTCCCGCCCTAATGTGCGGTATGCGGCTATCCGTTCTTCTATCACAGACTCGTTCTCCAGTATTTCCGGAGAAAAAAAGTCATTGTACTCGAAAAAAAGCTCCTGCTCCCTTGCATAACGTTCGGTCTCTTCCAAATGATTAAACTCCGGAACAATATAGAACTTTGTCATTTTTTCGCCTCTTTTCCGTTGTTTTTCTCTGCCTCTTTCCATAGCACCGCCTTTTTGAAAACCGACAACACTTTGCCGTCAATCTGTCCGTCATCTGCCATATGCCCAAGAATCGCAAAGGCAGCCTCTCTTGAATGCGGCTTCTTATACGGTCTGTCATCGCTGGTTAAAGCATCATACACATCTGCCACGGTTATCAAGCGGACTTCAAACGGCAAATCCTTTTCTGTAAGTCCTCCCGGATAACCGGATCCGTTTAAAAGTTCATGATGCAGGCTCGCCCATGTACGTACATTCTTATAATGCTCATCAAAATTCATAGCAGAAAGAAAACGTTCCGTAAACACAACATGCTGTTTCATGATTTCCCTTTCATCCTCTGTCAGGGTTCCCTTTTTAATCATCAGACACACGGTTTCCTCTTTTGTGATATACGAATACCGTTCTCCATCCGTATCCTCATACTCACGCTCTGCCAGCCTTTTAATCTTCGCTATGGTTTCATCCTCCAGAAAACCTGCTGCATTGATTTGCTGAATCAGTTCAAGCATCTCTGCAATATAGTCCGCCTCCGCCTCATACTCTTCCTTCGTACAGCTTCCTTCCAGATATGCAATACGTTTCAATGCCCGGATATACCTGAGTCTTGCGAGTACCGTTTCCAGCCGTCCCGCCAGCCGTGTTTCCTTATTCATTACCTCTAACGGCGTAACCAGCTTTCCGATGTCATGCATCATCGCCGTAAGCTCCAGTTCCTCCCTGTGTTCGGCATCAAACTGCAATCCGATTCCCGCCTTCTCCGGCTTTTCATTACAGTAATCCATGAAATCCACCACCAGATCGTGCACATGTCTGGAATGATAGTAATTGTAAGGTGTTCTGGCATCAATGGCATTCGTAAACACATTTACAATGGAATGCAACAGTTGTTTTATCTGCGAAACATACTGCATATTGGATAAGGATACCGCTGCCATGGACGCAAGCGCCCGAATCAAAGTTTCATGCTCCGCCGTAAAGGAAATCAACTCTCCCTCCGGATTTCTTGCATTTAACAGCTGTGCTACACCGATGAGCTTTTCCTCGTGATTTATCAGAGGAAAAGCCAACATAGACTTTGTATGACATCCGAATACCTTGTCGTACTCTTTCGGTCCCGAAAAATCAAAACCGGTGTTTTCTGCGTAAACATCCGGTACATTTACCAGTTCCCGGTGAATAGCACTGTATGCACACACCTTTGTCTCATCCAGCTCCAACGGAGGAACCGTACCGCCGCGACGCTGCACCTCAGGGTCTATATTACGCATAATCATAAATTCAAGACGATTTTCACGGAACAGATAAAGCGTTCCGCCCTCGCAATTCGTCAGCTCCATTGCACATGTGACCGTCTTCTCCAATATCTTGTTATAATCATGCTCTGCTGTGAGAGAAATGCTCATTTCCAAAATCTTATTTACGTCAAACAACCTCGATACCCTCCTCCATACTTCTCACTGTTATTTCCCACTTATACCGCTCTCCTGTTGCTGTTCAGAAAAACCGAGCACAGAATACACGGCAAGGGGCTCCGCCTTTCCCTTTAAGACCATTTCTCCGAGGGGTTCTGTTATAATCCGGTCTCCAAGACGCTTCTTCAGGTCTTCGCTGATAACCACCTGTCCTCCCAGTGCCTTTCCTTCCAGACGGGCTGCCGTATTCACTGTATCACCTATGGCCGTGTAGTCCATTCGTGTTTCACAACCGATGTTTCCTACAACCGCCCTGCCGCAATTAACTCCTACTCCGAAAGCAACCTCCCTGCCGATTTTCTCTTTAATACGCAAATTGACCTTTCCTGCACCGTGTACAATATCAAGTGCCGCCTGTACAGCTCTCGCCTCGTAGTCCGGCAGGTCAACCGGTGCATTAAACACCGCCATAGTTGCATCTCCGATAAATTTATCCAAAGTACCGCCGTTTGCAAAAATCGCCTCGGTGGTAAGCGCAAGATATTCATTTAACATTTCTACTACCTGCTCCGGCGACAATGCTTCCGAAAGGGTAGTAAAACCACGAATATCCACAAACAAAACTGCTATATCTCTCGCTTCTCCGCCAAGCTTAATAGAAAGCTCACCATCTTTGTTCATCTGTTCCAACACCTGTGGCGCAACATACTTTTTGAACTCCTTCATAATTCTGCGCTTGCTGAACCACTCTCCCGCATATTTCCCTACAATATGTCCAATCAGCATTAAGAAGAGGCATAGTACAAAGCCCAGAGGATACACATACCACCCCTTCTCATAAAGCTTAACAGATGCATACACATAGCCTCCCGCCAGTGCTGCCCCGCTGCCGATACATATCCCTAAGTTTACCTTTCTCAACACCAGAAAATATAACAAACATAATGCAATGTTTACAAATGTTACCGCTCCATAAGACACCTGCTCATAAGAGTACCCTCTGCACATGGAATCAATAATGTTGGCATGAATCTCAACTCCATACATCTGTCCGCCGAAGGAACCGGGTACCGAATACTGGTCCTGCATGCCCGGCATATAAGCACCGACAAGCACGATACAGTCTTTAAACAACCGCAAATCCCGTTTTCCGTTTACTACATCCGCCCAGGAATGGGTTTCATAGCTGTTTGGTTTTGTAATATACCGGATTCCGTAAAGTCCGGCTTTATCCACCCGCGGAACATAAGGTGTCTTTCCGAGATACTCCATATACTTTAAATACGTCTGATAAGAAAAACTATAAATTGTCTCCGAATCATAATTCACCGACAAAAGAGCATGACGAATATAATCATCCATATCCGGCGTTGTATTTGAAAATCCATGGCTTGTCACCTCGGCTAATGCTTTATAAGGATATTCAAACGATTCAATATTTAAGATATCATTTGAGAGTGTCCCATCCTCATCCTGTACTATTGCATTACGAAATACGGCACGGGAGGCAACTACTACATTTCCGGCTTCTCTTGCGGCTTTTACAAAGGCAGCATCTCCCTCGGCATCCCGCTCCGTAATGTAATTAATATCAAACGCAATGACTGCCGGTCTTGTCTCCGGCTGATTCAGTGCTTCTATCAGCTCTGCGGCACGACTCCGGCTCCATGATGTAAAATAGCCATATTCCTCCTCTGCCGTTTCATCAATCGTTATAATCTTTATCTGTGAACTCGGCTGTCGTGTTCCGGAATAGAGAAAATCCGTAGCCCTCCGGCTCAGAGAGTGTATCACATCCAGCTCCGAGCATATCCCCAGAAACAAAACCGCAATCAGTTGTAATAAAAACACTGTTGTTCTTTTCTTATTCATGAAAGGCTCCTTTTAAGCAGATTCCGTCGCACATGAATCACGGGGTGATAAACAAATAATATGTCTCGATCATTTCGTCTGTCTCTATTTCTTCCTTCTTAAACCAGCCGCTCTTCACTAATTCATTCAAGCCTCTGTACGTATGACTGAACGTACATGCATACCATATACCCTCGGTAAATTTATTGTAATCCGTATTTGAACAGGAGATTTCGAGTGTTGCATTCTCCAGTTGTTCTTCGGTAAATATCTGACCGGATTCCGGCTGAATCGTTATACCATCCCTTTCCTGTGCCGGCTGATAGGTTAACCCGACAACCTTTTCCATGGCATGCCCCTTCGGCACAAGCAATCCATATTTTTCGGCATACTCGGCAGAAATCCCGTTCTCCTCTATGCTCTCCTCTGTAATTGCTACATACTTCATAGTCTCGTAACATCCGGTACAGAATAACTCCCAGTAATTGCACTCACAGCCGTTTACTACACAGGTATCCTCTGTAATCTCCGAATACCTGTGACCGTACAGACTGCACCAGTCAAACATACCATCGGAGTCACTTATTGCATCCACTGCCGTACCACATGTCTCACAATACCAACCGGACTCTTTTGACCCGGTCAGTATATGCTTCTCTCCTGCCACTTCTCTAAAACAACTGATACAGGTCCGGCATGCCGCCACAAGAACCTCTGTTAATCCTCCATCGTCGTCATACACCTCTCGATACAGGTGAACAATCTCATTTGGGCAAAGATGTACTATTGTTATTGTCCCATCATCTATTTCTTCCTCTACAATACAGTCATTCACAGGAACCATCTGTGCGAATACCGGTTCTACAGCCTCTCCGTCTTCCAAATCTTTATTACATACAGCACAGAATCGCACCAGCCAGCCTTCCTTCGGCAGTTCATCCTCCAGACAAGTATAAATCACTCTCTGCCATTTACCGCTTTCATCCTTCTCATACAGAAGCCAGTCAGGCATTGCGGGATGAAGTATGATTTCCTCCCGGTGGCTGCAGCCTTCTCTGGTGCATCGAAGAACCGCTAAACCGTCTTCGACCTCTGTAGCAGGCTTTGATTCCTCCTTTACAATCTGCAAATCATGACCCTTCGGAAGCACTGTTACTGTTTTATCACTCTGAGCGCCGCATGCGATACAAAAATATCCGTTTTGCCCATGCTCTGTGCAGCTTGCAGTCTTCAGTACAGTCTCCTCGCCCCATGTATGTCCGGTAGCAGGAATCGGCTCCTGTTTTGCAGCATTACAAATCATGCAAACAAATTGTTTTTCACCCTCCTGAGTACACATTGGTTCCTTGGTCACTTTACCCTCATCCCAACTATGAACATGTACCTCCGGCGTTGGTTCCGGCGTTGGCTCCGGCGTCGGTTCCGGGGTTGGTTCAGGTGTTGGCTCCGGTGTCGGTTCCGGGGTCGGCTCAGGCGTCGGCTCAGGCGTCGGTTCCGGCGTTGGCTCCGGCGTTGGCTCAGGCGTCGGTTCCGGGGTCGGTTCCGGCGTTGGTTCAGGTGTTGGCTCAGGTGTCGGTTCCGGCGTTGGCTCAGGCGTTGGCTCAGGTGTCGGCTCCGATGCCTTTTCTTCTATATATTGTGTCATCATTTCACTCAAAAACTGAGCAGTTTTCTTTTCTTCCTCTGTCTGTTCTTTTGTTGTATTCAAAAGGCTTTCAATCAAGTATTCCGCACTATACTCACTCAAATCCTCCGGTGTAATTGCCCTTATCTCTCCATCAAATGAAACAGTTGTGCCTTCCAGCTGTACGCTCTCCTGACATTCTCCTGCAACAAGCTCCCTTGCTTCTTCAATACCCTCCAATTTCATGGATACTACACCCTCATAGGCCAGTATCTTTGTCCTGCTTTCGCAAAGCTTCCCGGTCTCATCATATACAGGCAGGCAAACTACCTCTACCTGCGTACCGCGAACAGACATGGTAGAGGACGGAGTTGTTACCTGATAACCGGAATTTTTAGAAAGCTTGTTTTTTATATCAGAAAGAACGCTTCCGTACTCTAGCTGTATCGTTGTCTTGCTGTCCTCTGCCGTTCCGGTTGCATGGAGTGTAATCTTCGAATTTTCATCCAGCACTATGTATTTATCATCATCCAGACGGAGAGTAAGTCTTGCATCCTCTTCCGTGACAATTTCATCTCCGGACAACAGATTCATATCGGCATATAACTGCATCCCTTCTATTCCGTCACGATTCACAAAAACAGATCCCTGCACTGCATTTACTCTGATATTACGGTACGCCTCTTCTTTGCTGCCCACGAAAACGATAAAAATAACCGCAATCAGAACTACGAAAGCAGTCATCCCCGCTATCAGAACCGTTTTCGCGAATTTACTAAGATTGCATAACCATTTCTTCATGTATTCCTCCTCCGAGATACTTACAAATAACCGCCTTTTATTTAGTATCAGCATATCACTTCCTACAAAATTCGTCAACAAAAAGTGCTGCCACAGCTACGAATTCCCGTCAGCCGTGGCAGCACAGACAATGCATAAATTCAGTTACAGAAATATATACTTCAGAACAAACAATATTGCGAGAATATACATCAAAGGCTTTACCTTTTTTGCTTTTCCGGTAGCAACCTGTAATACAACGTAGGAGATAATTCCGATACAAATACCCTCAGAGATACTATAGAACAACGGCATAGCAATAATACAAAGATAGGCCGGAATCGTTTCGGCCAGATTTTCCGTATCAAACTTCAGCTCTACAACCGATTCAAACATCAGAAACCCGACAAAAATAAGTGCCGGAGCCGTTGCAAAGGACGGAATTGATGTAAACAGCGGCGAGAACAATGTCGAAAGCAGGAAAAGGAATCCTGTAGTAAGTGCCGTAAGGCCGGTTCGTCCGCCTACTGCCACACCGGCAGAGGATTCAACAAATGTAGTCGTTGTAGAAGTACCGAACACTGCTCCTGCCGAGGTTGCAATCGCATCGGACAGAAGCGCCGGCTTAATCCGCGGAAGACGACCGTTCTCGTCCAACATTTTTGCCTTTGTAGCAACACCGATTAAGGTTCCCAGTGTGTCAAATAAATCTACAAATAGAAATGCAAAAACAACAACGATAAAATTGAATATATCAGTGCCTGAAAAGTCAATCTTAAAGCATTGACCAAAGGTATTTCCAAATGCAGAAAAGTCTACACTGATAATGCCTGCCGGGAGCAGACTGTATGCGCCCGCTGCCGGGTCCGGAACATAAATACCTACTAACTGGCAAAGAATTCCCAGCACCCATGTCAGAACAATACCTAATAAAATAGCTCCCTTAACCTTACGGATATGAAGCACCGCCGTAATCAGCAGACCGATTATGGCTAACAATGCGCAAATCCCCTTTGTGTTGAAATTCTCGGTAAAACTGGTAATTGTTACCAGAGTAGCGGAATCAACACAAAGTCCTGCATTCTGCAAACCGATAAAAGCAATAAACAAACCGATACCTATCGATACACCCTTTTTTAAGGTCAGCGGAATTGCATTAAAAATCGCCTCACGCACATTGGTAAGCGACAGGATGATAAAAATAATACCCTCGATAAATACCGCAAACAGTGCCATCTGCCACGATACGCCGGAGCCTACAACCGTGTATGCCAGATATGCGTTTAACCCCATCCCGGCCGACAATGCGAACGGCAGATTTGCAAGAAATGCCATACATAGCGTTCCAATAAAAGAAGCCAGACACGTAGCGATGAGTACAGCATTCGGGTCCATTCCCGCATCACCAAGAATACTCGGATTCACCGCCAGAATATACGCCATGGTCATAAAGGTCGTAATACCCGCAACGAATTCCGTTCTGACATTTGTGTTGTTTGCCTTTAACTTGAACAGCTTTTCCAACATCGTTTCCTACCTTCCTTTCTTTTGTGCAAAAGTCCCCCTGACTTTTGCCACTTTTTGCTACAAACTCATTATAGCGGTTCTGCGTAGTAATTGCAAGGGAAAGAATGGTAGCAGCAATTCAAATGGTAATCACTGTCCGGTCCAATAAGGCTTCTGGTCCTTATGCGTGTAGCCCTTCAGTCGTGCGGAATATCTCGAAATGATAGCACTATAGCGTGTTTCCTGTCTTTCATTCAGCTTTCCTCCCTTCTGAAGCATCTGAAACTGTTCTGTCAGCTCCCGAAAAGCACTCTGGGCAGCATCCTTGTAATTATTCTCCATATTCGAGTCAATTTCCCTCACAAGACGATCCAGTTGTTCCACTCTTGAATTAATCTTTGAAAAAAACATGCCACACCTCCATAACTCCTATTATAGCAGATATCTACCATTCGTAAATAGTTTCCTTTTCGTGAAGGCTTCGGGATAATCTCTCTTCCCCTTAAACCCGGAATTTCTGTCTCGGATGCTTTGTCGTTAAGATATCTCTTTGTTTTGCCATCGTAACATGTGTGTATATCTGCGTAATATTAATGGAGCTATGCCCTAACATCTCCTGAATATAGCGAATATCCACATCCTCCTCCATCAGACAGGTAGCAAAGGTATGACGGAACATATGGGGTGTAATATGTAACTCTATTCCCGCCAGCTGTGAGTACCTGTTAATCATACGGCGGATTGCCTGGTCGGATACCGGAGCCCCCGACTGATTTACAAAAAAGCGGTTGCTTTTTTTCATTTCCTCATGATATTCCCACTGATATTTTTCCAGAATATCCGCAACTGCCTCACTGCCAATCTGAATTCTTCGTTCCTTTGCACCCTTTCCGTAAATTAATATAGTCCTTTCCTGTAAATTTACATCCTCCGGTTTCAACGCACAAAGCTCCGATATCCGCATTCCGGTAGCAAATAAAAGCTCTATTACAGCAATGTCGCGTAAAGTGTTTTGCTTCCGAAAGGCTGTCGTTGTCTCTGCATACTCCCGATACATTATTACCAAAAAGTGTTCAACTGTAGACAGCGGAATCGTTTTCGGCAAAATCACCGGCTCGCGGAACTTTACCCGCATCCGGTTAAAAGGATTTGTCACAATCATATCTTTATACTCCAGATAATGAAAGAAAGCCTTCAACGAAGCAATCTTCCGCTTTACCGTCTTAGGCTTAAACCCACGATGCAACATCCCAATATATGCTTCCAACACCTCTTTGGAAATTTCAGAAACCTCCAAAGCTCTCCCTGCATTGACCTGTTCCACGAACTGCCTCAAGTCAATCCGATACGCCTTCAGCGTTTTCTCATCCAGCCTTTTTTGATACCTGCAAAACTCCAAATACTGCGGAATTGTCTCTTGTAACTGATTCATGATAGTCTGTGTTCTCCTTTATGATATGATTAGCCACGGTGTGGCTATTTGATTATAGCATAAGGGCAGGAGAGAAACTAAGTAATTGGTAAATCGAAAAAAGATAGCAGATCTTTGTAGATGAAGGATAATCAATAGTTATCCTTTAGATATGTAATTATCGGGTAGGAGAAATGTTCAGCAAAATATCACCAGTAGATGTTCATACAAGGAGCAACATGAAAAACAATATTATTAATATACCACATTTAGAAGAGATAAAAGAGATACGTAGATTAGAGCAGATTGTATCAAAAGAGACGGATATTCCTATTTATGACCTTTCTCATTGGAATGCCGGAGACGAGTATATTAGGCATATGATGTCACAGTACAAAATATCAAGTTCGTTAAATTGTTTCGAATATCACTATAGTTACGAATTTGATCATGAACTTAAACAGCGTATTATTAATCGTTTGACACATACCTCCACCATAGGATATAACTGCGTACTTACTCATAATTCCACAGCTGCAATATGCTGTATAGGTGATTATCTTAAGAAAAAACATTATAAAAAAATTTGCGTCATAGAACCTGCATATTTTTCAATATATTCCTGTTTACTATCTTTTGGATTAAATGTTTTTAAGGAATCGATTGTAATAGATAGTAATAACAAGGTAGTATTTCCATACGAGAATATAATTAAAAATAAGTATGATGCTGTATGGATTACTTCCCCGATTTTTTCAACAGGAATTTATTTTGACGACGTTTCCGCTATACATTCTTTGGCGCAGAAAGGCGTATTACTTCTTGTAGACGAAAGCGCAAGTTCTCCTAATCACTCTTTATTCAGTCAGCTATATTCTACAGAAAACGTTATTGCCATTTTTAGCCCACACAAATATTTGTCAATTAACTCAACTAAATTTGCAGCAATAATATGTCCTTTCTCAGTTAGTGACTACCTAGAAGATTGGATTGATGTCTTTATTGGTTCACTTCCCATGTCATCTTGTATTGCTATAGAGCATTTTATGTCATCAAATTTTGTAACATGTGTTGATATCCATGATGAATTTGTAAAAAATAATCTAAAAATAGTAAATGAGTTATGCACAATATATCCAGATAACTATTATAACGGAGAAGAAACAAATTACATAACTATTCGCAATGAGACTATCCCATTTATTGATTCACTTGATAAAATAGATATGCTCAAAATAATGAGAAGTACGCATGTTTCATTTATCCCCGGATATATCAATGGTTTCTCAAAAAAATGGGGGTTTTGCTATCGCATAAATCTCACTAATAATCCTCTAATCATCAAAAACGGGGTAGGGCGATTGTTTAACTTTTTTTGGTCATAATATCTATGCTTTGAACATTACTTTTACTATATCCTCGGAAATTTTTACTTGCAATTACTTCATTTTTTGCAACAATCTGGATTGTTTGTGAAAACTCCGGGGTTATTTTTTGCTTGCTTAATGCTTTGTTTATCATAGCAATCATGTTCTCTGATGTTGTAGCTGCTAATTGTGCCTCTTCTTCTTTTTCCTTTTCTTTTAGCTTCTTTTTTTGCAGAGCACCAATTATAGTATATCCAAGACCCAATACAGAAATTAAAAGTTGTAAACATTGAACTACCGAATCATAACAGGAAATCCATTCATGAAATGACCCTACTTCCGTTTTAATTCTTGCAGCATCAGGAGCATTTATTCCAAGAGATGCTTTTATTTCGTTCAGAATAGTACATATCGGAATCTCTGGTTCTTTATTATAGACTATTTTCACAATTTGTTCGGTGTCTTCTTTTTTCTCGTCATATTTAAAAGAAATACTTTGCCCCATTATTTGATAAGCTTGAAGCAATTCGTTTTTTATGGCGTTCAAAGTCTCTTTGCACTTCTCATAGGCAAAATTATCTTGCATATCAAGGAAAAGCAAATGATGTTCTATGTAGCTCGAAGCTTCAGCAATAGTGATTGCCGAGAGTAAATCCTCTCTTAATAAAAACTTTGATAGATTATGTATAAACTGTAACTGTTCTTCACGTACCAGTGTCCCTAAATTTAATAATTCTCCAATGGCGGCTAAGAAACGGATGATAGACAAATCAATATTACTATTCTCATTAAGATCCAGTATTACAAGATTAATTAATAAATTATTCTGAATCAAGTACGTTTTTACCTCTTCCTCTTGCAGATTATCCAGTCCAAATAATTCTAGGTTTTTATTGTTTTCTTGAAAGAAATAGTTATAAGCAAAGAGCTTCTTGTGAAAGAAAGAGCTCATGTATTCATTCCGTATCAACATATTATAGTAAAAGTTACCATTAAAATTGCAGGAATCAAAACAACAATTGATATATGTGTTTAGATAGGTGGAACTTTGAGACAGCACAATATCTTTAAACAAGCAATGATAAAATGTACTTCCGCTTAGCGCAATATGATCAAAATTACAATTAATGAACGTACATTTTTTAAATTCAGCGTTTCTCATAGTTGATAAGGTAAAATCAATTCCAATAAAGATAGTATTAGAAGCCGTCAAAGAACAGCAATCTGTTCGAGACCAATTTCCTTTTTCAAATTTGCAATCAATCATAATTGTACCATCAAAATCAGCTGAATAAAAAGAAACCTCTGTAAAAATACTTTTTTGAATTTTACATCCTATAATACTTGCATTACTCTTATCCTCTTTGATGACAGTCTCCTCATTCACCAATTTATAACTAAGGGTATCTTTTTGTTCCATATTAGAAAAATAGCTTGTCTTTTCCAAGGCACAACCTCCACAATATAATGATATAGTTTTTGCATTTTAACGACCTTATTAATCATTTCTCCTACTCGATAATTACATATCTAAAGGATAACTATTGATTATCCTTTAGATATAATCCACCCATGCTTTCCCATCTATTTTAGACCATTATACTACTTATTCAACCAAAAGTCTACATAAAACGAAAAATTTGTTTTCAACAATTCATAAAGAACCCGTGACCGTTCCGATTCACTTATCCTTATTAAATATTTCGTTCAAATTATGTGTCATCTGTATATTAAAGCCACACCTCTGACCTTGCAAAGCTTAGTAAATAAGTAAGCGCCTAATTTCAGGGTGGATTCCATTCCCTCCTTTTTGCAGTTATAATGAAAAGCAGGAAATGCAAGCATTTTACTCTGCTAACCGTAGCGAGAATGCAAGCGTTTCACTCTGATTTGGAGGCTGGCAATTATGAGAGTGTTTATTGTATACTTAATTTAGGGCTTGCAAAAAACACTTGAAAGAGAATTGCAACGAAAGGAAAAAGCACTCGCGGAAGCGGCGGCTCTACTTGTGTTGTCAAAAAAAGCAAATGCGATCTGTGGGGATCCAGAGGACGAGAAATAAGCGCCTCAGATCGCAGGGAAGCAGTAACGCTTATTGAAGAGGCAGTTGCCTCTGGTGCGCGCCTCGAAAAAGCCTGTAACCGGCTTGGAATCACCGAGCGCACTTATTACCGCTGGAAAAAACTAAACCGTGAACATGATTCCTACGAGGACCGGCGTCATTATGCAGATCACTCAGATCCCGCAAACAAGCTGACAGCTGATGAAAGACAACAGGTACTTGCGGTTGCCAATTCAGAAAAATATGCCAGCATGCCACCCTGCCAGATTGTACCGGCATTGGCGGACGAAGGGATCTACCTTGCCTCAGAGTCCACATTTTACAGGATATTGCATGAAGAAAAAATGCAGAATCACAGAGGACGCAGTCAGGAACCGGGAAAACATGCAAAACCAACTTCATACTGCGCAACAGCGCCAAACCAAGTGTGGACCTGGGATATTACATATCTGAATGGGCCTGTAAAAGGACTGTTTTTCTATCTTTACCTGATCGAAGACCTTTTCAGCCGCGACATTGTTGGATGGGAGGTCTGGGAAGAAGAAAGTGCGGAGCATGCCAGCGAACTGATCAGGCGTGCATGTCTTGCGCAGGGAAGGCTTACAACAATGCCGCTCGTACTGCATTCAGACAACGGTTCTCCCATGAAGGGATCAACGATGCTTGAAACATCGTACGCACTGGGGATCACACCGTCAAACAGCAGACCACGTGTGAGCAATGACAACCCCTACTCAGAGTCGCTTTTCAAGACTCTGAAGTACCGTCCGAACTACCAGCCCAAGGGCTTTGAAAATATCACTGAAGCCCGTATGTGGTGCAAACGTTTCGTAAAGTGGTACCGGTTTGAACATCATCACAGCGGGATCAAATTTCTTACCAGTGCCGAGCGTCATGCCGGCAAAAGCGAAGAAATACTGTCAAAGCGTCACGAAGTATATGAAGCAGCCATGGCAGCACATCCGGAACGCTGGAATGGCAGGAACACCCGCAACTGGGATAACATAGAAGAAGTCTATCTCAACCCGGATAAAAAGGTTACTGAAACAGAACTGGTACTCTCTGAATCAAGTGAAGCCGCAGCTTCATAAATATGGTTTCGACCTTTCTTGATTAGCTGTTATCAAGATCAGCATAAGGAGTCAATGGACGCATGGTGTCGGCCAAGCCGCTTGCCATTTACTCCTTATGTTAACCTTGATAGGCTAATACCAAGCAAGAGGAAATAATGTTACAAAAAA
>JAQXLY010000050.1 GCA_029012365.1 Lachnospiraceae bacterium | reverse complement strand
GCGTTTCCACGCCGAATTTGCGTAGCGAAGCTACAATTTCTACTGCAAATTCGTGCGATCCGCCGGAGGCTTCTAGGGAAGCACTGAATTAATCAGTGCTTCCTTGGATAAACAGATACGGGGTAAGGAAAGGAGCGTGCGGATGTCAAAGAGATTAAATGAAGCAATCGGCGGAAGAATCCGTGCGTACAGAGAAAGTATCGGAATGAACCGGGAAGCTTTTTCGGAACAGGTCGGATTATCACCGCAGTTCTTAGCAGAGGCCGAAAACGGAAAGAAGGGTCTTTCGGCGGAAAGCATTTATAAAATCTGCAGTAACAGTGAAATGTCGGCAGACTATCTTGTTCTGGGGAAAGTGAAACGTGATAAGTTAAAGAATCCTTTGGATTTTGTGTTACAGGAAATGCCGGGAGATTATGCGGCACAGTATGCACAGGTGATAAGGGCAGTGAATGACATGGTGTTAGAGGCACAAAGGGACGGAGCTTTGGCACAGCGCGGGGAAGAAGATTAAACAGCGACAGTATATGTAAGCGGTGGGATGTTTTTGGTAACAAAGAAACATCTGCCGCTATTTTTCTATGTTGCGATAACTGTAAATTATATATCCAAAGTAGTAAAGAGGACATAATGAGATGGCTGCAAATAGCTGAAAATAACTGAAAATAGCTGAAAAAAGCACATATATACTTGAAATTATTAACAGAATGTGGTAGAATTATCAGAAACGGTATAATAAATATTTGGTAGGAGGACAGATACTTTTGGGGCGATACAAGGGCATTTATAAACAAGTGTCCGGGAATTTACAGGTTGCATGGAAGCTGGGGATGAAGGTATGATGAAAAACAATAAAAAAGTGGGAAAAAGAAAAAAAGCTCTTTTCAGGCTATATATTCTTCTTTTTGTTTTTGTGGTGAGTATCGTTACTCTTTTATATCTGAATGATACGAGGAAGGAAATCGTTCTGGATTTTGAAGCCAATCTGCTATGGGAGGTACAGCAGAGTTCAAAGGATGTTTCGGAAAGATTCAAGAGTAAATTTGCCGTGTTGGAAACGGTGCAGGATCTCATAAGCCACTCCTATCATATCGGTGTGGAAGCAGCAAAGTCCATGGAGACGTCAAGACAGCGGTATCACATGGCGTACCTTGGCATTGTCGACCGGAATTATGTTTATTATGACAGTTCGGGAGATACGGAGTCGGATATACCGCACGAGAGGGTGGATTTGGTATTGAGCGGGAAACGTGTTGTGGCACGCTCCAATGACGGAAAGTCCCCGGACGGTATTATTTTTCTGAGTCCGTATTGGGAGGACGGAGAAATCGTGGGAGTCATCTGCTCGAAGTATTTAAGAGAAGATATGATGGAAGAGTTAATTGATAAGCCACAGGAAGGTACCGATTTGATTGTAGATGTCAACGGCGAAGTGGTTTTCATGGAGGATGACTATAAAGAGTATATGGGTGAGCTGTCATGGGAGAAGTTTTATGCTAAAAAAGTAAACACGAAGCTAAAGGAACAGTTTGATAAAGAACTGATGCTGAGAGGCAGTGCAGTGGCTGCTACAAAAGATAAATCGGGCAGACAGGTTTATTTTGCGGTATCACAGATAGAAGGCTACCCGGATTTCTTTTCGGTTCGTCTTACAAGCGCGGAAGTAGTGGAAAAGGTGATTCAAAGTTCCATGGTTCGGATTTATTTGCTGATGGCATTTATGATAGCGCTTATCGTTTGTATTGTTTTTCATGCGGTCTGGACATATATCAAAAACCGGAAAGAGGTTTATAAAGCGGCTTATGTTGATCAGTTGACAGGAATTCCGTCTAAATCGAAGCATAAGCTGGATGCTCAGGAGTTAATTGACAGACAGGTAAGAAAATATGCATATGTTACTTTTGATGTTGATAACTTTAAATACATAAATGAGATGTTTGGTTATGAGTACGGTAACCGTATTCTTATTCATATTGCAAATGTACTGCAGCATTTTACTGATGAGCATGAGCTGGTTGCGCGAATTTCGGCAGACAATTTTGCCATGCTTTTGGAAAATCCGGGAACAAAGGAAGAGCTTTCAAAGAAAATAAAAAGAATTTTTGAGATGATTGTGGAGTACAGAGAGCCTGAGGAAGAGCTGAACCTTTGTTCGTTAAAGTTTTCGTGCGGAGTATATGAAATCGATGAGATCAGGGACATCAATAAGATTCGTGCCAATGCAAATCTGGCACGCGCTGAAAGTAAAAAGAGAATTCTTGACGAGATTGTTTTTTATGACGAGAATCTGAAAACACGCCGCATAGAGGAAAGAGAACTGGAATTTGATGCCGAATATGCATTGGAGAACGGAGAGTTTTTAGTGTATTTTCAGCCGAAGTATGATGTTACAAGCGAGAAGATTATCGGTGCGGAGGCACTGGTACGCTGGAATCATTCTACCCGTGGAATGCTTTCTCCGGGGCTGTTTATTCCGGTGTTTGAATCAAACGGATTTATTATCAGGCTGGATATGTATGTTCTGGAAAAGGTGTGTGAGCTGATTGAGGCGTGGCTTGAGGCCGGAATACCGCCGGTATGCATTTCGGTGAATCTGTCAAGGACGCATCTCTATGAGCGTGATTTGGTAGAGCGGCTGGTAAGTATTGTCAAGAAGCATAATGTTCCGCCGGAGTATATAGAGTTTGAATTGACGGAGTCGGCATTTTATGAAGAAACAGACAGACTTCTCAGAGTAATGGAGGAGATAAAGAAAGCAGGCTTCAGGTTATCCATGGATGATTTCGGTTCAGGCTATTCTTCCCTGAATCTGTTACGGAGACTTCCGGTGGATGTTCTGAAACTGGACAGGGTATTTCTGGAAGATTGTGATGAAGCTGAGGACGGAATCCGCGGAAAGCGGATTGTCATGCACGTAATTTCCATGGCAAAGGATCTGGAGATGGAGGTGCTTGCGGAAGGTGTGGAAACAGAGGGACAGAAGGACTTTTTGCAGGAGGCGAAGTGTGACATGATACAAGGGTATTATTATGCCAGACCGATGCCGGTAAAAGACTTTGAAGCTCTGTATAATGAGCAGACCGTATCATAGGCTGCCGTTCATAAGCTTCCGGTGAAAATGCCGGAACAATATGTGACTTAATACAGGATATAAGGCAAGACATACCGCAAGATAAAGCAGCGGAAGCGAGAAGCCGCAAACGGTAAGCACCGGGTTTTGCAGAATATGCCAGAATATCAGAAGAATTTCACAGAGCAGTATGGTAATGCGATAGCCCGAAAAGGCAGAAGGAGAATAGTGATACCGCTTATAAAGTACGGATAATGAGGTATCGCTGTTTTCCTTTTTTGTTTGCTTATCCGGGGAATTATTCAGAAAGGACGGAATCAGCAGGCAGAGCAGGGAAATGCCGTAAGGGGCGAACTGGGTGCGATGTGTCAGGGTAAGAAAAATGCCCGTAACGGATAAAAGCACCGGCATAAAACGATATAATATGCCCAGACCGAGAAAACGGCACAGTAAAAGAAGAGTGCGGCGCTGCTGCGAATAAGAAACTTGTTTGTCCGGTTTCATGAAATCACCTCCGTGTCGGAATGAATCCAGTTTACCATAGGAAACGCCTCTTGTCAAAAGAAGCCGTGAAAGGATAGGGACAAGGAATTTTTTGTCGAAAAAAGGTGAAGAAATCGCGGTTTTTGACCGATATTATATGTGATGTAAAAAAATATGATATTCTTAATAAAAAAGGCTTTGAAAAATCTCCCAAATATGTATATAATAGATGTAAAGGCTGAAATGGCAGTTAGGAAAGGAGAAATGGGTAGATGTTAAGCAGTGATATCGGAATTGATCTCGGAACCGCAAGTGTTCTTGTATATATAAAAGGCAAGGGTGTGGTATTAAAGGAGCCGTCTGTTGTGGCATTCGACCGCGATTTAAATAAAATCAAGGCAATCGGAGAGGAAGCCAGACTGATGCTCGGACGTACACCGGGTAATATCGTAGCGGTTCGCCCCCTTCGTGCCGGAGTTATTTCGGACTATACGGTAACGGAGAAGATGTTGAAATATTTCTTACAGAAAGCGGTCGGGAAACGCCGTTTCCGCGGAAGACGTGTCAGCGTATGTGTGCCGAGCGGTGTTACCGAGGTGGAAAAGAAAGCAGTTGAGGACGCAACTCTTCAGGCAGGTGCAAAGGAGGTTGCGATTATTGAAGAGCCGATTGCGGCAGCAATCGGTGCAGGTATCGATATTGCCAGACCGTGCGGCAACATGGTGGTGGATATCGGCGGCGGCACTACGGATATTGCCGTGATTTCTCTCGGCGGTACGGTAGTAAGTACCTCAATTAAGATTGCGGGTGATGATTTTGATGAGGCAATCGTCCGGTATATGAAGAAGAAAAACAGTCTTCTGATCGGTGAAAGAACCGCGGAGGATATCAAAATCCGTATCGGTTCGGCATATCGGCGTCCGGAGTCCATTTCCATTGATGTTAAGGGAAGAAATCTGGTTTCGGGTTTACCGAAGACAATTTCCGTGACATCGGAGGAGACGGAAGAGGCACTTCGCGAAACGACGTCGCAGATTGTGGAAGCGGTGCATTCCGTACTTGAAAAGACTCCGCCGGAGCTGGCTGCGGATATTGCGGAGCGCGGCATTGTTTTAACCGGCGGCGGCAGTCTGTTATATGGGTTGGAAGAACTGATTGAAGAGAAGACCGGTATTCCGACCATGACAGCAGAGGATCCGATGACGGCAGTTGCCATCGGTACCGGCAGATATGTAGAGTTTTTAAGCGGAAAGCGTGAATGATGACGGCACAGAGGCTGTCTGTAACCTGCATGGAGGCGAGTTAATGCATTTACGGAAAGGAGAAAAAAGTGGTTCGGGGATTATATACAGCATGGACAGGAATGGCAAATGAGCAGAAGCGTCTGGATGTTATCTCGAATAACTTGGCGAACTCGGCAACGGTAGGCTACAAGAAGGAAGGAGTTACCTCCCAGTCCTTTGATGAACAGTTGTCCATTAAGATTAAGGACAAATCCGAGCTGATGCGCGGAGAACGCATTATCGGCAGTATGAGTCTCGGTGTAAAAATCGGTGAGGTATATACAGATTACACCGGCGGGTCGTTGAGAGAGACAGAGAACACCTTTGATTTGGCACTGGATGGAGAGGGCTTTTTTCAGGTGGCGGTTACCGATAGGAACGGTGACACGCATCTTCGCTATACCCGTGCCGGCGGTTTTCATATGACGAGTGACGGGTATGTGGTTAATTCTGAAGGAAATCATCTTCAGGGGGAATCCGGAGACGTGATGGTGCCAACAGATGCCGGAGAGATTTTGGTTGATATCGACGGTAGTATTTATGCGGACGGTGAGTACGTAGACAAGATTAATTTATACGATTTTGAGGATTATAATTATCTGAAAAAATTCGGAGATGTGATGTATGAACCGGTAGAGGGTGCTACCCCAAAGGATGCGACGGGCTTGATTCGTCAGGGCTATACGGAACAGTCAAATGTAAATGTAGTGAGTGAGATGGTAAACATGATTGCGATTACGAGGGCATATGAAGCTAACCAGAAGGTAATTCAATCGGTAGACCAGACATTAGACCAATCTGCAAATTCCATTGGACGTGTATAGCATAAGAAAGAGGTGACGTTATGTTAAGATCATTATGGACCGGTGCATCGGGAATGATTGCACAGCAGACAAATGTAGATACAATTTCAAATAACCTTGCCAATGTAAATACGGTTGGATATAAAAAAGAAACAGTAGAGTTCAGGTCGCTGCTTTATCAAAAGCTCCAGACAGAGACAACAGACAATAACGGTGACCCGAAGCCTGTGATTGGACAGGTAGGCTCCGGTGTGCGTACCGGTGCGATTACCTCACGTTTTAAACAGGGCAATATGATGGCTACGGAGAATACCTTTGATTTGGCAATCAGCGGTGAGGGGTTTTTCTCGTTACAGTTGCCGAGCGGAGAAGTTGCTTATACGCGTAACGGTTCGCTTGGATTTTCGATTGCATCGGACGGACTGGCCCTGACAAATTCAGAGGGCTATCCGGTGCTTGATAAAGAAGGTTCACCGATTATACTCTCGGCTAAGACGGATGTATCAAAGCTTTCAGTAGACGAAAACGGAAAGATTTTTGAGGAAATACAGGTAGAGGTGGAAGATACCGGAACGTCTGAAGAGGGTGAGGAGCAGCCTGTAGAAGACGAGAATGTCGAGGGCGAGGAAAACACGCAGGGGCAGGAGACGGAAAAGAAGTACAAAACAGAGTTTGTGGAGGTTGCACAGCTTGGTATTGTACAGTTTAATAATCCGTCCGGACTGGAGAAAATCTCCGGAAGCTTATATCAGGTAACGGCAGCCTCAGGTGAGCCGCGTATGGAGTTTGAGGATACTGCGTTAAAGCGTAGCTCTATCCGTTCCGGTTATCTGGAAGCATCCAATGTGCAGACAGTGGATGAGATTGTCAATCTGATTGTGGCTCAGCGTGCATATGAAATGAATTCAAAGGTAATTACGGCATCGGACCAGATGCTGCAGCAGGCAAATAATCTAAGAGCGTAGAGCCTTTTTGCGGTGATGCCGGATACATAGTGCTGCGATAGGAGGAAGAAATGAGTATCGGATTAGGCAGTGAGCTTCTCTATTCGAAAATGCAAAGAAGTACAACGGACAGTAAAGCGGCAAGTTTGCAGAATAAAGTTTCAGGCCTTAACAATGAGGATGCAACGGATGAGGAAATGATGGAGGTCTGTAAGGAGTTTGAATCATATCTGGTGGAGAAGGTCTTTGAGCAGATGCGCGATGCTTTGACAGACAGCGAAGAAGAGGAAGGAGACTATCTTTCTTACTTCGGCGATATGATGTATCAGGAGTATGCAAAGCAGATTGCGGAAAACGGTGAATTAGGGCTGGCACAGCAGTTGTACGACTCCATGAAGCGTAATACAGTGACTCCGATACAGGAAAGCTTAAAGGCAACAGATGAGGCGGCAGCTTCTGTTCAAAGTGCTTTGGATGATGAAAAGGATAAAACGGATTTATAAACAAATATGAAAGAAATGCGGGCGTTACGGGCAGAAGTCCGTAGCGCCTTTCGTGGTATAAGGAGCCGGAATGGAGAAGGAAAGTATAAAAGGGTATGTGACTCATATTAAGTATCGGAATGAAAAAAACGGTTATACGATACTGAATCTTGAAACCGAAGAGGATGATGTGGTTTGTGTCGGCAGCTTCTCCGCAGTAAGCGAAGGTGACTGTCTGGTTGTTTCCGGTTCGTATACGGTACATTCCGTATACGGCGAACAATTCTTAGTGGAACAGTATGAGGTACAGGAGCCGGAAAATGCGGTGGCTATGGAGCGTTATCTCGCATCCGGTGCAATTAAGGGCGTAGGCGCAAAGCTTGCGGCAAGAATTGTACGTCGTTTTAAAGAGGATACATTTCGTGTGATGGAAGAGGAGCCGGAGCGCCTTTCGGAAATTTCAGGTATCAGTGAAAAGTCTGCCCATGCGATTTATGAGCAATTCGTGGAAAAGAGGGAAATGCGGCATGCAATGTTGTTTTTGCAGCAGTACGGGATTTCCAATGTTCTTGCCGTAAAAATATTTGAGCGTTATAAAGGGCAGATGGAAACGGTTTTAACGGAGAATCCGTACCGCCTGGCGGAGGATATTGACGGAATCGGGTTTCGGATTGCAGATGAGATAGCCGCGCGTGTCGGACTTCGCAGCGATTCGGAATTTCGTGTCAGGGCAGCCGTTTTTTATGTCCTGACACAGGCAGGAAGTAACGGACATGTTTATCTTCCGGAAGAGGAGGTTTTGCAGAATACATGTGCACTTCTGGAGCTTGGCAGGGAGACGGTGAAGCGTCAGCTTGAATATTTACAGATAGAGAAGAAAATCATTGTAAAAGAGGTGGACGGAGAACGTTTGATTTACGGAACCACCGCTTATTACACAGAGTTAAATACCGCACGTATGCTTCTGGATTTGAATGTGAGTTATGATTTGCCGGATACGGTTTTGAAAACAAAATTAAAGACATTAGAAAACCGGGAAGAAATCGAATTGGATGAGCTACAGAAAAAAGCGGTTTTTGAGACGGCAAGAAACGGTGTATTTGTATTGACCGGAGGGCCGGGTACAGGAAAAACCACTACGATACGAACCATGCTCCGCTTTTTTGAAAATGAGGGATTGGATATCTTACTGGCGGCTCCTACCGGACGTGCCGCTAAGCGAATGACGGAAACCACGGGTATGGAAGCAAGAACCATTCATCGTCTGCTGGAGTTAAAAGTGTCGGAAAGTATGGGCAACCGGATGCATTTTGAAAGAAATGAGGAGAATCCTCTGGAATGCGATTTAATTATTATTGATGAGATGTCTATGGTAGACATTTATCTGATGCATGCATTACTTAAGGCAATCCCGATAGGAACAAGACTGGTTTTGGTCGGTGATGTAAATCAGCTTCCGTCGGTAGGCCCCGGAAATGTATTACGTGATATTATTGCTTCCGGATGTTTTCCTGTTGTCACATTAGACAAGATTTTCAGGCAGGCGCAGGAAAGCGATATTATAACAAATGCACACAGGATTCATGCAGGAGAGGAAATAAGACTTGATAATAAAAGTAAGGACTTTTTTTTCCTGCAGAGAGAGGATTTGACGGTTATCCAACAGTCGATTTTGTATCTGGTGAAGGAGAAGCTTGCAAGGTATCTTCAGGTGAAGCCGCAGGAAATACAGGTGCTGACACCGATGCGGAAAGGGGAGCTTGGAGTGGAGCGCCTTAATATCTTACTTCAGGAGCATTTAAATCCGGCGGATGCATCAAAAAAAGAGAAAGAGCACAGCAGAGGAGTTTTCCGCGAAGGGGATAAGGTGATGCAGATAAAGAACAACTACCAGATGGAATGGGAGATACGGAGCCGGTACGGAATTCCTACAGAGTCGGGAACAGGTGTGTTTAACGGGGATTGCGGAACTATTAAAGAAATTAATTTCTTTTCCGAGCGGGTCAGTGTGGTCTTTGACGAGGGGAAGATTGCCGAGTACCCGTTTTCACAGCTGGATGAATTGGAGCTTGCATATGCGGCGACGATTCATAAAGCTCAGGGGAGCGAGTATCCCGCAGTGGTGCTTCCGCTTCTTTCGGGTCCGAGATTATTAATGAACCGCAATCTGCTTTATACTGCCGTTACCCGTGCAAAACAGTGCGTAACGATTGTCGGAAACGCCGAAACCGTGAATGCGATGATTGGAAATACGGATGAGATGAAGCGGTATTCGGGTCTGGAACGGCATCTGACAGAGATGCTTGGGGCAGAAAAGTAAATCTTTTTGTGAAACGCTTGTATTTGTTGTAAAAATATTGTAAGATGAAAGAAGGAGAATAAACGATATAAAGGAGGAAGGGAGTCTGACGGGGAATAATAGGGAGAATATAGTGATTGCATGTTTGTTTCCGCCGCGTTGCCCTGTGTGCGGAGAGGTGCGGATTCCATGGGAGAGCAGTACATGCGCCGACTGTGCCGGGAGGCTTATGTTCATTAACGAGCCGGTATGTATGCGCTGTGGCAGGGAGTTGTCGGATGAAACAAAGGAATATTGTGACAGATGTGAAAAGAGTCCGATGTCTTATATACGGAATTGTGCAGTATGGAGATATGACAGATGGATGAAGAAGTCTATTGCTGATTTTAAATACAGCGGGAAAAAGGAATATGCGGGCTTCTACATACAGAATATGGCAAAGCGTTACGGGAGTCAACTGTTGCGATACGGTGTTACGGTACTTGTTCCCGTTCCTGTTTCGGTAAAAAGAAAGCGATATCGTGGCTTTAATCAGGCGGAGCTTTTGGCGGAGGGACTTGCCGGAGAGCTTGGAATTGTCTCAGCGAATCTTTTGAAGCGGGTAAGGCATACACAGCCACAGAGCGGATTGTCTCCGGCAGAACGAAAGAAAAATTTGTCCGGTGCATTTGCATGGAATCAGAGAGCCGCGGATGGATTACAGAATCTGCCTGCTGCCGTTGCGGTAGTGGATGATATTTTTACAACAGGAAGCACAATGGAGGCATGCACAAAGGAGCTGCAAAGAAACGGGATTCGGAATGTATATGGGATTTGTATTTGTATCGGAAGTGAATAGAATAGATAGAATATAATGAGGAGGAAGAAAAAATGGATGTAAGAAATTGCAAAGGATGTAGTCGCTTATTCAACTATATCGGTGGGCAGCAGCTCTGCCCGGAGTGTATTAAGGCACTGGATGTGAAGTTTGATGAGGTAAGGGAATATGTTTATGACCACCCACGTGCAGGAATGAAGCAGGTTGCGGAAGATAATGATGTTACGATTGCACAGATTAAGCGCTGGATTCGCGAAGAACGTCTTGCATTCAGTGATGAATCACAGGTAGGACTTGAATGCGAGGGATGCGGTAAGATGATACGTATCGGTCGCTTTTGTGATTCGTGTAAGACGAAATACATCAACGGATTTACTGCGATTACAAAGCCGAAGGAAGAGCCTGAGAAAAAGGTGACAAAGGGTCAGGGACCGCAGATGCGTTTTCTTGACCGGTAGTTTTAAACGATGTACTGTAAAGGGGCCTGCGCATGACTGCGCGGCCCCTTTTTGCTCAAGTAGGAAATTGTGCAATTTACTATTATGCGTATCTGCTACAAAAGCCGGATTCCGTTTTCTTCAATGGAGATAAGTCCCTCCTTATACAAATGTCCGATAGCTCGTTTAAATGAGCTTTTACTTAACCCGAACTTTGCCTTGATAGCTTCCGGGTTGGATTTGTCATGGTAAGGAAGGAAGCCGTCTGCCTCCTTTAACAGGGTAAGGACGCCTTCCGCATCGCTGTCCATTTGCAGATAGGCTTTTTCGCGGATACTTAATTCCAGACGACCGTCCGGCTGTACCTTTGTAACGCGGGCATTAACGACCGTTCCCGGACGGAGAGGTGTAATCACCTCACGACGCGGAATAAGCGCAGAGTAGACGGAATCTACCGCAACATATGTGCCGAATTCGTCAATGTGCTCGTATACAATACCGGTTACGCGGTCATCCTTTTTATATGGCGCATTTCCGGAAAGATAGTCATAAACATGCATGGTGGCACAAAGTCTGCCGCTCTTATCAATATAAAGTGCAACTAAAACCTGTTCGCCCTGTTTGACTTTTGCAGTCTGCTCTTTAAAAGGAAGTAACAGGTCTTTTGCAAGCCCCCAGTCCAGAAAAGCACCTATCTGAGAAGTCTCTTTTACTGTCAGCACCGCAGTCTCACCAAGTGTAAGAGGCGGGACGGTGGTAGTGGCAATCGCACGGTCTTCGGAATCACGATAAACAAAGACCCGGATGGAATCACCGTGCTTTGTTCCTGCCGGCACTTGATTCCGTGGAAGTAAAACGCGGTTTTCGGGAATGGCAGCCGTATCCGTGGAAAAGGAAGGCGCGGCATCTGCTGTACTTTCTAAGTAAACACCGTTTCCGGTTGATTTGCAGACGGAAAGTGTCTGCATCTGTCCGAGCATAATCATAGATTTCATATCCTCTCTGTTCTTTTTGTTTCTTGAAACATATGGTTAATCTCTAAATTCTGCAATAGCAAAGGGAGCCCCGTCCTTTGCCGATAAAACCACCGTGCAGGAGGCTTCACCGGTGGAAATAAGCGGATAAATAGTATCTCCGAGTCTTGCAGACTTCTTGTATTCGACACGCAGATTTTTATAATCCGCATGCGGAAGAAGAGCAGACGCCATCGCCACATATTGCCCGTTATTGACATGATTGTTGGAATCAATGTGGGATACCGTAACCGGAATCGGAGCAGCGGGAATACCGTCTGCGGGAAGCTCTATTTTGCGTGGAGCATATGTCATGGGGTAAGCAGGCTCTAACGGATAGCGTGCCGCATATTCAGGCATGAGACGTGTAGGTCTTCCTGTGTCGGTATCTGCATATACCCAGACCGAGTTTGCAACCACAATATCGGTCCCGTCCCGGTCGGTCATGGTAAAGTTCCGATATCCGAACATGGATTTAAAATCGTATGGCCATGTATTTACATTTAATACCTCCCCGAACTGCGGAAAACGAAGTATCTGAATCTGCCAGGAATTCATAAGCCAGACACGATGCTCTTCCTGTAAAAAGCGGATACCGATGCCAAGGTCTTCCGAATGAAAAATGCTGCAATCCTGAAAATAATTTATAATTGACGGATAGGATAACCGCAGGGAGGCATCTGCCTCGCTGTACCTGACTTTTGTAGAAAATGAAAACATATGCACTCCTTATATGCCGGACAGACGCGAAAGCACTCCGGCATAAAAAATATTTTTCCCATATGCACACAAGTATATCATAATTTTGAAAAAAAAGCTAGAAATATAGGAGAAAAATATGTATACTGATAAAGGGGAGTATCATGGAGGAATGAACATGAATCAAAACTATGTTGCGGATGCAAATAGATTGTTTCTTTGCAGTATCGTAGGTTCAAAGCTATTGCTTAATCTGGTTTCGACAATCGGTGTCCGGGATGCAATGGCGCTTCAGCTTTTAATCGAAGTATTTATGGCACTTCCGTGTGTGTTTTATCTTGTAAGCAGGAGGGAGTCCTTCATAACAAGACCGGAAATATACAAAATGGGTGCGGTGCAGTGGATTTTGCTGTTGCCGCTGGCACTTTGTGTTGATAAGATTGCGGAGTTTGTGAATGTTTTTTCCCAGCTGTTTACGCAAAATCAGATAACAAATCATATGCTTGAGCTGGTTTTGCAATATCCGTTTCCGGTTGCGTTTTTTGTCATTGCGGTGGTTCCGGCGGTTTGTGAAGAGTTAATTTACCGGGTGGTGCTTTATCGCGGCTACAGGAGAAGCAGTGCATTGTTAGCGGTACTCCTGACGGCATTTTTATTCGGCATTATGCACATGAACCTGAATCAGTTTTCTTATGCTTTTATACTCGGTATTTTATTCGCGCTGATAAATGAAGCGGCGGGCTCTGTTTTGCCGTCCGTTGTCCTGCATCTGTATATTAACGGACGTTCGGTTGTGCTTTTATATACGACGGTGAATTTTTTGGAAGGACTTCGTGAACAATATATTGCTGCAAAAGCAGCCGGAAATACCGAATTAATGCAGGAGCTGTCAGAGCAGGCAAATGGTGTGCCTATTCAGAAGGAAGACTGGCTGAATGCCTTTATGATGACGGATAACGGTGATGTTTTGCAAAGTGTTTTTGCGCTGCTTCCGTATTTTCTGATTGCGGTAATCGGAGTGATGCTTATTATCTGCTTCTTATTTAGGTCTACGGGACGGAAGGGGCTGTTTAGGGAGATGTTTCAAAGAAAGGGAACGGGATATAAAGAGGAACGGGCAGAAAATAAGCTATCTTTTCTTACACCGAGTCTGCTTGTCGGATGTGCATTCTGTATTGCATATATGATACTGTGACATCTTCCGGTCGCACGAAAGTGCATCTCGCGACAAAAAAAGCCCATGAAATATCATGAGCTTTACACGCGCAGGTCAATGTTCTGACCGAGGTTTGGATTGACTGACTGTTCCATCATCTTTATCATGCTTTCGCCGGAGTCTTCGACGGTTTCAAGGGCTTTCTTGAATACGGCAACACTTACCGTATCGGAGGTCTGAAGAGCCGAGGCTTGCATGGAAAGTGCGGAAATGTCCATAAGCATCCTCCTTTCATATATGTAAAAGGTAATACTACAGATATAAATACAGCTTCTTTATATTTAGTATAGCACAGGTTATAATAAATTGCAAGAAAATGCGTCGGAATACGCGGAAAGAGGTTTTTATGTTAGATACGATTATTATCGGTGCGGGACCTGCGGGTATGGCAGCAGGAATTTATGCGGCAAGAGCAGAGCTGTCCCATTTGGTACTGGAGAGCGGACTTATGAGCGGCGGCCAGATTATGAATACCTCAGAGGTGGACAATTATCCGGGACTCATGGGAATAAACGGATTTGACCTTGCCATGAAGTTCAGAGAGCACTGTGACCGGTGCGGCGTAAATTTCAAGGACGGCAGGGTAACAGGGGTATCAAGACAGGAGAATGGGTATTTCGTTGTATTGGAAAACGGAGAAAGCTTTTCGGCAAAAACCGTTTTGTTTGCAACCGGTGCAAAGCATCGTAAGCTTATGATTCCAGGCGAGGAGGAGTTTGCGGGAAGCGGTGTTTCTTACTGCGCTACCTGTGACGGGGCTTTTTTTCGCGGAAAGGAGGTTGCGGTTATCGGTGGCGGTGATGTAGCGATTGAGGATGCTTTATTTCTGGCACGTATTTGTAAAAAGGTGTATCTGGTGCACCGAAGGGAGGAGTTCAGAGCTGCAAAAACGTTAGTGAGCCGTCTGAAGGCCTGTGAAAATGTTGAGTTCGTTTTAAAGGCAGTTCCGGAAAAAATCGAGGGAGACGGACATGTGGAGAAGCTTGTGGTAAAGACGGAAGAGGGAGAGAAGGAGCTTTACGTGTCCGGAGTATTTGTGGCAGTCGGTATGCTCCCGAATACAGAGCTTTTAAAGGGACTGGCAGCGCTTGATGAGTCGGGCTATGTAATTGCAGGAGAGGACTGTAAAACAGATGCTCCCGGAATATATGCTGCCGGGGATTTGCGTACAAAAACGCTCAGACAGGTTATTACCGCGGCGGCGGACGGTGCGGCGGCAATACATGAGATAGAGGCATTTTTAAATCATCAGTAGGTATGGATGTTACGACAAATAATTTGAGAATAACAGGATTGGTAAAATTTGGAAGTCCCGGCGTATTGACAATGCTCCGGGGCTTTGTTATAATCGTGTTACAAGTTTGTAATAAATTTGTAACATTTAAAGGGAGGCGTTGGATGAGAAATCGAAAATACTGCAGGATGCTTCTGTGTTTGGGCACTGCGGCGATTGCCGGAATCCTGTACGGCAACGAGGCTAAGGCAGCAGAGACATTGAAAAAGCCGTTGATAACGAAAGAGATAGCAATGGCGCTAAATGCGCATTTGGATATTAAGAGTGTGTGGAGAGCGGTGAGTGCAGAAAATCAATACATAGAGGGACTCGAGGATATCGGAGAACGTGTTTTGCTTCAAATGCGGGAGGAAGAGGAAAGTGATGAGACAGGCGAGCTTGTTTTGTTTTCCAGAATGAAAAGTCTTGCCGGAACACGTGTCTATGCCAACGTAACAAATTATGTGAATGTTAGGCAGAAGGCTTCAACTTCTTCCGAGGTTGTCGGAAAATTGTATGCGGGAAATGTAGCTACCGTAATCGAGGAGGCCGGAGACTGGGTTTATGTGAATTCCGGAAATGTGACGGGATATGTGGTGAAACAGTATCTGCTGTTTGGAGAAGAAGCGGAACAAGCGATTGAAAAGAGATATACACCGAAAATCAGGGTGAATGCAAATACGCTAAACATTCGTTCCGGTGCCGGAACCGGTTATGATATTATAGGAACCTTTTCTAACGGTGCGGAAGCAGAGCTTTTAGAGCAGGGGAAGGAGTGGATGAAGATTCGCTTTTCTTCCGGCGGTTCAGGGAAGACAGGATATGTATGTTCCAAGTACGTAGTTGTAACCGGTGAACCGGAGTACGGGGAAACTCTCGCCGAGGAAGCGTCAAGAATCGCTGCGGAGAAAAAAGCAGCGGCGGAAGCACTGGCAAAGAAGGAGGCGGAGAAAAAAGCACAGGCTGAAAAATTAAAAATCGATACGGCAAAAAAAGTGGCGGATTATGCTAAGACAGCAGTGGGTACGGCATATGTCTGGGGCGGTACGAATTTATATAAGGGCGTGGATTGCTCCGGTCTTTGCTATGCAGCCTATCAGAAGTTCGGATATACCCTTCCGCGGGTTTCCAGAGACATGGCAGCAAGCAGCGCATTACTTTCCGTAAAGCCCGATACTGCCAATCTGAGGGCAGGAGATTTGGTGTTTTATGCCTCCGGGGGAAGAGTGGATCATGTGGCAATGTATATCGGTGACGGGAAGGTTGTGCATGCCTCGGATTATACTACCGGTGTCATTATTTCCAGATATAATTACCGCACGCCGCACAGTGCAAAGAGAGTGATTTACTGATGGCGGCTACCTGTCCTCTGTCCGCAGCTTTCTGTATTCCGAGGGAGAAAGTCCCGTGTGTTTGTGAAACAGACGGCTGAAATAGAGCGGATTATCATAGCCCACGGCTTCGGCAATCTCACTAATGTTGTATGCGGTATTTTCCAGAAAGCTTCTGGCATTCATCATGCGAAGTGATAAAATGTATTGCATCGGTGTCATTTTTACAACCTGTTTGAAGCTGCGGATAAACCAGCAGGGACTTATGTGCCTTGCCTTTGCATAGTCTTCGATACAGATGGAAGTATTATAATGTTCATTAAAGAAATGGGTAGCGCGTTCAATTTCGGTCTGAATGTCGCTGCCTGTTTTTCGTCCTTCTTTCAGGTGGCGGTGAATGACGAGAAAAATGTGGTGCAAAGTCAGTGAAAGCAGTTCCTCGTAATCGGGTCTGCACAGCTGGAGCTCCTGAATCATCCGGCGGTATAGCTGCAGATAGTCCGGGGAGGTACCGGTATAAAATACATTTTTCATAGGAGTCAGTTCATAACGGGAAAGAAAGCTTTCAACCTCCGACCCTGTAAAATGAACCCAGTAAACCTCTGTTTTATCGATGTTTCGGTAAAAATATTTCTGAGGTTCATCCGGGCGGTAAAGAATGATATTTCCCTCCGAAATAATCTGCTCCTTTCCGTTAAAGAAAAAATGTGCCTTGCCGGAGGCAATGTAGAGAAGCTGGTAGTCCTTTCTTCCCGTGGGACGTTCCGTTGTAAAGAAGGGCATATTAATAATGCGGTAGTAGCCGCAGCTTGTAACAATTAAGGGCTTACTTAAGTCAATGAAGTCATTGACTGAGTTGTGAAGATATGCAACATTCGTATACATAGAAATCCTCCGTGATGTGATAGCTTTATTATGCAATGTCCGGTTGCTTTTTTCAAGTACTATTGTATCATTTTGTGCATGTTTTGAGATATTGTGTTTATGTTTTTTCAGAGGATTTGGTGTTAGAATGAAAACAGAATGATTAATATGAGGAGGTATTGTATGAATCCTACACTTGAGTGGCTGACAAATCCGGAGGTGTTTGCCGTGAACAGGGTGGCAGCACATTCCGACCATGCTTTTTTTAATGAAAACAGCACTTTGCATCAATCCTTAAACGGAATATGGAAATTCTCATATGCGGGAAATCCGGAGCATAGGAAAAAGGAGTTTTATCGGGAAGGTTTTCCGGAGGAAGGCTTTGAAACGATACAGGTTCCGGGGCACATTCAGTTACAGGGCTACGGGCAATGCCAATATGTGAATATTATGTATCCGTGGGAAGGAAGGGAAGCGGTAGAGCCGCCGTATGTTCCGGAAAAGGAAAACCCGGTGGGAAGCTATATTACTTATTTTGATATCGACGAGTCTCTGTCCGGGAATGAGATTTATTTATCGTTTCAGGGTGTAGAAGCAGCCTTTTATGTATGGGTAAACGGAAATTTTGTCGGATATGGCGAGGATTCCTTCACACCGTCCGAGTTTCTGATTACTCCTTTTCTTCGGGAAAAGAATAATAAACTGGCGGTGGAGGTGTATAAGGCATGCAGCGGAAGCTGGCTGGAGGACCAGGATTTCTGGCGGTTTTCCGGAATTTTCCGTGATGTTTTTCTTTACGGCGTACCAAAGCTTCATGTACGGGATATGAAGTTGACGGCGGATTATGAGTATAAGAACGGCGGCGGCTGTTTTTCGGCGGAGCTTTTGCTGGAAGGAGAACCTGATGCCGAAGCTTTTGCAAAGGTTTCCTTAAAGGATGCGGCAGGGACAGTAGTGTTTTGCGCAACAAAGCAGTGTGATGAAAAGATGATTTCCGTAAATACCATACTGGAAACGGTTGCCCCTTGGAGTGCGGAAGCCCCGAACCTTTATACGTTTTATGCGGAGCTTTCGGATAAGAACGGAAAGGTTCTTGAAACGGCATCGGCAAAAGTGGGTTTTCGTACCTTTGAACTGAAAGACGGTCTGATGTGTCTGAACGGAAAAAGGATTGTGTTTAAGGGGGTGGACCGTCATGAATTCAGCGCGGAGCGCGGTCGTGCCATTACGGAGGACGATATGCTTTCTGATATCCGGATGATGAAGCGGAATAATATTAACGCGGTGCGTACAAGCCATTATCCGAACCAAACCCGCTGGTACGAGCTTTGTGATGAATACGGGATTTATGTTATTGACGAAACAAATCTGGAAACCCACGGAACATGGATGACCGACAGCGGTCCGGTGAAAAATGTTCCGGCCTCTCTGCCGGAGTGGAAGGAAGCGGTGTTAGACCGGGCAAAATCCATGTATGAGAGGGATAAGAATCATCCGTGCGTACTCATCTGGTCCTGCGGAAATGAATCTTATTGCGGAGATGATATTGCGGCAATGGCAGAGTTCTTTCATACCGCGGATAAACGCAGACTTGTTCATTATGAAGGGGTAACATGGAATCGGAAGTATGACTATATTACCGATATGGAAAGCAGAATGTATGCGAAGCCTGCTGATATTGAGGAATATATTAAGAGTGATGCTAAAAAGCCGTATATCAGCTGTGAATACATGCATGCCATGGGAAATTCCGTGGGCGGAATGAAGCTTTATACTGACCTGGAAGAAAAGTATGACAGATATCAGGGCGGCTTTATCTGGGATTTTATTGACCAGGCACTTTACAGAACATTAGAGAACGGTGAAAGGGTACTGGCATACGGCGGAGATTTTGAGGAACGCCCGGCAGACTGGGGATTTTGTACTGACGGAATTGTTTACGCGGATCGTAAGGCCTCTCCGAAAATGCAGGAAGTAAAGGCATTATATTCAAATCTTAAGCTGGAGCTTACGGACAGCGTACTTACCGTAAGGAACAGAAATCTCTTTGTTGATACAAGCGGATACCGTTTTGCGGTGACCTTGGAAAAGGAAGGACAGGTTTTAGCACAGGAAGAGCATACATTGTCTGTTCCGGCAGGAGAAGAAGGTTCGGTAAGGATAGGGCTTGCAGCTCCGAAGAAGGCAGGAGAGTATGTTTATACCGCGTCTGCTTTGCTTGCGGAGGATACTCTTTTTGCCGAAGCAGGATATGAGGTATGCTTTACGCAGGAAGCCGTGCAGGTTCCGGAAACGTCCGAACAGGAGAAGAGCAGCTTGTATCAGGCGAAAAGACCGGACATTGTGTGCGGTGATTTCTGTATCGGTGTACACGGAGAGGACTTTTCCGTGATGTTTGACAAGGGGCAGGGCGGAATTACTTCTTTGATTTATAAAGGAGAAGAGTATATTACAAGAGTACCGCAGGTAAGCTTCTGGCGCGCACCTACGGATAACGACCGCGGGGCGGGATATCCTCTCGCTGCGGCACAGTGGGAGCTTGCGGGAAAGTATGCAAGGTATCTGCGCAATCAGGTGACCTGCGAGGAAAAGGACGATTCGTTAGAAGTGACATTTCCGTATGCCGCGCCGACTGTGCCGGCCTTTGAATACCGGGTGATTTACAATGTGTACTTTGACGGTAAAGTGAAGGTACGTGCAGAGTATCCGGGCGTGGATACGACCTGCGATTTCCCGGTATTTGCCATGGACTTCAAGCTGAAACGGAAGTATGAGCACTTCCGCTATTACGGTATGGGACCGGAAGAAAATTATATCGACCGGAATTCCGGCGCAAGGCTCGGTGTGTTTTCCTCTACCGCAAAGGAGAATCTGTCCGGATACGTGAATCCGCAGGAATGCGGCAACCGGACCGGGGTACGGTATGTAGAGGTAACGGATGAAGCCGGAGCGGGACTCAGGTTTTCTTATGACAGGGAACCGTTTGAGATGAGCGTGCTTCCGCGCAGTGCTACGGAATTAGAGCATGCCATGCATCTTGAGGAGCTTTGGAATCCCTGCTATACATGGGTACGTATTGCCGCAAAGCAGATGGGGGTAGGCGGTGATGACTCCTGGGGTGCACCGGTGCATGATGAGTATAAGATTAATCCGAGGGAGCCGCTTACTCTGGCATTTGTTATCAGTCCGGCTAACATCGGGCTGATTAAAAAAGAAGGGGGAAGCGTTTAAAAATGAACCGAGAGAATATGATACATAAGATAAAGCAGGATGTATTCCTGCCGGTATTCCGGCAATTATACGGTACAAAAGAAGCGGTGCTTGCTGCGCAGAAGGAGCGCTACATAAAGGCAATCGAAAGGTTTACGGAGCTTTATCCGGCGAGAGAGGAGATTTCTGTTTTCTCGGCACCGGGCAGAACGGAAATCGGCGGAAATCATACGGATCACCAGCACGGCTGTGTGCTGGCCGCGGCGGTGCAGCTGGATGCCATAGCGGTAGTCTCCTTTCATGAAGAGGGTGTAATCCGCATCCATTCGGAAGGCTACGGGAGCTTTTCGGTAGAGCTTTCCGATTTGACGGTACAGGCAGAGGAAAAGGGTTCTAAGGCCATTGTGAGAGGCATTGTGTCACGGTTTAGCGAGATGGGAGTGCTGGTCGGAGGATTTGATGTATACAGTACCTCTGATGTGCTTGCAGGCAGCGGAATCTCCTCTTCGGCAGCCTTTGAAACCTTAATCGGAACTGTGATTGACCTGCATTACAATGACGGTAAGGCGGGTGCGGTGGAAATCGCGAAAATCGGACAGTATGCGGAAAATGTATATTTCGGGAAAAAGTGCGGTCTGATGGATCAGATGGCAAGCTCGCTCGGCGGGCTTGTATTCATTGATTTTGATGATACGGAAAGCCCGAAGGTGGACAGCTTTTCCTTTGATTTTGAGCAGGCAGGATACTGTATCTGTGTTACGGATACCGGAGGAAACCACGTGAATCTGACACCGGATTATGTGGCGGTACGTTCGGAAATGGAAGAGATTGCGGCGCAGTTCGGGAAGGAGTATTTAAGGCAGGTAGATGAGGAGGAATTTTACAGGGACCTTCCGAAGCTGCGAAAGATATGTTCCGACAGGGCGGTGCTGCGTGCAGCGCATTTCTTCGGAGATAACAGGAGGGCGAGGGAAGAGACGGAGGCATTACGTGCGAATGATATCGGGCGCTTTCTTTTCCTTGTTCGGGAGTCCGGGGATTCTTCGGCCAATCTTTTACAGAATCTCTATTCAGCCTCTGTACCGAAGGAGCAGGGAATTCCGCTCGGAATTATGGTAAGTAAGCGTGTTCTTGGGGAAAAGGGCGCGGTTCGGGTGCACGGCGGAGGTTTTGCCGGAACGATACAGGCATTTGTGCCTTTGGAACTGACAGAAGCGTATGTAGAGGAGATGAACCGGACCTTTGGGAAAGGCTCCTGTTATGTATTCCGTATCCGTCCGGTAGGCGGAACGGAAGTGCTGGGAGAGTAGGAAGGTGAATATTCGGAACCGCTCTGCAATAAAATTCTTTAAAAACTTCTTGACATCTTATAAGGAGCGTGGTATACTTTAGAAGCTGTGTAAGCATAAGCAGAGTATCCGCTCTCACCTTCCGCGTACATTGTACTGCAAAAAGGTCTTGTAAAGATGATTTCCCGACCGTGGGATTATTTTGGCGGATAGTCTGTGGCTATCCGCTTTTCTTATTATTATTACGGAGGTACAAAACCATTAGCGAGTTAATGTTGAACGAGCAAATCAGAGACAAAGAGATCCGTCTGGTTGGCGAGGACGGAGAGCAGCTTGGTATCATGTCTGCAAAGGATGCGTTAAAGCTGGCAAAGGAAGCCGGTCTTGATTTAGTGAAGATTGCGCCGACCGCAAAGCCGCCGGTATGCAAGATTGTAGATTACGGCAAGTATCGTTATGAGCAGACAAGACGAGAGAAGGAAGCCAAGAAAAAGCAGAAGGTAACCGAAGTAAAGGAAATTCATCTGACTCCGAACATTGATGTGAACGATTTGACCACTAAGGCAAATCAGGCACGTAAGTTTGTGGAGAAGGGGAACAAGGTAAAGGTTGCACTTCGTTTTCGTGGTCGTGAAATGGCACATATGGCAACCGGTAAGGAAGTTATGGATACATTCTTTGAGAAGCTTTCCGATGTTGCCGTAGTTGAGAAGCCGGCAAAGCTCGAAGGCAGAAGCATGACTATGGTGCTTGCCGAGAAGCGGTAGTATAAGATGCATGTCACACAGAAATGTGTTTCATACAGATAATTATTATTACGGCAGCAAGCCGTAAACAATGAAGGAGGAATTACCATGCCGAAGTTAAAGACAAATAAGGCAGCAGCAAAGCGTTTTACCAAGACGGGAACCGGTAAGTTAAAGAGAATGAAGACCGGTAAGCAGCATATCTTAACCAAGAAGTCTTCCAAGACAAAGAGAGATTTAAGAAAAGCTACCATGACCGACAAGACAAACGAGAAGAATATGAAGAAGATTTTACCTTATCTCTAAGATTTGGTGTAAAGGAGGCAAAACAGAATGGCAAGAGTTAAAGGCGGTTTAAACGCAAAAAAGAAACATAATAGAGTATTAAAGCTGGCTAAAGGCTACAGAGGTGCCAGAAGTAAGCAGTACAGAATTGCAAAGCAGTCTGTTATGAGAGCTCTCACTTCTTCTTTCGCAGGCAGAAAGGAAAGAAAGAGACAGTTCAGACAGTTGTGGATTGCTCGTATCAATGCGGCTGCCAGAATGAACGGTCTTTCCTACAGCAAGTTCATGTACGGCTTAAAGTTAGCTGACGTTGAGGTAAACAGAAAGATGCTTTCCGAAATGGCAATCAACGACCCGGAAGGTTTTGCAGCATTAGTAGAAGTTGCAAAGGCAAAGCTTGCATAGGATTCATATGTCTGACAAGCTGATATAGAAATTAAAAAGAAGTCCGATGGAGGCAGTATGCTTCCTACAGGGCTTCTTTTTAATTTCATATTGCAGCTTTCTTAAAATTTGATTAGAAAACCTTAATTACCTTCTAACTTGAACAATTCACGGGTGTGATGTAAAATGTTCGTGAAGACAAAGTGAATGTCGAGGAAAGAAGAAAGGGGCTATTGAGAATGAGAGAAAAGTTGGCGAATATTTTATGGGGGCTTGTGCTGATAGCAGCAGGTGTCCTTGTATTCGGAAAAGTAATGGGATTTTGGGAGTTTTCCGTATTGTTTCCGGGATGGTGGACGCTATTAATTATTTTACCGTCTTTGGTGAGCATGATTAAGAACGGACCGAGAGCGGTAAATATGATTTTTATGCTATGCGGTGTTCTCCTTTTATTAGAAAGGAATCATGTGATTGAGAGCGGAACCTTAGGGAAGATTTTTGTCCCGGCAATCTTTATCATAATCGGTTCCTTTATCATAATCGGAAGTCTTTTGGCAGGTACAAGACGACGTTATAACGGAACACAGTCCTATTCGGCAACCTTTGCCGGAAATGTGGTGATGCCTGCGGATGACAAGCCTTTTGACGGATGTGAGGCGGATGCGGTTTTCGGGGGGCTGGATTTGGACCTGAGAAATGTAGAGATTGAGGACGGAGCGGTGATTGAAGCATCGGCGATTTTTGGCGGTGTGGATATTAAAGTACCTGCAGGGGTAAACGTTAAGGTAAGACGTACGGAGCTGTTTGGCGGAGCGAAGAGCCGTATCAGTAATCAGAGCGGAGCACCGGTGCTGTATGTAAATGCATTATGTATGTTCGGAGGTGTTGATATTAAATGAACGGATTTCAGAAAATAATTAAGTATTGTGCAGTTGCATTTGCGGTATTTCTTTGTGTTGTAATTTTCGGCTCGATTGCTGCCGCAGTGTTTAGTGTTGCGGTAGGAGTAGAAGGAATAAGTAAGAGCTTTGATACAAGAGAGCGGATTAGCTTTTCAGAGCAATATTCCGCTGAAGAAATCGAAAAACAGGGAATTGACAGTATTTTTGTAGATTGTGATGCAGAGGTGGTTGTAGAACGGGGAACGATGCTTTCCATAGAAGCTGACAATGTTACAAAGGACTATGCAATCAGCTGTACAAACGGAGTGCTTAGCTTAGTACAGGACAGACCGAAGGTTTTCTTTCATCTGGCATTCTGGGATAACGATATAACTTCCCAGGAACGTGTAGTTGTAACGATTCCGGCAGAGTTTCATCCGGAGCGGGTGACAATAAACAGCGGTTCCGGAAAGGTATTCATAAATGAACTGGATACGGAAAAGCTTCTTATTGACAGCGGTTCGGGAAAGGTTTCGGCTGAGAATGTGGTAAGCAGGGATACAGAGCTTTATACCGGTTCGGGAAGTGTGAGGATAGATAATTCGTCTCTTGGAAGGCTCATGCTTGACAGTGGTTCGGGAGCAGTCAGTATGAAAAATGTGGTTGCGGAGGATGTAAGGTTTGACAGCGGTTCCGGTGCAATATCCGTTTCCGGTAGTCTGACCGGAAGGTGTGAGTTTGAATCAGGAAGTGGTTCTGTGTCTCTGTCTGTAAACGGAAAGGAAGAAAACTACCGGATTGAGGCTGACTGCGGTTCCGGTTCCTTTCGTGTGAACGGAAAGAAGCGGGAGGAGGGAAGCTACGGAAATAATGTAGAGGGAGAACTCATATTTGATACCGGAAGCGGTTCGGTGAATGTGGAGTTTTTGACTTCCGCCGAGGAGTAGGGAGTAGTTATAATAGGTGAAATCAAAAAGTGCGACGCATATGAGGTGTGTCGCACTTTTTGTATGTGCGCCTTGCGGCGCACGTCGCTAAAGGGTGCAAGTCCCTAGTTCGCCCTAGTAGTGGGAAGGACACAGCCAAAACCAAGGGTGTCGTGGGTGACTGCGAATCTGAAGGAAGGTGGAGGCAAATCTCTGGTCT
>JAQXLY010000049.1 GCA_029012365.1 Lachnospiraceae bacterium | reverse complement strand
TCAAGCTCATCGAAAAGCTCATCCACCGCATTCTTGAATTCCTCATCCTCTTCTCTGGTCTCGCTGGCATTGATAAATTCCAGAAGTGTTGCAAAATTCTGCTCTTCCTCCGGTGCTTCATACCAGATATATCCTATATATGCCTGATACAATAGTCGTTCTGATTTAACCCAAAAATCTTCCCCTGACTTATCTCCCTCTCCTTTGGTATTCTCTATAATGATATTTACCAATTTGAGGATGTCCTTTTCACAGTGGATATACACAAACGGATTATAGTGCATGGACTTTTTGAAGTTAATCGTGTTTAGCACCTTAATCCGATAACCGCCCTTTTGAAGCATATGCCCCAGACGGATAAGGATTGTTCCTTTCGGATCAGTGACCACATATGAGCTGTGCATCTGCATCAGATTTGGCTCCACAAAAAATCTCGTTTTACCTGAACCAGAACCACCGATAACAAGTACATTCTTATTTCTTGCATACTTCGGCATCTTTGGACGGCTGTTCATAGTTAGCCCTTCTGTCTGGGAAAGTATGATATTCTGCTCCGGGTTTTCATCCATATATGGCTTTATATCCTCCGGTTTCCCCCATCTGGCAGAACCGTATTCCTCTCCCTGTCTGAATTTTTTCGCATTTTTGCTTTTCATATACAATGCCAGCTTTAGAATCACTACCACCGCAACACCTACCAGCATATCTACTGGATGGATACTGGGGAGTGGATTTTTGAATGCACTCTTGAAGTACATCATACATCCGTATATCTTCATTCCTGCATTCTTGGCATCCACCATACGGTAAAGCCAGCTGATCTTGTCGGCAAAGTACCAGATAAAAAGAAACGGAAGATTGAGGATAAGCAATTTTTTCAAATCCTTTTTCATCTTTCCTGTCCCCTGTCCTTTGTCCTGACCTTTTCACGCTGCTTCATATTCTTTACCATTTCCACAGCTTTTGCCAGTTTTGCACGTACTGACTGCTTGACCTGCGATTTCTTTAGATTTACTTTCGTATAATCCTTAAATGCCTCTGTCATCACATCCACATCCCTTGCCTTGAAAAAGACAATATACTTAGGTGGATGCACAGATGAATCTTTCTTTAGCGCAAAATCAATTCCATATTTCCGGGCTGTTCTCTCAAAATCCTTGATGTTTCCATCCGTAATCTCAATATTGGAAAGCCCAGTATTCTGCTTCATCAGTTCCGCTACAGATTGCTTTCCATGCTTTTGCACATCTGCAGTTGGCTTTTTATTCTTCTGATCCTGCAAGTACTTTTCCAATGCCCGGCGTAATTCCGCTGCACCCATCTTTGCATTATTTACTACAAGGGCAACTACTTTTTCATTGATTTCATCCTGCATGGGTTTCCTCCTTTCCTTTGTGATACCGGGTGTATTCCTTTCTTACAAGGTGGATGCACCCTTTCCCATAACCATATTCTCATTCAAATCCTCCTCTCATATCGTGATTGACCAACTGCTGATAATAGTTGTTTATCGTAAGTGGTGCATTATATAAAACAGTAAGTAGATACTGCTTTACATTCCTTATCTTGGAACAATTATTGTTAAGGCAATCCATCACATACCGGATGTGACCGCTATCCAATTTGAGGAAGCGTGACTTTACTACCTCTTTTGGCTTGTCATCCCCGGCAATCCGGATTACGCTTCGCTGGCTGCATATGGTATCTACCATAAGTTCCACCAGTTCATCCAGTTCCTCTTTCCTGTATTCATTCAGCAGGTATGGGTATTCAATATTCTCATGGATAAGCTCCAGATATTGTTGCCGTTCCCTGCACATTCTGTCAGCATCTTCTTGTGAATACATTCCTGCCTCCTATCAAAAAAGAGCATCCTGCCTATGTGACAAAATGCTCTCTGCTTCATTCCTATTTATTTGTAAAATACATTTCAAGTGCCTTTTCTATGATAGACACCGCTTCCTTCGGCTCTACATCATGAAAGTACTTATGATATACTGCCGTGCCGAGCTTCACGCTCTGGAATTTCTTTTCCTGCTTCTTTCCATTTACCAAATCATCAATGGTATCATTCACATACTGCTCTGTCAGCGTTTCATCATTTTCTCTGAACATCTTGGCTATATCCTCACTGATTTTATAGCCGTATTCGCTCACTGCCTTAAATATCCATAGTTGCTTTTCCTCTGGCAGAAATGATATATGGAAATATGCTCCCTTTGCTATGGCATTATTATCTAACATATCCTTAAAGGGCTGCACCAGATGATTGATTCTAAGCATTCTTGCCATCTTACTTCCGGACATTCCATACTCACTGCTGATAGCATCCCTTTTATCTAACTTCTGGTCAGATTGACCAGAGGTTGATTCAATGCCACTCATTTTTTCAATCTCACGGATGATGTCATTACGCTTTCCCTGACTGATTACCCTATCATATTCAATTTCAAGGGCAGCTGCTTGTTCACTTGGCAATAACTCTGAAAATCCTCTCTGTATAAGGTTGGTTTCAATAACGTAGGTATAGGCTTCCTTCTCGTTAAGACCTATCTTCTCAATTACCGGAACTTCTGTAAAACCTGCCAATATCGCTGCATTCAGTCTATTGTGACCGGAAAGGATTTCCAGCTTTCCCTTATACATTCTTACAAGTATCGGTATCATGATACCATGCTCTCTAATGCTCTCCACCATATCATCAAGTCTCTGTCCCTCATACAATTTGAACGGATGATTATGGAATGGTACAAGCTGGTCTACAGGTACTTTCTTTACTTCATTATCCTTGCTTACGCTTACACTGTCATCATCCAAATAATCAAGTACATCAGATGCCAACTTTCTTTTCTCTAATCCCTTACTCACAGCTTACTACCTCCTTTGCCAATGATTGATATGCGATACTTGCCGGAGAAGTTGCAGAATATTCAGCTACATTCTCCCCTGCATAAAGAGATTCCCCTACCTTTATTGTGTAAGGTATCTTTGAATCAAAAATCTTTATCCTGTCTGCTGTATATTCCATGAGGTCTTGATATACCCTGCGATACAGCTTCGTTCTGAAATGGCACATGGTTAAACAGATGCCGGAAATCCCCAGTTTGGGATTGATTCTCTTTCTTACCTTAACAATGGACTTAATCAAATCATCCAATCCTTCCAATGAAAAATACTGGGGACTAACTGTAATCATCACATCATCTGCTACTGCCAGCGCATTGATGGTCAGTATTCCAAGTGACGGATTCGTGTCAATCAGAATGTAATCATAATCGTCCCTTAATGGCTCAATGATTTCTGCCAATGTTCTTTCTCCACCTGCTTCTGCCAACAGCTTTGCTTCGATTGTTGACAATGTTCTGTTTGAACCAATGAAATCCACACCATCACAGTCATAGATGTATTCTGATTTTTCTGGCAGTACCATTTCATCTTCACTCTCAATACAGATATTCATGAGGTCTGCTATTGTCATATCAATAGACTGCTTACCCTCTTTTGCCAAGCAGGATGTCAAATTGCCTTGATGGTCAAAATCAACTGCCAATACTCTTTTCCCCATTGCTCTTAGGGATGATGCTAAGTTAAATGTTGTGGTGGTCTTTGCCACTCCGCCTTTCTGATTTGCTACTACAATAATCTCTGCCATAAATTTTTCCTCCTATGCTATCAGGCATCTTACTATGCCCTTAATTACTCGCCAGACAAGTACCACACCACCAATAAGACCTGCAAACATAACATTTAAGAACCAAATGCCTATTGTTGATGCCAAGTCGTGCCTTACTGGTACAAGGAAGTGTCCCATCTTCGTGATACCGAATGGAAATCCTACTACTACCCATAGCCATAAAAAATTGCACCCATCTTCTGACACATATACGGTTCGGAATACAGCTGCAAGGATGATAGCCACTGCAATAGGTAGTACAACTTCTGTTACCAAAATAACCACTCTTTTCATGTTCATTACCTCCATTATTCTGTATGATTAACTGTGGTTTGTCTGACATAAGGACTCTACTATCTATGGCTTCTATATTCAGTTTTCTTAGTTCTACTATATACACATTCTTACTTATCTACTGTGTATTGTGTTATCCTTTTACCTCTTATTCCCCCTTTATTTACATTATCTACACTCTATATCCCAGTAAATATTTCGACGAGAATTAATATAATCTCTACCACAGCCACTCCGCTGTTATCAAATGCAATTCCTTTCTTTCCGTTCTCTTCGGATTTCATACATTCATTTTCCTCTGCAATACGTACTTCACTTTCGTTCATAACTTTCTCCTCCTACTTTATTTACATGTTTTAACCGGTTACATGGAAAAGAATGCCGGTATCATTACGACTGCCATTACAAGAAGAAGCATTCCCATCATCGGAAACAACATTTTCGTCTGTGCCTCTTCTCCTTTTTTCACAGCACGCTCACGGTGCATCTCCCATGCAAGTCCGACCTCCTGTTCCAGACCCTCCCGCAGTCCTCCGCTCCCCTTTTGCAGCTGACTTACCAGAAGAGAGGCACAACGCAGATAAGGCTTTAACCCTATTCTTCGTCCGAATGTTTCATAAGCCCGTGCTTCGGGAGTTCCGTTCCTAAGCTCCCCGGCAAGCAGCATAACCTCTTCACCCACAGTATCCCTTTTTCCTGAGTCTTCTGCCTTTTTCCGGTACTCTGCCGCCAGACGTTCCCATGAACCACGCAGACTAAGACCCGCCCCGGCATAAAGCGTAAGCTTAGTAACCAGACCCGGATATGCCGCCAGAAGCTCCTCGTCACGCTTTTGCTTTTCCTTTTCTTTTTCTCTTTGTTTTGCCACAATAATCACCGCCGGAAGAATCAATACCGCTGCCGCAATCACTCCGGCCGCAGAAACCGTTTTCTTTGATATCCCAACCCTTACCGGGCCGATTACATCCGGCAGATAAAAGCCATCCTCAGCGGAGGTCTTTTCTTCCAGCTCCTTTAATGCTTCCTCCGCGCCGTAAAGCAAAGCTTCTCTGCTCCCCGGCTCATATGGCAGAACCTCTGCCGTAAACCACTGTTCCCTGTACTCTCCGTCCAGATTCATGCGGGCCTGTAAAAGAATCTCACACGGCTCCTTAAGTCCCTCTCTGTGTACATTTCCTTCCTTTGACAAGACCGTATTGTCAGAGCTTTCCCAACGGATATCCACACCCGTTTCCTCTATGTACCGCGGAAGAGAAAGGGACTGTGTGATTACCGGCTTCTCTCCGCTCTGTGGAATTAAAGTCTCATTTAAAATACGAATTGTCTCAGAAAATGCCGCATCTATTTCTTCCTCGGACTTCACTCTTGCCTCTACCGGAAGTGTAAGCTCTTCTTCCGTATCCATAACATGAAGAGATATTTTCCGGTTACTTATACCGCTCTCAGGCCGATTAATCCAAATCCGCGCCTTCTCACTGTCTCCATTCTCCCGCAACCGGAGAAACAGAACCGTCACTGCTATGATTACTCCGATCATAACCAGTTGAATCTTTTCCCTTTTTCTCATATATCTCCCTTCACAGCGTCACAGACACGATTCTGTCCGCTAAAGAGCAAAGAATAAAATAGGCTGCCAGTACCGCAGACATCACACAGACACCGAAGGCGTTGTGATATAACGGCTGCAAAAAATCCGCCATAAACAAATTCAGATACAACAGCATTGCAAAGGGCATACCTTTCATCACCTTTACCTCGTATTCTCTGCTGTGTAATGCAGACCGGATATACCTAAGCGTTTCCTGCTTGTCCCGTATAATCCGCTCTGTACCCGCAATTACGCGCTGTACTGCTCCGCCGGTCCGTTTGGCAATAAACAATACCTCCGAAAAATCCCGTATATCCTCACAAGACGATTCCTCTGCCATCTCCGAAAAAGCCGCTTCCACTGCCAGTCCAAGCTTCATCTTATGCTGCATATGCGTTACGGAAACCAGAAAATGTTCTTCCCCCTTATATGTGGTCAGCATTCCTTTTTTCGCTTCTCCCACGGCTTGTTCAAGGGAATATCCGACCTGCAGCGCCTCTCTCAAAAATGAAAGATACTCAGAAAATAACTGCTGCTCTCTTTCTGCTTCCGCCCGCTCCTTACGCTTTTTTTCCTTCAGGATAGCCACGGTAATACAAACCGGCAGCAAAAGCAGACCGTAAGGACTCTGATAAAACAAACACGCAACCGCGCACCCGGTTATCCCTCCCTTTCCAATCGCGCCGGCAAACCACGGAAGCCGGATATGGCCGCCTTTAAGCCTGCTCCTTATCTTCATATACTTCCTCCCTCCAAAGCTTTGAACCTCCGCAATACTGTAATACTACCTTTCCCTCCGCATCCTTTCCGGCTTCAAACACCGCACGCAGCGCAATCTCCCCGTTCTGCAAACCATCATTTTCACAAATCTGCATCACGCCCCGGCTCCCGTCACCCCGTCTGCACAGCTGTACAAAGATATCAATCGCTGAGGCGATTTGCTTTCTGACTGCATACAGTGGAATATCGCTCCCCTGCAATACCATAGTCTCCAATCTGGAGAGCATATCCTCCGCAGAATTGGCGTGCCCGGTAGACAAGGAACCCTCATGTCCCGTATTCATTGCCTGCAGCATGTCAAGCGCCTCCGCTCCCCGTACTTCGCCCACAATAATCCGGCTCGGCCGCATACGCAGCGCAGTTTTGATTAAATCCCTTACGCTTACGGCGCTACAGCCTTCCGTGCTTGCGTTCCGCACTTCCATGCGTACCAGATTCGGAATTGTCCTAATCTGCAATTCCGCCGCATCTTCGATTGTAATTACCCGTTCCGTGTCCGGAATATACGCTGACAATGCATTCAGAAATGTAGTTTTCCCTGATCCCGTACCGCCACTGATAAAAATGTTCCGCCGGTTTCGCACGGCAGCCTGCATATATCTTCCGGCTTCCTCGGATAACGCTCCCACCTCTATAAGCCGTTTCATCGTATACGGCTCTTTTGAGAACTTCCTTATTGTGACCGCCGGTCCGTCCAAGGAAGCAGGAGGAAGTACAATATTTACCCTTGAACCGTCTGCAAGTCTGGTATCGGCAATGGGACAGGCTTCATTTACAACCCTGTTTGCACCTGCCGCCATTTTCTGAATTACGTCCCGAAGCCGTTCTTCGGAAGAAAACTGCTTTTCCCACAAATACAGTTTCCCTCCTTTTTCGTAGAAAATGCTCCGATAGCCGTTTATCATAATCTCCGTCACCGATTCTTCCGCCAGCAATTCCTCTAAAATATCAAATCCCCGGATTTCATGAAAAATCTCATCCCTTAACCTGCATTTCTCTTCCAAAGGGAGATAATGCTCTCTGCCGTATGCCACTATCACTTGTTCTATCTCTCTACGTACCTGCTCATCGGTCAAATCCTCCGACAAATCCAGCCGTTCCAGTGTCTGTCTGCGTATTTCCTCCCGAACCTCTTCCAACAATCTCTCCTTCCTTTCTGACTGCCTCGTCAGCAGCTTCCGACAGCGCAGCCGGAAAAGCCCCCCGCACCGTAATCTCCCTGATGCGGGAATAAAGCTTTGCTTCCCCGCATTCCTTAAGCTGTCGTAAAAATTCCTGCTGTATTCTTTGGCCATCCTCCGTTTCCCACACCGGCACAATAACCTTGTCACAACAGGCTAACACTGCTTTTCCGGCTCCATCCGACTGCCCCACCCCCACCACAACCGCATAATACCCCGAATTTGTTTTAATACAACGCAACAGGCACTCTATATCTTCCTTAGTAATCCCCTGTAAATCCGTGTACCAGCGCACCGGTCCCACCGCATCCATTCCGTCTGCTTTCTGCAATAAAGTACAAAAATATGAATATAACTCTGCTTTCTTTTGCTTCACATAGAATAAAAGCTCCGACATCCCGTCCCCACACTCTCTGCCATAAATTCCAAAGGGAAAAAAAGAGAGATACAATACCTTTCCGGATGCCCCGAATCGCTCCGCGATTTTTCGTGAAAGCAGCTCTCCTTCCGCACCTCCCGCCGGAGAAAAGAAACCTATAACAGGAATTTCCTTCTCTTTTACATTTTCCTGAATAAGCCGCCGTTCTATTTCCCTTGCGGAGTTATAGCGATATAGGCATGTAGCACTTTGTGCATTTTTTGTCTCACTAATCAGAAAAAGTTTTATTTCCGTACCGGCTACAATTCCAAGTACCTCCTTCTCAAGTCTCTCTTCCGCAAGAATCGCATACACCGCGTCGTTTTCCGCATACTGTCGTACTTCGGTTACATCCGGAAACACAACCGCCCGATATGGAAAATTTCTCCTGCCGTTTAAATATACCGCTAAATGTTTGGCATACTCCGGCATTTCGTCTATAATTGCAACAATTTTTTCCAAATACACCCCTCTTTCATAATGTCATATTATATTTTGTGTGGGAAAATCAGATTCCGTATCCGGAATCCTCTCGCTCGAATTGAGCTTCGATACTATTATCATAGCCGCTTTATTATGCAAAGTCAACCACTTTGACGCAATTTCTTTTTTTTTCGACTTTTTCACCAATGTTTTTTGATTTTTTTGTGAAAAATGCCGAAAATAATTTTTTTACTTTTTTCCTACTTTCCGCTGTTTACTCATATTTCAATCTGTATTTGTTCCCAAAAATCCCCAAACCGTTTTTTGGGGTATATTTTTCCATATCCGGGTCTATACTAAGAATAAACTAAGCCGAAGGGAGTTCACTTATGTTGCGCTTACTTAATAAAAGAAAAAAAGCGGAGAATCCGCTGATAAAAGAATTACAGGCTACCCGTCTGGAACTGGAAACCGCCTATTCCGTATTTGAAAATGCCGTGGACCCGGATTTGGTATCCAGCAGCATCTATCGCATCAATTCCGTTCAGGAACGCTATCAGTTTTTACTGAAACAACTAAAAAAGGCCGAAACCACCCTGCAGTCTTCTTAGGCAGCTCTGCAAAGATTTAAGCAAGCTGTCGCATTGATACAATACGCGGTTTCCGCTCTTGCGATTGACAGAACACGGTTAATCGCAAGAGCACGCTTCACCCAGTTTCTAATAATCTCCATATAATCCTCCGAATTTTTGTATGTACTCACAGTTTTTCGGATTATATAGATCTTCTAACCCAATCTTTTTAAAATCCCTCTGAATTCTTTTGCCTCCCGTACCGCATCAAATACCTTCTCCTCAAGCCACATATCACGAAGAATTTCCTTAAGCGGTCTGGAATCTGCCGTGTCAAAATCGGACCTTCTATTGGTCACTTCCCCGAACAGCAGCGTTACTGTTTTTTCTTCCTCCGGGCGACTGTCAAAGACAATTGCTGCCTCTGCCGCACAGCGAAGCTGTTCAAAGGCTTCTTCCTGCCGTCCCAGCTTTAACAGATACTTTGCCCACTCAAAATGAAAGTTTGCGTTACTCCATGTGCCGGTTCTCGGCGCATTATCGTACATCAGACGCTCCAAAGCATCCATCTTCTCAAATACCAAAACTGCCTCCTCATCCGGAAGCAGCACTATCAAACGGCAAATTGCCTCCCACAAATGCGCATAAGCAGTAGAAATGTAGGTTCTGGTATGCGGAAGCTTTTCCTCCTCCGCAAGTGCCCACCAGATTGCACTCTCCCTGCAGCTTTCCATCGTCGGAAGTGTCTTGTAAATGGAACGTCCGATTTCCTTTCTCCCCATCTCACAGTGCTGAAATGCCAGACGCACCGTTGCCTCGGAACGAATTTCCACATCCGGACAATATCTCATAATACGCTCGCCGAGTGCCACGATTTCCGCATCATAATTTTCCATATTCTCCTTCCAGTTCGGGATGTCCGCATCATTGCTTCCCGCCACAAACAATGCATACATCAATTTATTCAGCAAGGCATAATTGTTCGGAAATTCCGCAACACCTTCTCTGGCAATCCGGATACACTCCTCCACCGCGCCGTGACTGATCGCATTCTGAAACTCACTCAGATAATGCTCTACTGCCTGTTTCTCCGCTACGTCATCCACACCCATCAGCTTATCCACGGACACTCCGAAGAAGCCTGCAATACTCGGAATCAGCTCCACATCCGGATAGCAAAGACCATTCTCCCAACGGGACACGGACTGGCAGGACACGCCAAGCACCTCTGCAAACTCCTCCTGAGTAATTTCACGTTCCTTCCGGAACTTCTTTATTGTCTCTCCGATTTTTAATTTCATGTTCTCTTCTTCCTCACTTTCTTATAATCGAAAGCAGCGCTCTTTCTGATTGTATTGTACAAAAAATGTATGGTAAGTTCAATATCACGAAAAGAGAGTTTTTTTCACTAAGAAAGTGATTTATAAAACGAAAAATAAGACACTTAACGGTACATTCCGTTTTACCGCTGTTTGCCCAGACAGAACAGCTTCTGATGGTGTTCTGTAAGTAGACCATGCTCCGTTATAATAAGCTGTCGGAGGAAGAAAGAAATAAAATACGTATACACAGGGACGTGTTTTTATGGTACAATGAGAGCGAAAATTGTTTAGAAACCAATCGAAGTTGGTGTAAATGATAAAGCAGCTTACAATGTTTGATAAACTGCCCTATCATTTGCACCAATTTCGATTTTTCTATAGTGAACAAAGTCGCGTCCCCGAAGCATGGATGTATGGGCTTTCAATTTTTTCACTTTGCTTGAAGCGAGAAGTCTATGTCATTACAGCTAATGCCGGGTTTTGAAATCCGGGCACGCCAATAAGACCTCATTACTGAGGTTTCGAAAAAGTATGGGTATTACTCTTTAAATTCGTAAAGGTATTCGCTGTTGCGGGTTCCTGAGGTGACCGCCACAGCATTTACAAACGGTAACTTTAATGCCGTAGAGTAGTTCAAGTATTTGAGGTGTTTCCATGTCCTTAAGCCTTGAAAGATACTGTTTGCAACCGAGGAGATTACGGCATAATGCCAGGTGTTTTGTTTTGTTCCGGGCACATAGTAATCCGTAATGCCTGATTCTGACAAAGCGTTTTGGCAGCACATGCATTAGGAAGCGTCGGACGAATTCTATGCCGGAAACGGTGCATTCCTTCCACTTGCCTTCCTCATGGTAGTCCTTTACGAAGTAGGTGACGGTATCCTCATCCATGCGAATGATACGATGGTTGCTGATGGCAATCCGATGTGTGTATTTTCCAAGGTAATTAATAACGGATTGTGCACCGTTGAAGGTTTTCTTACAGTGAGGAACCCAGTCTTGCTTATAGCACAGGTTCAGGAGTTCCTTGAAAGTATAATGGTTGCGATACGTTTCACTACTGCCATGAAACCGAAGCTTGTTTTCTTTCCATAGAGTTTTTAGTTCGTGCAGATATTTGCCACGAAACAGCTTGGATAACACTTTTACAGGAAGAAAAAATTCCTCGCCTTTGTCACGCCACTGATTCTTTGCGGTCAGTCCACCACCAAGCAGAATGACATGGATGTGGGGATGAAAGTTCATTTTGGAACCCCATGTATGTAATACACAGATGTAGCCGACCTTTGCGCCCAGATGTTTTGTATCTTCTGTCAGCTCGTTGATGGTTGCTGATACGGAATGATACAGGGCATCGTATAAAAGCTGTTGGTTGCTGTAGATTAAAGGATTCAGCTCTTGCGGTACAGTGAAAACCACATGAAAGTAAGGCGCCTCTAGGACATCCTCGCGACGCTTGTCCATCCACTTTTCCTTAGGCAGAGCCTGACACATGGGACAGCATCTGTTCCGGCAGGAATTGTAATGAATCTGCAAATGCCCGCAGTCTTCACATACACTTATGTTGGCACCGTAAGCCCCGGTTTTGCAGTTGATGATGCAGTTGGCACCCTTGGACTGTTGTGGAGAAGGTGTGTATTTATTAAGGTATCGCGGATAAAAACGTAGAAATATATCCTGTACAGTCGGATGCTCCATTATGAATCCTCCTGTACATCAAAAGGGCTTTTGATGCCAAGTAAAGTTTTATTGCTTACATGAAGATAAATTTCAGTGGATTTAGGATCCAAGTGCCCCAATAATGCCTGAATATATTTAATATCACATCCGGCTTCCAGAAGATGACTTGCGAAGCTGTGTCTGAATGCATGGGAAGTGACGTGTTTGACAAGTCCGGCGCGTTCAGAGTTTCTTCTTAATACCTGATTTACCGCAGAGATGTCTAAATATTCTCCCGTTGTCTGACTAGGAAATAGTATGTTTCTGGGCTTTCCGCATTTGAACCAGTATTCTGTAAGGATATCAAGAGTGCGGTCAGCAAGAATGGTGTAACGGTCTATCCTGTTTTTAGTATTACGGATGTGAATGGAGTGATTGCTACGGGAAATGTCATCATAATGCAAATGGGTTGCTTCTGACACCCGAAGACCGCCTGAATACATAACAGCAAAGATTGCCTTGTATTTCAGGTTTTTGGTGGCATCAAGGATGGCATTCACCTCTTGTCTTGAAAGAACCGTAGGCAGTGAACGGTCACGTTTCATACGGGGAATTTCATCTTCATCCCAGTTGAGTTTAAGGACGCGCTTGTACAGGAAGCGCAAAGCACCATAGTAGTGGTTATAGGTTTCGGGTAAAATACCCATCAGTCTTTTTGTGGTCAGGTAATCATCCACATCGGCTACAGTAAGTTCCCGCCAAGGTTTACCGGTAGCATTAAGGAATGGACTAAGGGCATGGCAATACGCTATTACGGTAGATTCTTTTAGATTTTTTTCTGTGCCGCAATAGCTACTAATTCAAAAATATCTTCGTACATAGAATAACCTCCGTGAAATAAAAGTAGTAATCAATAGTAACTACCTATCACGGAGGAGCATTTGTGAAATAAAACTGCTTGTGTAAGCAGAGTAATCGTGGTATTATTTTCATAGGCAGTTGTCGGGACTAAGCCCGTTTATGAAGTTTGTTTTGGGTCGCACTTTAACAATACTATCTTGGGACAATCTTGTCACTGCCTATTTTGAAAAAAGTGAAAACTGCGCTATAACCTTGGACGGCTATCGCGCAGCGATTTTGTTCAATTTGAAGTTGATGGAGAGAATGCAAATGAGTGAAAGACCAGATTTGAATAAGGAATTAGATGGAGAAACTTTTCGAAGTTTTTATTATTTGAAGGAAGAATTGGTTGAGTTTTGTAGAGATAATAATCTGCCTGTTTCGGGTGGAAAGATTGAGCTTACAGATAGGATTGCCTGTTTTCTTGATACGGGAAAGGTATTAGAAACTTCTGCAAAAAGAAAAGCAACAACAGATGTTGGATTAATTACAGAGAATACACTAATTGAATCCAATATAGTATGTTCCGAAAAACATAGAGCCTTTTTTAAAGAGAAAATAGGTAAAAATTTTTCTTTTAAAGTTTTGTTCCAGAAATGGTTAAAGAGCAATGCCGGAAAGACTTATGGTGATGCAATTAATGCATATTATCAGATTTTAGAAGAAAAGAAAAAAGGTAAAACAACGATTGATAAACAATTTGAGTATAATACATACATTCGGGATTTCTTCGAAGATAATCAAGGAAGAGATTTGGAAGAAGCTATTATCTGTTGGAAATATAAAAAGAGTTTGCAAGGACACAATCGTTATGAGAAGTCTGACCTTGTTGCGTTAGACTGACAACTTCCAGTCTTACTGAGAGATTGAAAGCACGCATGAATTTGAATTTATGGAGGTAATGGTATGAATAAAGCAAGAAGAGTAGTGGAGAATATGGAGATTGAAAATGTTTCTGTGATTTGTTCAGAACTTGGCATGATTGCTGAAAATGCAACTCCCCTTAAACAAGCAAAGTATATTAATGAAATTCTAAATACTGCTGAGAATATGAATATATGTATGGTTGAGACTATGCGAAAATGTGGAGGTTGTTGTTTGTCAGCAAACCTTATTGAGCAAGCGAAAAAGCTACATAACAATGCCAATAACATAACAGAGTTTTTGGATTCATTAAACGAAAAGCATATCGGGGGAGGAAATCTACATATTTCAGAGGGAAAGATTATCGGTATATACAAAGAATGCTATTGTAACATACCGAAGCAGATTGAGAAAATAAATAAAGGGTATTGTGAGTGTTCGGCTGGTTGGTATACAAAATTGTTTTCTGAAGTTTTTGAAAAGAAGGTAACAGTTAAGATTTTAGATACAATTGTCAACGGAGCAATGGAATGTAGATTTGAAATATCAGATTATGAATAGAGAGTCAAATTCCAATATGTCGAACAGCTAGATAACTTGAATTTGTTGATACAACAAAATTGTGCATAAATAGTTGCGATGTAATTATTTTGCTGAAGTATACTTTGATTGAAAGGAGGAACTGTTATGGATATGTTGATGAAAATGAATGCTGCACTTGACTATATTGAAAAGAATCTGACCGGTGAGATTGATTTTTCAATTGTAGCACAACAGGCGGGGTGTTCTTCATACAATTTTCAACGAATGTTTTCTTTTGTTACAGAT
>JAQXLY010000048.1 GCA_029012365.1 Lachnospiraceae bacterium | reverse complement strand
CAATTCCTTTTTGGGGTGTGTCCGCAATGTGGACGGTAAATCCTTCGCCGGTCAGGTACTTCCGGTTGATTTCCAAAACATCCGCGTCATCATCTACTAGCAGAAGACTGGTCATAAGTATCCCTCCTTTATGGTCTGGGGTGGCAGTATCACTGCGCTCGGATTCTGTAAGCAAGCTTACAAATCCTCACTTCGTTTGTATTATATCACAAAATAAACATATGTTCTATACTTTACGCTTTATTTTTTTACGTTTAGTTTGATGAAGAATATATAATTTAGGGGCATAGAATTTAGCAAAACTAAAATTATTGCAAAATAACCTATTGACATAGTAGGTAATAGGTGCTACAATACAACAAACCTAATTGATAGGTTAATAGAAAGAGCGGTGTATTGTATGGGAAAAAAATTTGAAAAGCTCGTAAGAGAGAATTTTCGTTTCGGGCGAATGTGATATTTGAATGAATCAATAACAGAACATGAAAAAACAGAAACGAAAAGGAGACAACAATTATGAAAAAATACATTTCACTTTTACTTATTGCACTTATTGCCGTATTTTCATTTGCCGGCTGCGGAAAAAAATCCGAAAAGATAACGATTGCGATTCCGAATGACACTACCAATGAAGCAAGAGCACTGCTTCTTCTGGAAGATTTGGGATATATCAGGCTGAAGGCTGGTGCCGGTATTACTGCCACAATCCGCGATATTGAAGAAAATTCGTACAATATCGAATTTAAGGAGGTAGAAGCGGCGCAGCTGCCGAATGTACTGAAGGATGTGGACTATGCGGTTATCAATTCCAACTATGCTATCGAAGCAAAGCTTAATCCGACAAAGGATGCGCTTGGCATTGAGGGCTCATCCTCGGCATACGGCAATATCCTTGCCGTAAAGGAAGGAAATGAAAATTCTGATTTGATTAAGGCTCTTGTTGCGGCACTGGAAAGCAAACAGGTGGCTGATTTTATTGCATCCGAATATGACGGTGCTGTTGTGTCTGTGGTAGATAACCCGACCGACGGTTATGATGCTTCTGTTGATTATACGGCACTGGAAGGAAAAACGGTCAGCGTTGCGGCTTCTCCTACACCTCATGCCGAGATTCTTGCGATTGTAAAGGATATTCTGGCGGAAAAGAAGATTACGCTTGATATTAAAGAGTTCACCGATTATGTTCAGCCGAACAATGTTGTGGAAAGCGGAGATATCGATGCAAACTATTTCCAGCATGTTCCGTATCTTGATGACTTCAACAAAGAGAACAATACCCATATCGTATCGGTTGCGGCAATTCATGTAGAGCCGCTCGGCATTTACGGCGGCAAACAGACAACACTGGATGCAATTAAGAAGTAGAGTATTTTGAGGTAGGAAAATGGAAAAGGCATTGATTGCAATGAGCGGAGGCGTGGATTCCAGTGTCGCTGCCTGCATGATAAAGGAACAGGGGTACTCCTGCATCGGCGTTACAATGAAACTGTTCCGTAATGTTAATTAAAAACTGCTATACTAGAGCTCCGGGGTATAGATTTTCTTTAAATGGTCAAGCTTACTTCCGAGATTGCCAAGCAGTGCGTCCGCCGCCGTAAGCGCTGCCATACATTCTACCACCACAACCGCGCGGGAAACGATAATCGGGTCGTGCCTGCCGGTGACTCTGGCGGTATAGGAGCTGCCGTCCTTCTTTACGGTTTCCTGTGGTGCGTTTACGGACGGTGTCGGCTTTACGGCAACACGGAATAATACGTCGGAGCCGTCGGTCATGCCGCCGAGAACACCGCCTGCGCGGTTGGTGCGCTTTTTGACAGTACCGTCCTCATCGGTGTAAAATGGGTCATTCTGCTCTGTGCCGGTAAGGAGTGCAGCACCGAAGCCGGAGCCGATTTCAAAGCCCTTTACCGCACCTATGGAAAGCATGGCGTGGGCAAGACGGGCATCAAACTTTTCAAATACCGGGTCACCGAGTCCGGCCGGAAGTCCGTGAAGAACACATTCGATTGTGCCGCCGACGGAGTTAAGGTCCTTTCGCATCCTGTTTAAAAATTCCTCTGAGCGCGCGGAAGCCTCCGCATCCGGCATATTAAGCGGACTCTTATCACGCATGGAAACAAGCTCTTCGATAGAATAGTGTTCCGCCAAATAATCCTTTGTATCAAAGCAAATATGATTATGAATTGATTTTGCATAGGCACATACTTTGATTCCAAGCTCGTCAAGCAGAGCGCAGGCAACGGCACCTGCCGCTACTCTTGCCGCGGTTTCACGTCCGGAGGAGCGTCCGCCGCCCCGATAATCCCTGAAGCCGTATTTTGCATCAAAAGTAAAATCCGCGTGTCCCGGACGGTAGTAGGAGGCAATCTCCGAATAGTCTGCGGAACGCTGGGATTCGTTGCGGATTAAGAGGGCAACGGATGTGCCTGTGGTTTTTCCCTCAAACACGCCGGAAAGGATTTCTACAAGGTCACTTTCCTTACGCGGGGTGGAATAGATATTCTGCCCCGGTTTTCGTCTGTCTAAAAAAGTCTGGATATATTCTGTTGAAAGAGGAATCCCTGCCGGGACACCGTCTGCGATAACACCGAGTGCGGCACCGTGGGATTCACCGAAAGTCGTTATTTTAAAATAATTTCCGAAAGATGAACCGTTCATAAAATACCTCCGAAATGTATGCTAAAAATTATTTTAGTCTATTCGGTAAAAAAATGCAAGCTCATAAAAGCGGGATAATATTTTTGTAAAGAAACTGGCTGAAAAAAACGCCGCGATTTGCAGGAAAAAGAAGGACAAAAAAGTACAGTAATTACTGCTATAGCAGAAAAAATCCGCTATAGCCTATGTTGAAATGCTCGTCGAAAGTCTATAATAATATTAAATTTTTAGGGAAACGCTGATTAAAGCGTTTCCACGCCGAATTTGCGTAGCGAAGCTACAATTTCTACTGCAAATTCGTGCGATCCGCCGGAGGCTTCTAGGGAAGCACTGAATTAATCAGTGCTTCCTTGGATAAACAGATACGGGGTAAGGAAAGGAGCGTGCG
>JAQXLY010000047.1 GCA_029012365.1 Lachnospiraceae bacterium | reverse complement strand
CGGAGTATTCTAAAGAGAACCATAAGGCAACGTCAGTACTTAGCGAGGTGGTTTCGAGCTTAGTACTGCTACGTTGCTGCATGAGCGAGAGCGGGTTCCCTTTAGAATACTCCGTCGCCACAACGATTAAACACTAAAAGGCTGAACTGTTTCAAAAAAAGAAAATAAATGAAAAATGCTATTGCTTTTTTAAAAAAAACATGCTATAATGAAAAAGCTGTTTTAAGTTATGGAGATAAAGAGGTGAAAGACATGAAAGAAGCAATCCAGCCGAAATACTATCAGGCAAAGGTAACCTGCAACTGTGGTAATGAATTTGTTACCGGTTCTACCAAAGAGGAAATCCATGTGGAAGTTTGTTCCAAGTGCCATTCCTTCTATACCGGTCAGCAGAAAGCAGTAGCTGCGCGCGGTGCTATTGATAAGTTCAACCGTAGATATGGTTTAAGCCAGAACTAAACAAAACATAAAAGAACGAAAATCAGGTTGAGGTTGTGATAATCTCAACCTGCTTTGCTTATAAGACATTGGAAGAAGGAGGAACACATGAAGTCATCAGGTATTGGGGGGCAGGCCGTATTAGAGGGCGTTATGATGAAGAATAAGAGCCTTTATGCGGTGGCTGTCAGAAAGCCGGACGGTGAGATTGCCGTAGAGAAGGGAGAATGTGTCAGTATTACCGAACGACATAAATGTCTCGCAGTCCCGATTGTACGTGGCGTAGTAAATTTTGTGGAGTCTTTGGTACTGGGTATGAAGATGCTGACCTCATCTGCCGCATATTTTGACGATGAGGAGGAACAGCCGGGAAAGTTTGAGCTTTGGCTCCGGAACAGGTTCGGTGAAAAAGCCGATAAGCTTATTATGGGCGGTACCGTCTTTGCTTCAATCATACTGGCGGTTGCCGTTTTTATGCTTCTTCCGTTGGCTGTAGTCAGCTTTATTGATGAAGATGTGCTTTCTTATGAGTGGAAAACATTAATAGAAGGGTTGTTACGAGTTGCGATTTTTCTGGGATACGTTGTACTGATTTCCAGATTAAAGGATATCCGCCGTGTATTTATGTATCATGGTGCGGAGCATAAAACAATTAATTGTATCGAGCACGGAATGGCTCCGACGGTACAGAATGTCAGAGAGTGTTCCAGACTTCATAAGCGCTGCGGTACGAGCTTTTTGCTGTTTGTTATGTTAATCAGTGTGTTGTTTTTCCTTTTTGTCCGTGTGGAAACACTCTGGCTTCGCTTTGTGGTGCGTATTCTGTTTGTGCCGGTGATTGCCGGTGTGTCCTATGAGTTTATCCGGCTGGCCGGTTCAAGTGATTCAAAACTCGTGGCTGTTTTGAGTAAGCCGGGGCTTTGGCTGCAGGGATTAACTACAAGGGAACCGGATGATGACATGATTCGCGTGGCGGTAGCATCGGTTGAGGCGGTATTTGACTGGCAGGCATATCTGGATGAGAATTTTGCAAAGAAAAGCCGCAAGAAAAACGGTAAGGTTAAGAAAGCATCAAAGGAAAAGAATGTACATGCGGAAAAGACACAGGAGGTTGTAACAGGGGAGCTTGCGGCTGCGGAATTAAAGAAGCAGGAGGAAGTAAGAGAAGCGGAGGAGGAAGTGGCTTCAAAGTTTGACTGGAGCTTTCCGTCTGTAAAAAAGCAGGAGCCTGATGAGGCTGCGGCACAGGAGAACAGAGTCCGGCTTGCTGCAAAGGTATCCGCGGCTGATAAAGCGGAAGAAGCAGGAAAGGCTGGTTCCGGTAAAAAAGTGGCATCCGGCTATGAGATTGATGAGGATGAGGAGGAAGAGGACGAGATTCTTAAGGCATTAAACAAGTATTTTGTTTATGAGGGAGAGGGAACGGTAATGGAACGTTCCGGTGATGATGAACATTAAAGGTGGTATTTCATGACATATTCCGAATTGATGTCAGCCGGTATAAGAATGCTTACGGAGGCAGGGTTTGAGGAGGCACGTACCGATGTGAGAACGCTTGTCTGCCATGCGTGCGGCACAGAACTGACGGAGCTGCTTCTGAATGCCGGTCTGAATGTGCCGCATAAGCAGGAGCGACGGTTCTTTTCTATGCTTGAGAGGCGTCTTAAGCATGAGCCGGTACAGTATATTACGGGAGAACAGGAATTTTGCGGAATAAAGTTTCATGTGAGACCCGGAGTTCTGATTCCGAGACCGGAAACAGAGCTTTTGGCGGAAGCGGTGTTTCGGAGCGCATCCGGGAAGCGGGTGTTGGATTTATGTACCGGTTCAGGCTGCATTGCCGTTACGGTGGCAAAGCTTGGAAGCCCTTCCCTTGTAGCGGCTGCCGATTGTTCCGAGGCTGCGCTTAAGATTGCAAAGGAGAATGCTGCTTTACAGGATGCGGAGATTTCTTTCTTTTGCGGGGATTTGTTTGAACCGGTTGAGGGAACCTATGATATTATCGTTTCCAATCCGCCTTATATTAAGAGCGGGATTATCCGGGAACTGATGACGGAGGTGCGGGACTTTGAGCCGGAACTTGCGTTAGACGGTAAAGCTGACGGGCTGTACTTTTACCGGAGAATTTGTGCAGAGGCAAAGGAATATTTGAATCCGGGAGGCAGACTGATGTTTGAAATCGGCTATGACCAGGGAACAGAGGTGTCAGAGCTGTTAATCACGGAAGGATATACCGGAGTTGAGGTGAAACAGGATTATGCCGGTTTGGACCGTATGGTATTTGCGGTATGGCCGGTTCAGAATAAGGAGAGCAAAGATGTTTGATAAATTAGAGGATTTGTTACAGCGCTATGAGGAGTTGCAGAATGAGCTTAGTGATCCGGGCGTTGTAAATGACCAGACAAGATTCCGTAAGCTCATGAAGGAGCAGAATGATTTGGCGGATATTGTGGCAGAGTATAAGCGTTATAAGCAGACGAAGCAGGATATTGAAGACAGTCTTCTGCTGCTTGATGAGGAAAGCGATGAAGAAATGCGTGAGCTCGCAAAGGAAGAGCTTGCCGAAGCGAAGGAACGGCTGGAAGAGTGTGAGCGGAATTTAAAGCTTCTGCTGATTCCAAAGGATCCGAACGATGATAAGAATGTAATTGTGGAAATACGTGCAGGTGCAGGCGGAGACGAGGCGGCATTATTTGCGGCGGAGCTTTACCGGATGTATGCAAAGTATGCGGAAACCTTCCGCTGGAAGATTGATTTGATGAATGTCAATGAAAACGGTATCGGCGGTTTTAAAGAAGCGGTATTTATGGTAAACGGACAGGGGGCTTATTCTAAGCTTAAGTATGAGAGCGGCGTGCACCGGGTACAGCGTGTACCGGTAACGGAGTCCGGCGGACGTATTCATACTTCCACCGCAACGGTGGCAATTATGCCGGAAGCGGAAGAAGTAGATGTAGAGCTAAATATGAATGACTGTAAGTTTGATGTATTCCGCGCATCGGGTAACGGCGGACAGTGCGTTAATACGACCGACTCCGCAGTACGTCTGACCCACATCCCGACGGGTATCGTGATTTCCTGTCAGGATGAGAAGTCACAGCTAAAGAACCGTGATAAGGCATTAAAGGTACTTCGTGCAAAGCTGTATGAGTTAGAGCTTGAGAAGGCACATGATGCGGAAGCGGAGGCAAGAAGAAGTCAGGTGGGTACGGGAGACCGTTCCGAGAAGATTCGTACCTACAATTTCCCGGACGGGCGTGTAACCGACCATCGAATCAAGCTGACCACCCATCGTCTGAATGAAATATTAAACGGTGATTTAACAGAGGTTGTGGATGCACTGACAGCAGCCGACCAGGCAGCAAAGCTGGCGCGGATGAGCGAATAATAATTAAAAGGAGAAGGAAGAATTATGAGAAAATGGAAGTTGGGAGCAGGTATTGCAATACTGGCATTTTGTATGGCAGCCTGCACAGCAAAGGAAACAAATAACCCGGAGATGACTCCGACACCGACAGCGGAGGCACAGCCGACGGCAGAACCGACTGCCACACCTGAGCCGACCGCTACCCCGAAACCGACGGCAACACCAAAGCCGACGGTTACACCGATTCCGGTTGTATCGGAAACTTACAAGGAGGTATTAGGGGAATACGGCTTAAAGGCAGGTACCTGTTTGTCCGAGTACATGGCAAACAATGCAGATTGCCAGGAGTTTATTAAAAAGCATTTTAACAGCATTACTTTTGAGAATGAATTAAAGCCGGATTACATATTAGACAAGGAAGCCAGTAAGGCTGCCGGAGATTTGGTAGTAAAGTTTTCACCTGCTACTGAGAAGCTGCTTGCATGGTGCAGCGAAAACGACATGGCAGTGCGTGGACATACCCTGATTTGGCACAGTCAGACACCGCAGTGGATTTTCTATGATAACTTTGATGAGTCCGGAAAGCTGGTTGACAGAGATACAATGCTTGCACGTATGGAAAGCTATATACGTCAGGTATTCGAGCTGTTGGAGAAAGAGGGATATTTGGAGCTTTTCTATGCCTATGATGTTGTAAACGAAGCATGGATGGAGGACGGTACGAAGCGTTACAGCAACTGGCTTGCTACAATAGGTGATGATTATTTATGGCAGGCATTTTACTTTGCAGATAAGTACGCACCGGAATATATTGATTTGTTTTACAACGATTATAATGAGCAGTTTAAGACAGAAACCTTGTACAACTTCATTCAGACGCTTGTTGATGCGGACGGCAATTATCTGATTGACGGAATCGGATTCCAGGCTCACCTGTACACAATGGACAATCTTGATGATTATTTTAAAACTGTTGACAGATTGTCTTCCTTAGGAATTAAGGTGAATCTGACAGAGCTGGATGTTTGTCTGGGAAAATATCAGGACATTGGCTATGCGACAGATAAGAATAAGAAAATTCAGGGTCAGTTCTATTACAATCTGATTTCAGGGCTGATGCAGAGAGTAAAGGACGGTACGTTAAAAACAGATTCTCTTACGTTCTGGGGATTTGCGGATGCTCTTTCCTGGAGACAGGAATACAATCCGCTGTTACTTGACCGTAAATGGCAGCCTAAGTATGCATATTTCGGTGCTTTATTACTGAAGGAATATGCCGGATTTGATGAATAATCAATCCACTCGGGAATATGAAACGATAGATAGAAAGGATGAAACAGGGAAAATACCTGCTTCATCCTTTGTATGTGCGCCTTGCGGCGCACGTCGCTAAAGGGTGCAAGTCCCTAGTTCGCCCTAGTAGTGGGAAGGACACAGCCAAAACCAAGGGTGTCGTGGGTGACTGCGAATCTGAAGGAAGGTGGAGGCAAATCTCTGGTCT
>JAQXLY010000046.1 GCA_029012365.1 Lachnospiraceae bacterium | reverse complement strand
AATAGCCAAGCTAGGATATACATCCATGCTTGACTATTACCTGGTAGTCTGTGAAAACTAAAGAACCGCCGTATACGGAACCGTACGTACGGTGGTGTGGGAGGTCGGTAGATAAAATAATTATCTACCCCCTACCCGATTTTTACAGGAAAGTGCTTAATCGCAGGGGATATCTGTTTCCCATTCTCCCATTACTGCATTAATATCGGAGTATGAAAAACCCTTTCGGTAAAGTGACATTGCCATTTTTCTTTTCTTCTCCGGAGATATTTCTTCGGGTTGATACCCTTTTTTTCTTAAGTAGGTACGAATCGCTAAATGCTCCGGTGGCTCCGTTTCCTCTTCGGCACTACCATTTTCAAAATAATATTCTGTTCTTGCATTCTCTAATGCCTCTGAAACAGTCTCCTTTTCAAAACCCTTCTGTATCATTTTTTGAAATGCCTCACGTTCACTGCATTTTAGCAATAAAAAAGAAGCATATCCTTTCGCATAAGAAACATCATCCACATAGTGAAGCTCCTCCAGATAAAAAAGCACATCATCAACCACCGTTACAGGATAGCCGTCCTCCTTTAATTTGTTTACCATCTCCTGTCTCGTATAGCGTCTTTTGTTCAATAAAAAAAGAGCGCGATGTTTGGCTCGCGGCAGCAATACATCCCGGCTTAGGCGTTCAAGCTTCTCTTTCTCCGCTTCCTCCCCGGAATTTAATCCTACATCCGATAAATCTTTTTCATAACAGCGGCAATATACTTCTCCGTCCAGTAAAACGGTACGTTTCTTTACAGTTTTTCTTTCTGTGCCGCATTTATCCTTCTTATACTCCTCAGTCTCCAATATCATAAAGTATCGCCTCATTTAAATTATAGGGACTGTCGCACAGAGTACAACAGTCCCACACACTACGCCTACTTCTTAAACTGTTTATTATTCATTAGAACCGCTATCTTTTACCGTTCCAGAAAAGCCCGGAAAAGCATACACTTCACGCACCTTCTGCTCTACCTCTTCCATGACATCCGGATGCTCTTTTAAATACAACTTTGCATTTTCCCTACCCTGACCGATTTTTTCGTCATTATATGCAAACCATGCACCGCTCTTCTGAATAATGTTCTCCTCAACCGCAAGGTCCAATACATCTCCCTCTTTAGAGATTCCCTGTCCGAACATAATGTCAAACTCAGCCTCTCGAAACGGCGGAGCCACCTTATTCTTTACAACCTTCACCCTGGTACGGTTACCTACTACGTCACCGCCTGCCTTTAATGCTTCGATTCGTCTTACATCCAGACGAATTGATGCATAAAACTTCAGAGCACGTCCGCCGGTTGTCGTCTCCGGATTACCGAACATAACGCCGACCTTCTCACGAAGCTGGTTTATAAAGATAACAATACAATTAGACTTGCTGATTACAGCGGTCAGCTTACGAAGTGCCTGAGACATCAAACGTGCCTGTAAACCCACATGGGAATCACCCATGTCGCCCTCTATCTCAGCCTTCGGAACAAGAGCCGCTACGGAGTCCACAATTACAATATCCACTGCACCGGAACGTACCATAGTCTCCGTAATCTCAAGTGCCTGCTCCCCGTTATCCGGCTGTGAAATATAAAGATTATTAATATCAACACCGATGTTCGCTGCATACACCGGATCAAGCGCATGCTCCGCGTCAATAAATCCTGCAATACCTCCCCGCTTCTGCACCTCCGCTACCGCATGCAGGGCAACGGTAGTCTTACCGCTGGATTCCGGACCGTAAATCTCAACGATACGCCCCTTAGGAAACCCTCCGAGCCCTAACGCAGCATCAAGACTCAGTGAACCGCTCGGAACAACTTCGACATTCATATTTGCACTGGTATCTCCAAGCTTCATAACCGAACCTTTCCCGTACTGCTTCTCAATCTGCTGCAGGGCAGACTCTAATGCTTTTATCTTTTCTGTACTTGCCATAAATAAAACCTCCTCGGAATCAAGCATCCATACGCTCATATGTTCGCGAACGAATGTTCTTTCTATAGTTATAATACAACTATCTTTTATTTTTGTCAACCGCTTTTAAAAAATAATTTGGAAAAACATTCCGACCGGAACAATAAGGACAGATTTAGTATACCATGAATCAACATACATGTAAACAATTATTTTATAGCATCTGCCCTTTTATATTTCGTTCATGGAGCTTCCGGGATATAGAAAAAGGTGCAAACCTGTCATTTGTCTGCACCTTTAAAAATATATCATTACCGGTTCTTCACTTCATCCCTGTTCACGCTCATATCTCTGCAGGAAAGCTTTACGTTTTCCCTCCTTGTTTCAAACTCCTTCTGCATCCGGTATGCAAATGCTGTGGAACGATGCTGTCCGCCGGTACAGCCGAATGCTACTACAAGCTGTGCTTTCCCTTCTTTTTCGTACAACGGAACGGAATATTCAAGCAGCTCCCGAATCCGTGAAAAAAGCCCCTCTGCCTCATCTGTGGAAAAAACGTACTCGCGTACCGGAGCATCCAATCCGGTCAATATCCGCAGATTCTCCACATAAAACGGATTCGGAAGGCATCGTACATCAAATACCAAATCTGCTTCTGCCGGAATTCCGTACTTATATCCGAATGAGATAAAGTGCAGCAGCATTCCCTCATCCGTATCCGATTCCAGCAAATCCACAATCTTTTCCCGCAACATCGCTGTTGCCAGAGAAGAGGTATCAATAATATAATCCGCCGATTCACGTACAGATGCAAGAACCTTTCGTTCTTCGGAAAGTGCCGTGGATATATCCGCACGGTTTTCCAGATTCATAAGCGGATGTAAACGTCTGCTTTCTTTATAACGCTTGATTAACACTGCATCTTCGCATTCAAGAAACAACACTCTTGCAGGAACTCCGGCATTTTTCACCGACTCAAGGGCAGCAAAAAAGCTGTCCGAAATATCCTTGCTTCGAATATCCAGCGTAACCGCTACCTTTTGCGGAAATTCCTTATTCATTGCCATCCAGTTCACAACCGACGGAAGCAGCTTTACCGGAAGATTGTCAAGACAGTAATACCCTGCATCTTCCAGAAAATCGACTGCTTTTGATTTTCCCGCGCCGCTCATTCCTGTAACGATAATCAGCTTCATAACCCCTCCGTTTTACTGATACATTGCCTTTGGTGCCACTACATTCGGCTTATAACCTGCTTTCTCCAATGCTTTTAATATCTTTTGCTTATGCTCCGGACCGAATGCCTCCAGTGTAATGGTCAGTTCCACTGCACTGTTCCGGTTAATGCTGACAAACTGGTTATGATCCAGCCGGATAACATTTCCCTGATTTTCCGCAATAATCGATGCCACATGAACCAGCTCACCCGGCTTATCCGGCAAGAGTACGGAAAACGTAAAAATACGCTCACGCAAAATCAATCCCTGCTGCACCACGGATGCCATAGTGATAACATCCATATTTCCGCCGCTCATGATAGCCGCTACTTTCTTTCCCTGGGAAGGCAGCTGCTTTAATGCAGCAACGGTCAGAAGTCCGGAGTTTTCCACTACCATTTTGTGATTTTCAATCATATCTAAGAAACACACGATTAACTCCTTATCGGAAACCGTCATAATCTCATCGACATTCTGCTGTATGTACGGAAAAATATGACTTCCCGGAGTCTTTACCGCCGTACCGTCCGCAATCGTATCCACAGAAGGCAGCGTTACTACCTTACCCTCGGCAAGAGACGCCTTCATACAGCTTGCACCCTCCGGCTCTACACCGATTACCCGGATGTTCGGATTTAACATCTTTGCAAGAGTAGATACTCCGGCTAAGAGTCCGCCACCGCCTACCGGAGCAAGAATAATATCTACAGTCGGAAGCTCCTTAAACAGTTCCATGGCAATCGTTCCCTGCCCGGTTGCTACCGTTTCGTCATCAAACGGATGAATAAAAGTATATCCGTGCTCTTCCGCAAGCTTTAACGCATATTCGCAAGCCTCGTCATATACATTTCCGTACAGCACTACTTCAGCACCATAGCTCTTGGTACGATTTACCTTTATCAAAGGTGTCGTAGTCGGCATAACAATGACTGCCTTGCAGCCATATTCCTTTGCCGCATATGCAACGCCCTGAGCATGATTTCCGGCAGATGCGGTAATTAATCCCTTGGAACGTTCTTCCTCCGTCAAAGTGCTGATTTTGTAATAAGCACCGCGAATCTTATACGCGCCTGTTACCTGCATATTCTCCGGCTTCAAATACACCTTGTTTCCGGTCTGCTCGGAAAAAAACTTACTGTAAACAAGCTTTGTCGGCGCGGTTACGCGCTTTACGGCCTCCACTGCTTCCTCAAAATGCTCCATTGTCATCATAACTACATATCCTCCGTTTCTTTACTCCCCGTCGAAAAGGGCATCCGTGAATGCCTTTGCGTCAAATTTTTGCAAATCCTCAAGCTGCTCACCAACACAGATATACTTCACAGGAATATTCATCTGAGCCTGTATGGCTACCGCAATACCGCCCTTTGCCGTTCCGTCTAACTTTGTCAGAATGATTCCGTCAATCTTTGCGGCCTCATTAAACTCTTTTGCCTGTGAAAGTGCATTCTGCCCTGTAGTACCGTCAAGCACCACAAGCGTTTCCCGAAATGCATCCGGGTATTCTCTTGAAATAACACGGTCAATCTTCTTTAGCTCCTCCATCAGGTTTTTCTTATTGTGAAGCCTGCCTGCGGTATCACAAAGAAGAACATCCGTATTTCTTGCCTTTGCAGCAGTCAGCGCATCAAAAACTACCGCCGCCGGGTCCGCACCTTCCTTTTGTGCAATAATATCGACACCGGCTCTCTTGCTCCATTCGGTCAGCTGTTCTGCGGCTGCTGCCCGGAAAGTATCTGCCGCTGCTAACAGTACCTTCTTTCCTTCCTTCTTTAACTGCCATGCCAGCTTTCCGATTGATGTAGTCTTTCCTACGCCGTTTACACCGATTACAAGTACAACCGATTTGCGGTTTTCAAACTCATACGCATTCTCCGGTACATGCATCTGCTCGCATATACTCTCCTTTAAGAGTGCTTTGCACTCTTCCGGGTCCTTTATCCGGCGTTCTTTTACCTTGTCCTTTAAATCTTCGATTACTGCCTCCGTGGTATTCATTCCTAAATCGGCCATAATCAGAATCTCTTCCAATTCCTCATAAAAGTCATCATCAATGCCGGAAAAACCGGAAAACAGCGAATCAAATCCGCTGGCAATCTGCTTTCTGGTCTTGGAAAGCCCTTCCGCCAGCCTGCCGAAAAAACCTTTTTTTTCGCTCATAACACCCTCCTGCCTTTTTTTGAAGCCACTCCTCCGCTTTTCTCTTATGCGTCTAACTTATCTTCTATCAAATTTACGGAAACCAGCGTGGAAACACCCTTTTCCTGCATTGTAATTCCGTAAAGAGTATCTGCTGCCGCCATTGTTCCCCGTCTATGGGTAATTACAATAAACTGTGTATACTTCGTCAGCTTATGTAAATAACCGGCATACCGCTTTACGTTGGAATCATCCAGAGCTGCCTCTATTTCATCTAACAGACAGAAAGGAGACGGCTTTAGATTCTGAATTGCAAATAACAAAGCAATTGCTGTCAGTGCCTTCTCTCCACCGGAAAGCTGCATCATATTCTGAAGCTTTTTCCCCGGCGGCTGTGCATTAATCCGTATCCCGGCCGTAAGAATATCCTCGTCCTCCTGCAAATCAAGAGTGCCCTTACCTCCACCGAATAATTCACGGAAAACCACATCAAACTGTTCCTTTATCTGTGCGAATTTTTCTTCAAACTGTACCCGCATTTTCCCGTCCAGCTCGGAAATCATAGCTGTAAGTGTTTCCCCTGCCGTCACCAGATCATTACGCTGTGTATCCAGGAAGGAAAACCTTTCCATACAATCGCGATATTCCTCAATGGAATTAACATTTACCGAACCTAAGCCCTTTATTTTATTCTTTAGCTCCTGAGCCTTTTTCTTTGCCTGCGGAAGATTCTCAAAACCTTCTTCCCGTAGTTTTGCGGCATCGGATAACGTCATTTCATACTCTTCCCACATATAAGCACACTGTGTCTCAATCTGTTCCTTTAGCTTTTCCTTCTTATCATTCAGACGGAACAGCTCTTTATCCAACTCCGCCTTACGTTCATACAAAGACTCACGTTTTGCCAGAAAGCTTTTATGCTTCCCGTTCGCTTCCTCGCGACGTCTTGTAAGATTCTCCGACTCTTTCTCAAGAGCCTCACAGACCTCATACAGATTTTCTATTGTCTTCTTTGTCCTTGTAATTTCCGTTTCTTTTTCCGTCACAGCATCAAGCGCACCTGCACCTCCGTCGGAAAGCTCATGCTCCTCACCGGTAAGCTTTGCAATCTCACCCTCGATACGTGCAATGTTTTCCGATAGAAAACGGTTATTCTGCGAAACGGTACTCAACTCCATGCGAAGGCTTTCCCCCTTTTCCATGGAATCCTGTTCCAGACGGCGTTCCTCCTCCAGATGATGACCGCATTCTTCAATACATGTTTCGTTATGCTTACTTTCTGAAACATTATCCCTAAGGGCCTGCTCCATTCTTTCAATATTATCCGCAAGCTCCCGCTCCTGAGCCTCAATCTCCATGAGCTCATTATGGATTTCATCGTAGGAAGAGGAATGCTCTATCGCCTCTGCCTCCATACGGTCAAGCTCCAGCTTCGCGGTATTTTGCAATAAAAACTCTTCCTGCAGGGCAGCCTTTGATTCTTCCAGACGCGCCGTGATTTCTTCTCTCAGAGAGCGCAACGTATTTCTTCGCTCTTCCATCTCTATCAGGTGTTCACCGAGCTGTTCCACACGCTTTTGCGCTTCCTCCACTTCTCTTTTTCTTCCGAGAAGATTGCTTGCATTCTTATAGGCACCGCCGGAAATGGAGCCGCCGGGACTGAGCTGTTCTCCCTCTAAAGTAACAATACGCAGCGTATAGCGGTATTTTTTTGCAAGCTGCAAGGCATTATCTATCGTGTCCGCTACTACGATTCTTCCGAGCAAAAAGGATATTATCGACTGATATCTCGATTCCGTTTTTACTAAATCTGCCGCATATCCGACTACACCGTTTTCTCTTTGCACATTGTCCTGACTGTTTACTGTCCGCTCCTTCACTGCATCTAACGGCAAAAATGTAGCACGACCCGCCTTATTCTGCTTCAGGAACTGCACCATCCGCTTTGCGGTTGCCTCGGTATCGGTGACAATATTTTGAATATTTCCCCCAAGGGCAGTTTCAATTGCTGTCTCGTACTTCTTTTCGACTTCAAAAATATCCGCAACTACACCGATAATGCCGGGTTCTTTGTCCTTTTGTTCCATTACGCGGCGGATACCGCCACCGTATCCGTCGTAACGCTCGGATATGTTACGTAAAGACTCCGCTCTGGACTGTTCTCTGATACATTCCCTCTGTGTCTGCTCGTATTCTTCCCTGATACGGCTTAACTCTTCCCTGATTTTAATAAGCTCTGCCTCGTCTGCGCGATTTCCCGCCAACCGCTCCGAAATCTTGTCCGAAATATCTGCAAGGCGTTTTCTTCCTTCCTCTGCCGCTGTTTCCGCAACAGATTTTTCGGTTTGATTTTTTAATATTTTCTGTGTCAGGGATGCTTTTTTAATCTGGTTCTGTTCACGAATGGTACGATAACGCTGTACATTTGTTTTAATCGTACCGTTTTCTTCCAGAAGCCGGAACACATCCGCATTCCGGTTCTCTATTTCATTGGTATACCCGTTAATCCTTTCCCTGATTTCTTCCAATTCCCGGTCTGCTTCCTCTTTTGCATCCTCTAATTTATATAACTTACTGTCAACCTCCGATTTTTCATTTTTAAACCGGGTCAGCTCCGCATACCTTTCTTCACGTTCCCTTTCTACAACACTTTTCCGTTCTTTATAATGCGACTCGCTGATTCTGATGGAAGAAATTTGTTCCTGTAAAAGCTTAATCTCACTTTCCTTTTTCTGGATATCAAGCTGTAATTCATTCTTACGGGCAGCGTTTTCGGTAAGAAGTCCGGTTAAGGTTTCCGATTCCTGTTCAAAACGCTCATACGCTTCCTTACTGCTTTCGTATTCGACTGAAGTTTCGTTGAAATCATTCTGTACGATACAAATCTTCTCTTCCAGTTCCTGTTCCGCCGTTTCCTGCTTTTCCTGCTCTATCAGAAAGACATTTACTTCTACCTGCTTTAATTCTTCCTTGAGGCGAAGAAATTCTCTGGCTGCCGTCTGCTGCTTTTCCAGCGGTCCCAGCTGCTTTTCGATTTCCGAGAGAATGTCGGTAATGCGGGAAAGATTCAGTTTTTCCTCCTCTAACTGTTTCTCTGCGGCAGCCTTTCTTTTTTTGTATTTTACAATCCCTGCTGCTTCGTCAAACAGTTCTCTGCGTTCCTCCGGCTTTCCGCTTAAAATTTTGTCAATCTGCCCCTGACCGATAATGGAATATCCTTCCTTACCGATACCTGTATCTAAAAACAACTCCTGTACATCACGCAGACGACACGAATTTCCGTTAATCAGATACTCACTTTCACCGGAACGATACACTCTTCTTGCTACTGTCACTTCATCAAACTCAATCGGAAGTTTATGGTCGGAATTATCCAGAGTAATTGCAACAAAGGCAAACCCCTGCGGCTTTCTCATTTGTGTACCCGCAAAGATAACATCCTCCATACGGCTTCCGCGAAGCTGCTTTGCACTCTGCTCGCCAAGTACCCAGCGTACCGCATCCGCTACATTGCTTTTTCCGGAACCGTTCGGTCCTACAATGCCGGTGATTCCGTCATGAAACTCAAACACGATTTTATTGGCAAAGGACTTAAAACCCTGTACCTCTATGCTTTTTAAATACATAAACCGTTCTCCCGTTCTTTATTCTCCCGTATCCCCGCGAAGCAGTAATACACTTTGGTATGCCGCTTCCTGTTCTGCCGCTTTCTTTGTTTTACCTTCTCCCCTTGCAAGCGGCACATTATCAAGACAGGCACATACCGTAAACCTTTTCATATGCTCCGGTCCTTCCTCCGAAAGCAGCCGGTAAGAAAGAACCCCCTTGTGTCTGCTTTGTACCAGTTCCTGTAGGATAGTCTTACTATCACAAAAGAGCGTTCTGTGCTTAATCTCCGAAAGCACAGTGTGCTCTACAAACTCTTTTGCATTAGTAAAGCCACCATCTAAATAAATCGCACCGATTACCGCTTCAAAGGCATCCGACAAAATTGAATTTCTGTCACGCCCTCCTGTAGCCTCTTCTCCTTTTCCGAGTAACAAATATCTACCAAGCTCCAGTTCCTTTGCACATTGTGCCAGAGTCGGTTCACAAACAAGGCTTGCACGCAGCTTCGTCAGTTCCCCTTCGGGCATCTGCGGATTCCTCTTATATAAGCATTCACTTGAAATCATCTCTAATACCGCATCCCCCAGGAACTCCAGACGCTCATTATTTTCTTCCCTTTTTAAATGACGCTCATTCGCATAGGAACTGTGAATAAGCGCATGACGCAAAAGTCCGCGGTCCTTAAATACATAGTTCAGGCGTCTCTGCAATTCTTCTTCCTGTAGCTCCGTATTCGTATGCATACGTTTTCCCCTTTCTCCGTACTCACAGACTTTCTGTTTTTTGAAAATCCCATATAACAAATGAACAAGGGTGTCGTGGCGACACCCTTAATCCTATCGGTGCAAAACCTAATTTAATGCAATTTTTATCTGTTCAACGGCATCCGCTACGGTAACAATACCCTCTGCCGCCTCATTTGCAATATCAATATCAAACTCTTCTTCGATTCCCATCAGAATCTGAAAAACATCTAATGAATCAGCACCGAGGTCATCTACAAATGTAGTATCCATCGTGATTTCATCTGCATCCACATTTAAAACCTCGCTGATTATTTTCTGTAATTTCTCAAATTCCATAATTCTATCTCCTTTCAATCGTTTTCATTTACCATAATACTGCTTTTGATTTTTTCGCTGATGTTTTGTTCTTTAAAAGCAATACACTGCAGAATGGAATTTTTCACCTCATCCGACTTTGAATTACCATGAGTCTTTACCACAAGCCCCTTAAGTCCCAACATAGGCGCACCGCCGTATTTTGAAGAATCCAAATCCTTTAGGGTTTCCTTTAACGCCGGCTTCACAAGCAAACCGCCTAGCTTACTGCGAAGAGACGACAGCATGCCTTTCTTTATCTCGCCGATTAAGGTTGCCGCAAGACCTTCATAAAGCTTTAAAATAACATTACCTACAAATGCCTCACAAACAATCACATCCGCATAGCCCGACGGGATCTCCCTTGCCTCGATACTGCCGATAAAATTTATTTCGTTACAGTTCTTTAAAAGCGGAAATGTCTCTTTTACAAGTGCATTTCCTTTTTCCTCCTCAGCACCTATATTCACGATTGCGACACGAGGATTCTTAATACCGATGACATTTTCCATATAAACGGACCCCATCTTTGCAAACTGGACAAGATGAGATGCCCTTGCATCTACGTTTGCACCGCAGTCAATCAAAAGAGAGACTCCTTTACTGGTCGGAAGCAACGGTGCAAGCGGCGGCCGCTCCACTCCCGGTAGCCTTCCGACAATCAGCTGTGCACCTACCAGTACGGCTCCCGTACTTCCGGCAGAGACAAACGCATCCGCCTCATTATTCTTTACCAAAGTCATCGCTTTTACAATCGAAGAATCCTTTTTCCGACGCACCGCCATCACCGGTGCTTCTTCGTTTGTAATTACTTCTTCCGCATGAACCACGGTAATCCGTTCCCTGTCATAAGTATACTGCTTTAATTGTTCTCTGATGACTTCCTCTTTGCCAACTAAAACAGCATGGACACGGTTATCCTCACAAACCGCCAGTACAGTCCCCTTTATTATTTCTGCCGGAGCATTGTCTCCTCCCATAGCATCCACGGCAACTCTGACTATCGTCTGTTCCTCCATGTGTTACTCCTTTCATGTCTATAACTCACTATACTAAATCTCTCTTTAAAAATCAACCACTATTTCAAAAAATTACTCTTTACGGTAAAAGAAAGATCGATAGGACTTATATCCCAGTGATGCAGGCTGAATAATCTGCTCCGTGGAGCCAACAAACAAAAAGCCCTCCGGACGCAGAGCATTATTAAACTTTCTGTAAATGTCCACCTTTGCTTCCTCGGTAAAGTATATCAATACATTCCGGCATACAATCATATCACAGGAAGAAGGATATGCATCCTTTAATAAGTTGTGTTCTTTGAATTCCACGCACCTTTTTACATCCTGGTTTATCTGATAATTATGCTCATTTACGTTTGTAAAATACTTCTTTATATACTCGGGCGGTAATCCTTTCAGACTTTTATCGTTGTACAATCCCATACGTGCCTTATCAAGCACCTGTTTGTCAATATCCGTAGCAATAATATGTATCTGAGACAACGGAAGAAACTTGTTTAACAGCATTACCAGAGAATACGGCTCGTCTCCCGTAGAACATGCAGCACTCCAGATTTTCGGTGACTTTGTTTTTTCCAGCACAACAGGAATAATTTCCTGTTCCATTACTTTCCATAATTCCGGATTTCGATAAAACTCGGAAACGTTAATCGTAAGATAATTCACGAATTCATCAAAAAGCTCTTTATTCGTCTTTAATACACTTACATATTCGGAATAGGTAGGAATCTTATGTTTTGCAATCAATGCATCGATTCTCCGCTTCATCTGACGTTCTTTATATGCATTCAAATCTATCTTTGTAAGTTGATACACATCCTTTTTAAACTGTTCATAACTATCTGCCATATCAGTTTCCTCCTATTAATTGCGGGCGGAAGCTTTTCCGCAAATTTCTCACGATAGTAGAAATGCCCCGGCATCTGCCGCAAGAGTGCGCCATGCTTTTGAAAAAAATACATCTACGCACCTCAAAACAGACTGCCGAGGCGTTTTCAAATTATTACCTTCTACCTTTCCTATTCAGCGTCGGTAGCTTCTTCCTCTGCTTGGGCAGCTTCCTCTGCAACCGGTGCCAGCAAAGCCTTCATGCTAAGGCTAATCTTCTTATCTTCCAGATTGAAATCTACAATCTTTGCTTCGATTTCCTGTCCGACCTTCAATACATCTGCCGGCTTCTCAACGTGCTCTCTTGCAATCTGAGAAACATGAAGCAGTGCGTCTACGCCCGGAACAAGCTCAACAAATGCACCGAAATCGGTCATTCTTGCTACCTTACCGGTAACGATGTTGCCTACAGCAAACTTCTCTTCGGCATCAGCCCACGGATTCTGGTCCGGGAACTTCATGGAAAGAGCAACCTTCTCGCCCTGAATATCCTTAATGAAAGCCTTCACGGTATCGCCTACCTTGAATACCTTCTTCGGGCTCTCGATTCTGCCCCATGACATCTCGGAAATATGAAGCAAGCCGTCAACACCGCCAAGATCGATGAATGCACCGAAATCGGTCACATTCTTAACCTTGCCTTCTACAACGTCACCAATCTGGATTCTTGCAAAAAGCTCCTTCTGAAGCTCCTGCTTCTTTGCAACAAGTAACTGCTTACGGTCACCGATAATTCTTCTTCTGCGAGGATTGAACTCACTGATTACGAACTCAATCTCCTGATCCTTATACTTGCTCAAATCCTTTTCATAAGTGTCGGATACAAGACTTGCCGGAATGAAAATTCTGGCTTCATCAATCACAACGCTTAAGCCGCCTTCCAATACGGCAGAAACGGTTGCCTTAAGAACTTCTTTGTTGTTAAATGCCTCTTCAAGCTTCTTGTTGCCCTTCTCGGCAGCAAGTCTCTTGTAGGTAAGGAGAACCTGTCCCTCACCGTCATTCACCTTCAGGACCTTAGCCTGCATGGTGTCACCTTCCTTAACTAACGTAGTTAAGTCCACATTCGGAGTATTGGTATATTCACTTCTGGTAATGATACCGTCTGCCTTGTAGCCTATGTTCAAGACAATTTCGTCTTCTTTAACGCGAATCACAGTGCCCTCGACTACCTCTCCGTTGTGTATTGTCTTTAAAGACTCCTCCAATAATTGGTCAAAACTCATTTCAGACATGATTTTCTGAACCTCCTTGATAATAGTATTTGGGGTGGAAGCCCCCGCTGTAATACCTACGCAACGAAAAGATTTAAACTGACTTAAATCCAGGTCATCGAGTTTCTGTATATAGTAAGTATTTCCACATGCGTTCTTTGCGATTTCATACAACTTCTTAGTGTTGGAACTCTGCCTTCCGCCTATCACAATCATAGCCTCCGACATAGCTGCCAATCGTGCGGTTTCCGACTGTCGTTCTTCGGTTGCATTGCATATCGTATTCAGAACAATTATATCATACCGCTTTTTTTCAAAAATTTCAACTAATTCTTGAAATTTCTTGTAATTAAATGTCGTCTGGGCTACAATACACAGCTTTTCATCCTCGGAAACACTGATACTCTCCGCTTTTTCCACGGAATCCGCAACAAAAACCTCTCCCCTCGCCCAGCCGCGTATGCCGGCTACCTCAGGATGCGTTTCATCACCTATAATGATTATCTTCCGCCCGGCCGAACTTTGTTCTTCTACAATTTTATGAATTTTCTTAACAAACGGACAAGTCGCATCCACAACCTCAAAGCCGCAAGAGAGCATTTTTTCCTGTTCTTTTCTTGTTACGCCGTGAGAACGTATTACTATTGTACCCTTTTCCACGGATTCCCATTCATCCTCCGGATATAAAATGCGTACTCCCTTTTTCTCAAACTCCTGTACCACCTCTTCGTTATGAATGATAGGTCCGTAGGTATACACTTTTTTCCCCCGGCGCAGCTGTTCCCCCACCTGCTCCACAGCCCGCCTGACTCCAAAACAAAAGCCCGCACTTTTCGCAACTGTTACTTCCATGCTGTTCCACCGTCTTTCCTGCACATATGTCTTTTATTTATCTTTGTGCTTCCATGCACATTTCATAGAGCTTCTCCACATTTTCCTCAATGGTCATACCGGAATTATCAAAATAAACCGCGTCCTCTGCCTGCACTAACGGTGCAAACTCACGATGTGAATCACGGTAATCCCGCTCTCTTATATTCTCTTCTATTTCAGAAAGGCTGCACCTGATACCCTTTGCTATCTGCTCGTCATAGCGGCGTTTTGCACGGACCTCGACGCTTGCCGTTAAAAACACCTTTACATCCGCATCCGGCAGAACATAAGAGCCGATATCCCTTCCGTCCATTACTACGTTCTCCTGCCTTGCAAGATTGCGTTGTAATTCCACCATCTTTAAGCGAACCTTCTTATTTACGGAAGAAACACTGGTCATATGACTAACCTCTTCCGTCCGTATAAGCCCGTTCACATTCTCTCCGTTTAATAAAACTACCTGTTCTCCATTCTGATGGGTAATCGTCACATCGGCCGAATCACAGGCTGCCTCCATTGCCTCGAAATCATCCTCCGCAATCCCGTTGCGAATAAAATGTAATGCCATGGCACGGTACATTGCCCCCGTGTCCACATAAATATACCCTAACCTATTTGCCAGTTTCTTTGCAACCGTACTTTTTCCGGCTCCTGCCGGTCCGTCAAGTGCTATACTGAAATATCCCATGCTTCTTCCTTCCCGTGCCTTCACACTTTTAAATTAACATAGCAGGACTGCCACCGTTTTCATTTTCATATATTTAATTCTCCTCTGCCGCAGAACATCCCGCCAGATACCCGGTAGACCATGCAATCTGAAGATTATAGCCTCCGGTAAGTGCGTCCACATCCAACACTTCTCCGGCAAAATATAGTCCCTCCGTCAGCTTCGACTGCATAGTGGAGGGATTCACTTCCCGTACCGAGACTCCGCCGCGGGTAATAACCGCTTCATTAAAGCCACCCGTCTTTTTTATATGCATCGTCATTCCCTTTAATACATCCACTAATACTGCGCGCTCCTGCTTTGTGACAGCATTTACCTGTTTATCTTCTTCAATACCGCTCATAGCAATTATAACCCTAATCAGACGCTGTGGCAATAGTTTATCCAATGCATTCCTGAACTGTTTATTTTTCACTTCACTAAAATCCTTTAAAATACGTGCATCCAGCTCTTCCTTCGACATGGCAGGCTTCAAATCCAGTTTTAAAATCGTTTCGCCTGCCGACAGCTTATCCGTAACATGCGCAGATGCGGAAAGCACCAGCGGTCCGCTGACACCGTCTGCTGTAAACAAAAGCTCCCCCATATCATTATAAAGCTCCTTTTTCCCCTGAATCACATGAAGCCGCACATTTTTTAGGGAAAGACCTTCCAGCTCCTTTGCAAATGACTCCGTAATTTTAAGTCCTACCAAAGAAGGATAACATTCCGTCACAGTATGCCCGCAAAGCTTTGCAAAAGTATATCCGTCCCCTGTAGAACCGGTGGATGCATAGGAAAGCCCTCCGGTTGCCACAATACATGCATCACATGAAATGATATCTCCGTTTTGCAGAAGCACTCCGTGTACTTTTCCGTTTTCTGTACAAAGCTTGCTTACTACTGTTCGAAACCGTACATCCACCCCTGCCCGTTTCAGTCTTCCTGCCATTCCGTTAATGACATCGGAGGACTTATCGGAAACCGGGAAAACCCTTTCTCCGCGCTCAACCTTAAGCGGTACACCGCAATCCTCAAAAAAATGCATGGTATCTTCATTTGTAAAAGTATACAGTGCGCTGTAAAGAAATTGCCTGTTCACTACTACCTTTTTAAGAATCTCCTCCAAATCACAGGCATTGGTTACATTACATCTGCCTTTCCCCGTAATATAAAGCTTTTTCCCAAGCTTTTCGTTTTTTTCCAATAAGACAACCGAAGCTCCGTGTTCCGCCGCCGCGGCTGCTGCCATCATTCCCGCAGCACCTCCGCCGATTACAATCACTTTTTTCATGAATAGTCCTTTCCTTCTCATTTTAAAACCGGGGCTATCGTGCGACAGCCCCGGCCCGTTTTCTTCTGATTAGCGACGCATATAAATCTCACCTTTTCCGAATTCAAAATGTCCGGATACGTAAGCACCTCCGTCTGCCGTAAAACTTACACCGCTGCAATCCGGTAAATTATCTAAAAGACTTTGCCCGAATGCATCTAAAATCATCCCTTCAATACCGGCTCCTACCGTACTTACCGGAGGTGCCGAAGCGGCAAAATCTACTATAATAACCGTATCACTCTGCGTCACACTGTTTACAGTAACATAAACAGCACTGTCGGCTAATGCATCAACGACAGCATCCGTTACCGTCTGTGCCGTAATTTCTTCACCCGCATCAATCAGGGCTGTCAGCTCCGTCAATTCCGTCATGTCTCCGTTGATGGTATAAATCGGCATCTCTGCTGTTTGAGACGGTACAACCGTCAGAGAATGTACAGGATCGGTAACCGTTGGTGTCGTTGAAACGGAACTATCCGGTGTCGGCATTTCCGTAGGCGAAATCGGTTTTTCATTTGAACCTCTGCCGCAGCCTGCCAGCATACAAAGAACAAGAAAACCGCATAAAAAAACTCCGCTCTTTCTTACCATAAGGGCTCCTTTCTATAATTGCTCTACTCTCTCGAAACGCTCCCCTTCTTTCCCATCTTCTCATTTACCATAACAGCCAAGTATGTCATTTTCATGGTAAATCCGTGAACGAAACATTAAATCACGGATTTATTTTGTTTCAATCAGAACCTTTCTATTCTTCCAAATGTATTCACACAGTGAAACTACCGTAAGTATAAGAGCAAGCCATATAAAAATCTGTTCTGCTACATGTGCCCACGCAAACGGCAGCTTTATAATAAGCAAAATACAGGTAATCATCTGCGCTATCGTCTTAAATTTCCCCCAGTAGCTTGCTGCAATCACAACACCGTTATCGGACGCAATCAGACGGAATCCGCTGATAATAAACTCTCTTGCGATAATCACAATAACAATCCACGCCGGCATATAAGACAGCTCTACAAAACAAATCAATGCAGAGCACACCAGAAGCTTATCGGCAAGCGGATCCATAAATTTTCCAAAATTTGTCACCAGATTGTTCTTTCTTGCCAGATATCCGTCAAGAGCATCGGAAAGACACGCAACAACAAATACAGCCGCCGCAATACAGTTTCCGTAAGGAATCTCCGGAACCAGCATAAATACTAAGAATATCGGAATCATTATCACGCGGAATATCGTAATCTTATTCGGTAAATTCATAACTTCCTCCTAAAACAATTTCTTCTTTTCGATATTAACTCCCATCAGGTCATACCCTTTTGCTCCGGTTATCCTTACCTTCACAAACTCTCCGGATTCATACTGCTCGTCTGATTCCACAAACAGATAGCCGTCAATATTCGGAGCATCCATATAGGTACGTGCCAGATACACGCCGTCACCCGGCATTTTCCCTTCAATCATGGCTACATAACGCTTTCCTATTTTCTGCCTTGCATGCTTGAAGGCAATCTCCTGTTGCAGCTCCATAATCTCTTTCTGTCTGCGCCGTTTTTCTCTTGCGGTAATTTGTCCCTTCATCTTTGCGGCAGGAGTATTTTCTTCTTTTGAATAGGTAAATACTCCCAGACGATCGAATTGTACCTCTTTTACAAAATCAAGCAGCTCTGAAAACTCCTCCTCCGTTTCTCCCGGAAATCCGACAATAAGAGATGTACGAAGTGTTATTCCGTTTATTTCCCTGCGCAGCTTTCTGATCAGCCGGACCAATTCTTTCTTTGTAGTACGGCGTCCCATTCGTTTCAATACCGTGTCGGAGGCATGCTGAATCGGCAAATCCAGATAGCGGCATATCTTTTTTTCCTCTTTCATGACCGTAATCAATTCATCGGTTATTTCTTCCGGATAGCAATAAAGCAATCGTATCCATTCCGGTCCTTCTATGGCGCAAAGCTTCCTTAACAGCTCCGGTAGCATCTTCTTTCCGTATAAATCCACGCCGTAAAGGGTAGTTTCCTGTGCCACAAGAATGAGCTCCTTCGCCCCGTCCCTTGCAAGCTGCTCTGCTTCTTCTATAATCCGCTCCATAGGTACACTTCGGTATTTCCCTCTGATGGACGGAATTACACAGTAAGTACAGAACTTCTCACAGCCATCCGCAATTTTTAAGTATGCGGTATATCCGCAGGTTGTATTGACACGCTTTGTCTGTGGCAGCGGCAGATATGTCAGTTCCTTATAAACCTCTGCCCTTTCTCCGTGTTCCGCCTTAGAAAGCACAGATACGACCTCATCAAAAGAGGAGGTTCCGAGAATCACATCCACCTCCGGAATCTCGGCGGCAATTTCACTGCGGTAACGCTCCGCAAGACACCCTGTGACTATAAGCACCCGGCATTTCCCGATATTTTTGTATGCGGATGCTTCTAAGATTGTTTCGATACTCTCCTGCTTTGCATCATGAATAAAGCAGCATGTATTAATCACAATCGCTTCCGCTTCCTGTTCGTCCTCTGTCAGTGTATGTCCTGCATCACGCAGAAGTCCCAGCATATATTCACTGTCCACCAGATTTTTATCACAACCTAATGAAATAAAGTAAATCCGCATAATATCCCTTCCATTCTATTTTTGCAGCTCTACGCTTTCCACACAATTTTTCATTAACATGGCGATTGTCATCGGACCCACACCACCCGGAACAGGTGTAATTGCACCCGCAACCGGTTCCACCGATGCAAAATCAACATCACCGCAAAGCTTATTGTCCTCGTTTCTGTGAATGCCTACATCAATTACCGTTGCTCCTTCTTTCACATATTCCGCAGTAACAAAGCGTGGTTTTCCTATCGCAACAATCAGAATATCAGCCCGCTTTGTAATTTCCTTTAAATTTTTTGTTCTGGAATGACACACCGTTACGGTTGCATTCTCCCGGAGCATTAACATTGACATCGGCTTACCGACAATGTTGCTTCTGCCAAGTACCACACATTCCTTTCCTTCCATTTCAATCCCGGTGCGCTTTAACAGTTCAATTACACCGGCAGGAGTGCAGGACACAAAGCCTTTTCTTCCGATACTTAAATTTCCTACATTTTCCGGGTGAAAGCCGTCCACATCCTTTAGCGGTGAAATCGCAAGCAGAATCTCCTCCTCATTAAAGTGCTTCGGAAGAGGAAGCTGCACCAGTATCCCATTGACATCCGTTCTGCCGTTTAGTTCCTCAATCAGCTCAAGCAGCTCCTTCTGCGTTGTTTCTTCCGGCAGCTCATATGCCAGAGAGCGGACTCCGATATATTCACATGCCTTTTTCTTGTTTCCCACATACACCGAAGAAGCCGGATCATTCCCGACCTGAATTACCGCAAGAGACACCTCCGTACCCTGAGCCTTTAATGCTGCAACCTTCTCCTTTAATTCATCCTTAATCTGTGCGGAAATTGCTTTCCCGTCAATCCGTATTGCCATTTTCTTTCCCTCCGTTTTCATTTATAAAAGTGGCGCAAATACACGAAGCACTGCCTGTATCATACGTACCGGCAGGCTGCGCCGCGCCAGTTCCTTTGTAATTAACAGGCTTTGTCCCATTGTTTCTATCGCATCTTCTTTTATTTTTTCAATCTCATTGCAATGACACAAGAATACACCGCACTCAAAATGCAGATACAAACTACGGTAATCCAGATTAATTGTACCTACCGTTGCATACACATCATCACATACAAAAACCTTTGCGTGAATAAAACCGGGTAAATACTGATAAATCTTCACTCCGTTATCAATAAACTGCCTGTAATAGGACTGGGTCAGCCAGTATACCAGTTTCTTGTCCGGTATACCCGGTGTAACAATTCTAACATCCACACCGCGCTTTGCAGCAAGACAAAGTGCAGTCATCATTTCATTATCCACAATCAGGTATGGCGTAAAGATGTACAAATACCTTCTGGCTGCAGAAATCATATTCAGGTAGACATACTCTCCCACTGTCTCCTTGTCAAGCGGGGAATCCCCGTAAGGCTGGATATATCCGTCCCCGTGAAATATACCGGAATGATAGGTATGAGGAAGAAACCTTGAAAAGTCCGTATCCGTCGGCCGCACCGTGTTCCAAACCGTCAGAAACATCGCGGTCAGATTTACCGCAGCCTTTCCCCTTACCATAATACCGGTGTCCTTCCAGTAACCGAATTTTTCTTTTTTATTGATATACTCATCTGCCAGATTAATGCCACCGGTAAATGCAGTATGCCCGTCCACTACTAAAATTTTACGGTGGTCACGGTTATTCAAGACCAGAGAAAAGACCGGAATAAATTTATTAAATGCCTCACACTTTATACCATAAGACTCCAATGTCCTGTAATACTTGTAAGGAAGCACAAATACAGAGCCCAGATCATCATAAAGCATTCTCACATCCACACCGGCTGCTGCCTTCTCTTTCAGAATGTCAAGAATGGAATTCCACATTTCTCCTTCTTCTACAATAAAATACTCTAAAAAAATGAAATGCTCCGCTTTCCTCAGTTCATCAAGCAAAACCGGAAAATTTTCTTCTCCGCTTTTAAAATAAGTAGCGGTACTGTCAGTCCAGACCGGAAATTTGGCAAAGTCACCTATATACCGTGCCTGCCCGGCAGCAGTGGGGTCATCCTCACACAACGCATCGAATCCTTCTTTATCCTGCTTGATAAACGGCCGGAGCTGATTTTCCACCCTTGTCAACTTGTTTCGAAGATTTTTGGACGGAAGCCAGCCGGAAAACAGCAGATACATTGTTCCCCCAAGCAGCGGAAATACCAGTATCACAATAACCCATGCCAGTTTATAAGAAGGATTGTCCCTTGCATTCACCACTGCAAGTACAGCAAACAAACTGAGTATATTCAGCGAGGTTTGAATAAACGGCGAAAAAGCGGCAAGCTCCGTCAGATTTACTACCATCCAGATAATCTGAAGTAAAAGAAGAACTCCTACAATTACCACACGGTGTAATAATATTTTTAACAGTCTTTTCCAGAGCTTTATCAGTTTAATCATCTTCTCCTCCCTTCGTTTCTGCCAAATATTCCTCCCTTTTTAAAACTATACCTAATTCTTCCTTATTTGTCAACGCGAAAAGAGGTTGCCGCATTTCATTCATGCGACAACCCCTTGTTCGTCCCCTCTTTTTTATCAGTATTCTTCATTTTTCACCGAAATTATCAATCATTTTGCTTTTGGTCCGTTTCTTTTCTTCTTTTCTTTAAAATAGCAATGTTCTCCTCTACCCTTCTTTTGGATAAAGGATAAATAAACAACAGGCTGACAGCCACTAAGGTATACAAAACCGCCGGAATCAACGTAGCAATACTGTAAATTCCCTGTACCACATCCTCCGTCTGTACCTGTAATTCTTCATTATAACCGATAAATGCCAGTGCAAAGCCCCCAAGACCTCCCGCAATCGCCTGTCCGATTTTTCGTGCAAAGGAATAGGCTCCGTAAATGGTTCCGTCTTCTCTTGTTTCGTGTTTTACCTCCACATCATCAATAATATCCGTTATAAATGCCCACATAATCAGATTAAAAACTCCGAATCCCAAAAAGCCGACCACATTGACCAGAATATATACCCACATGGAAGATGTACGCAGGAAAAAAAGAAGGTAACAGGATACGGCACCGCAAACACATCCAAAGATTCCCACCTCACGCTTTCCGAACCGTTTACTTAGCGGAACCGCAAAGGGTGCAAGCAGAAAACTCGGCAGCATACTTACGGCAGTCATAATAGCCACACCGTTTTTATCCTTGAAATAATCGATAAATAAAAACTGGTTAATGGATTGGTTTAACAGCTGTGCGGCAAGTACACAGACCGTAGCAATGATAATCCCTATCAGGGCGCGGCTTGTCACCAGTGCTTTCATCGTCTGCAATATACCGACATGCTCCGTCTGCTTCTGTACGGTCAGTTTTACACGTTCCGTCGTTAGAAAATAACAGATGAAATAGCATACTAAAGATGCCACCGCAAATATTCCGGCAATTAATGTAAACCTTTCACCTTGTACAATCTGATTACCTGCGGCATCGGTTTTGTATATCAGTAACGGTGCACCTACCCCTACTACCAGATTTGCAAAAACGGACCCCACACTCCGCCATGTAGATAAAGCTGCCCTGTCATCCGACTCCTCACTTAACACGGATGCCATGGAACCATACGGAACATTAATTGCCGTATAAAAAATACTTCCCCAAAGCAAATATGTGACAAACATATAAATGATACGAACCGTCATCGCAGCATCCGCCACGGAATACTGATACATCAGGAAGCTTGCAAATGTTACAGGTACACATATTCTGCGAATCCACGGCTTAAACTTTCCGTCCTTTGCCGTATGCATCCGATCCACAATCCGTCCCATAGTGATATCCGTAAACGCATCCAGAAATCTTGCGATTACAAACATAGTGCCTACCACTTCCGAGCTGATTCCGAGTATTTTAGTATAAAACACCATTAAGAATACACTGGCGAAGGTAAACATAAAATCGTTACCGAAGTTACCGAACATGTATCCAATCTTGTCCCGTAGTCCAAAGGGACGCTCCTGCACAGATGAATCCTTCATTTTTCCGTCCTCCAAAAAACATCTCTTTATACAATCTGCGCAAAACAAAAAAACTTATACATCTAGTCAAAATAAAAAAAATAGTATAATAAATTCTATAAAAAGAAGAAGGAGAACCACCATGAAGCAAAAGTTTAACATGACGGCGTAGCCTACTGTATCATTCTCTTTGGTGTAAATGACCTGACCAAGCTGTTAAAACCTATTCCCCGGGCGACGGATTACATCCGTACAAGGCATATGATAAAATGGCAGATGCCATTGACCTTTCCTTATTTGAATAGAGTGGCTTCCTAGGAATTTTCCTATAAAGCCAAACGAAGGGAATCGCACATACGCGGTTCCCTTTTCTTCCGTTGTAAAAAGCATATTTGTTCATCCAACAAAGCTACACGTAATATTGTGCCTGTGCTTCCCACATCTTATGATATACACCGTGAGAATCCGCTACCAGTTCCTCATGTCGTCCGGTTTCCACAATTTCCCCTTCATCAAACACCACCACTTCATCGCAGAACCTGCAACTGCTCATCCGGTGGGAAATAAAGATAGCAGTTTTATCGGAAACCATCTCGTTAAATCTCTGATAAATATCCTGCTCGGCCAGCGGGTCTAACGCACTGGTCGGCTCATCTAAAATAACAAGCGGTGCATCCCGGTACAGCGCACGGGCAAGCGCAAGCTTTTGCTTCTCGCCGCCGGAAATCTCAATTCCTTCTTCATCTCCGTCCTGTTGGTCCTTTAACAACCTACTTTCAATACCATGCTTCATCTGACTGACACGTTCGTAAATCCCTGCTTCCTTCAGGCAATCTTCCACCCGTTTGCTGTCATACTCCGGTCCTGCCGCCACATTTTCGGCAACAGAGAAGGAAAATATCTTATAATCCTGGAAAACAATGGAAAACAATCGGATGTATTCGTCATAATTGTACTTGCGAATGTCAATTCCATTTAACAAAATCTGTCCTTCCGTCGGGTCGTAAAGACGACATAAAAGCTTGATAAAGGTAGTCTTTCCGGCTCCGTTGGCTCCCACAATCGCCAGCTTCTTTCCGGGATTCAGTTTAAAGGAAATGTTCTTTAATATCAACCGATCACTGTTCGGGTAATGGAAGGAAACATTACGAAACTCCAATTCATACTCATTGTCCAACCGCTTTTCCACAGGAAGGGTTCCCTCGTACTTCTCATTCGGTACTTCCATTAATTCCGTATAGCTTTTCAGATAAATATTATGGGTTTTAAGCTCAATCCAGATACCGAACAGATTGCTGATTTCCCGTTGCAGTAAAATGATTGCTCCGCTGTACATCGCCACATCACCCACACTGATCATCCCGTACACTGCTTTCATACCCACAAAAAGGTAGGCCGCAAAGATAAAGATGTTCTGGGAAAGAAGTTCCCCTACGGATACCTTCAGACCGTCACGGATTGCCTTCTTCTGTACACGTTCGATATCATCCCGTGCCTGTGCTCCGTTTTTCTCGATTACATCCTGCATCTTAAAAATCCGGATATCCTTTCCTAAGGGATAATCACTTATCAGATTAAAGAAAAGCCAGTAAATTCTTCCGCTTAAGTTCTGTGCTTGGGAGCTTTCATACTGAATCTTCTCCTGCTTTTCCTGACATCTGTTGTTAATTACGATACTGATACAAACCAGAAGAAGTAACACTACATAACTTATTTTTGAGTTCAAAAACGAGTACAATACTCCCTCACCCGCTCCCTCCGAAGTTGTAAGCAATCCGCTCATAGTCACGAATGCCGCCACACAGGACAGAAACGCACCCAACAGGTTAACCGTCTTCTGAAGATAACCGCCCAAACCTCCTACGGCATCCGTGTTACTGTCCGCTTTTGAAATTAATTCCATGGTACTGTTTCGTTCCAGTATCTCATAGTCCAGCTTCATGGCCTTATATCCGATATCTCGCCGTTTCCGGTCGGAAACCAAACATCTTCCGATTTCCAGCGCATGATCCAGCAGATGACGAAGCAATGAAATCACAAGAATGCTTCCCACCATAATCAGAACAAATTTATAAATCTTTGTCTTTTCTTCTCCTAATAAAATCATATCAATGATTTTCGCACTGAGAATCATGGTAATAAAAGGATTCACTCTCTTTAACAGCATATTCGCAATACTCAGTGCCGGATAAGAAGGCGCCAGTTTATAAATATAGCCTAAATTCTTTTTTATTTCACGCAAGCATTCCTTCATAGACTTCTTCGCCTCCTTCCTTGTAGTATTCACTCTGGATTGCGAACATTTCCGCATATCTTCCGTCTGCACGAAGTAGTTCCTCATGGGTCCCGTTCTCTAAAATACGTCCCTGCTCCATAAACAGAATCCTGTCACAAAATTTTGTGCTGGCCAATCGGTGGGAAATAAACAACGCCGACTTATTCTTTGTGATTTTGTCATATTCCTGATACATATTGCTTTCCGCAATCGGATCCAATGCCGCGGTAGGCTCATCCAACACGAGAATCGGAGCATCCTTATAAATACACCGTGCTAACATCAGCTTCTGTACCATTCCTCCGGAAAGCTGGATTCCCTCCGGGTCCAATGCCTGGGAAATACTTGTAAACTCCTTCTTTTCCATCCTCTCTACGTCCTTCCACAATCCCGCACGTTTCAGACAATTTAGAACCAGTTCTACATCTGTCTCCTCTTCTGTCTTTCCCGATACATTTTCTAAAATAGATACCGGCAACGTGTTCACATCCTGAAAGATGGTGGCAAGTAGGTCTTGATATTGGTTTAAATTCAGTTCCTCCAAAGGGCATCCGCCGATTAAGATTTCACCGGCCGTCGGATGATAAAATCCGCATAAAAGCTTTACCAGCGTGGTTTTTCCGGCACCGTTATGCCCCACAAGTGCAATCCGTTCTCCCGGCTTTATAGTAAAACTGACATCTTTCAAAATATCTTCTTCACAGTCTTCATACCGAAAGCTCACATGGCAAAACTCGATTTCCGGAAGCTTCCCTTCCATCCATTCCTTCGGGACAGGTTTGCCTTCCTCTCTTAAAAAGGTATTCGGGTAATCCATCATTTTCCGATACTGACACATCATATGATTACCTTCCAACAGTTCTCCGATTTCATACCGGATTCCCGAAAGCCACCCGGATAGTCCGGTTACGACACCTAAGCCTAAGGTAAATTCCGCAATGCTAATCTTTCCTTCGATTACCTGCGCAATTAAAATCATATAGGCAAGGATATCTCTTCCGGCTGTAAAAATAGTATCCGTCGCTTTTGACAAGAACACCCTATTCATTTTTCCTACAGTAAGGTCCTTGTTTTGCCCGACCAAACGGTCAAATCCGCTCTTAATCCAGTCCGCCATATTGTAAATACGGACATCCTTTCCATTTGGTACCGATATGGACTGCTGTGTCAAATAATGAAATCTGCCCCAAATCCGGTATTGCTCCTCCATGGTATTTGCAATATATTTTCTCTTCACGGAGTCCAGTGCGGTATTCACAACAAACATTCCCAAAATCACCAACAAAATACGATAATCAATAAAGGTAATCGTTAATGCATACAGCGCCATTCCGAGAATATTGGAAACCACATACGGAATATGTGCATACATCTGATTTACGCCTTGTCTGTACATATGTACCGCATGTGTTGCCTTTAACAGCATTCTCTGCTTGGACGGAGATTCCACGTTTTCATAATCCGCTGTCAGACTTTTCCGTACAAGACGCATTAAAAACTCCCGGTTCTGGGTGTTTTCATAATAGAAGCCACTCCATGCTCCGATAAATCCACCCAGATAAAAGAACACCAGATACAACAAAAGCATTACGCAAACCGCCAGCAAAAAGTGCTCCACCGTTCTTTTTTCCGTAATACTGGCCACAATTACCGGTAACGTTACCGTATACAGCACATCACTCCCCAAATGGGTCAGTACGGTTCCCGCTACCCCCAGACGCATCCATCCGCATTTTTGAAATAAGGTGTGATACGCATACCGGATATTACTGAATAAAGAATAATTCTTTTCCTTCTCCATAGCCTTCTCCCCTCTAACAGATTCCCTGTCAATCTTCTTCCTCTACATCATAACACAAAATTAACCTATTATTAAAAAAAGTGCACGAATTGCATTTTTTCGTGCACAAACGCTATCTTTCTCTCGAAAATTTTACAGTGGAAGCATGATTTCGGTTGCAAACACGCCCGGTTCATTGGCTCTTTTGATAAAACCGCCGTATTTGTCCACCACGATATTAATACGTTTTAAGCCGTGACCGTGGTCGCCCCGCTTTTTTGAAATATACTCCGCATCCAGCTTCCGGATGACCTCATTGGTGGCATTGGACACCGAAATATACAACTGCTGCTTCCGGATACACATATAGATTCTTAAGAACCGTTCTTCCTCCTCCGGAATCCCCCGGCAGGCCTCCACCGCATTGTCAATGAGATTTCCCAGTAAAATACACAAATCAATATCTGAAACCGCCAGATTCTCCCCTATTTCCACCTTACAGTTGATAGCAATCCGCTCCTTCTCCACAATGGACAGCTTGCTGTTTAAAATCGCATCCAGACTGACATTTCCGGTCTGATACTTTGTTTTGATATCATCCAGACTTTCTCCCAACTCCCCGATATATTTCCTTGCTTCCTCAATCTGCCCTTCCTGAAGGTGCGCACCAAGCTTTTGAAGATGATTATGATAGTCATGACGCCAGCCACGCATGGTCATATAGATTTCATTGACCTCTGCCACCTGCTTTTCCATGGCTTTTCTTTGATAGTCCAGTATTTTTTTCTCATATCGACTAAACATCCTTGTTAACTCCTTTATCCTACATAAAACTTCATAAAGGCTTCGTTTAAGCCCTTATACGCCCCTTTGCTGATGTGAATACAGGTCCCGTTTTCCAAAAAACATTCTTCTCTTGTAATTTTATTTACATACTCCAAATTCACGATGGTGGAACGATTCGCATCCACAAATCTTCTTGTATCCAGCTTACTTCTCATACTTTGCAGGCTGTCCTTCCACTCGTAAGTATCTGTTTTTGTCACCATCCGAAGATAATGCCCGTATACCTCCACATAGAAAATATCCGAGCGAAGAAGTCGTAACATTTCTCCTTGATATTTAAAGGAAATGTAATCATCGCCCTTTTGTTTCAACTTTTCCAGACAAACCGCCATGGTCTCCTCAAGCTTTTCCTGCTCCACCGGTTTTAGCAGATACCTCACCGCACCGATTTCATACCCTTCAAACACATAATCGGAAACGCCCGTCAAAAACACCATCTGCACTTCTCTGTCATATTTCCGAATCTCCTTTGCCAGTTCCATGCCGTTCATCTGCTTCATATACACATCCAGAACCAGAAGGTCAAAAGTGTCTGGCTGATTGTAACTGATTAAGAACTCCTCCGCACAAGACACATGGGTCACTGTGCAATGCTCACCGCTTTTCTCCGACCACTGCATAAGCAACTTCTTCACATATTCGTACTGTTCTGTTTCGTCTTCGACGATAGCGATTCGTATACGCATGGCTGTGACTCCTTGGATTTTTCAATACATTTTCTGCTTTCTAATCACATTTTTACATTTACTCAAACAATTCCGGCTCATTCTCAATCAAATCTTCTGCCAAATACCGTGCATCCATATTCTCAATCCCATAACTACCGTCTGAAATCTGATTGGACAACTTACTTGAATAGTAAATGTCAAACGCCTTACGCAACTCAATTTGCTTTATCTCTGCTAAAATACTGATGATATCATTCTCTAAATTCTGCTTATAAAATGTTGAAAGCTGTTTCGAATCTGTCATTTTATTTTACCTCGTATGAATGATTAAAGGTTAACAACTTCTCTATAACTTCTTGTTTTACGATACATATCTGGTCATTCATTTTAAAGTAACGTAACTCATCCAACACTCTCTGCTTGTCCCAAAAGCCTCGAAAATACATGTCTACTGTTTTGAAAACATCATCGTCCGCAACGTTTCCTCTAATAATATCATAATCCTTATTCAGAGGCTCTCCTTTTCGGCATGCACATACAAACTCCAACCACTTCTCATCTTCTTTCTCGAAAGACAGTACACGTAAGTTTTCCCATGGCTCATTCATTTCATAGACATTTACAATCGCTTTTTTCCCTTTTCGCATTGCCTTACGTACCGCCCACTTTTGAGCCTGTTCTTCATACGTTGTAAGATAAAATCCCTCGCCAAAATCAAGATTTCTCTTTGAATACTTCACATCCGGATTTTTAATTTCTTCAGTTGTGCCATGATAAACAATCATACATTAACTCCCTTTTCTCTCGCATACTCCGTAATATCTTCCACCAGATACTCCTTCCCTTGCGTATGCAATACATCATAACAAGGAATAATGTAATTATCCAATATTCCGGTGGAATTTAAAATTTTATATACCGTAACAGGCGTCATATTCCACCGCTCTGCTAAACTATACAACATAAATATCGAAAAATCCAATTCTTTCTTTGTACACATAGCATTCCACCTCCGTTCAAGTTCTTAACATCATAACACATAATCAATCTCTTTCTGTTTTTATTATATCAGATTCTTTGATTTCTTGCACTATATATATTTAAAAGTTGAAGATAGATTATTTTACGCTACAAGCATCTCCGTTTAATACGAGCACGCTTATTCGGAATCCGCTTCGCTCCTTCCTCATATCCGGCTGTCGCCTTACCTTTGCACAAGCGCTTATCTCGAGTTCGCTTCGCTTCCTCTCGATATCCGTGCGTCGCACGGTAAATATACAAGAAACGCCGGTCACGAACAAATATTTCCGTTTAATACGAGCACGCTTATTCGGAATCCGCTTCGCTCCTTCCTCATATCCGGCTGTCGCCGGATTATCGCGCAAAATAAAAGAACCGCCAAAGAGTGAACTCTTTGCGGTTCTTAATTTTACGCTAATACGTGCTCGTAGCTACGCTTACATCCCCATCTGAGCTGCAACTTCTGCTGCGAAGTTTTCCTGCTTCTTCTCAAGGCCTTCACCGGTCTCGAAACGAACGAACTTCTTAACAGCAAGAGTCATGCCGCTTTCCTTAGCAACCTGTGCCACATACTGAGCTACGGACTGCTTTCCGTCCTCTGCCTTTACGTATACCTGGTCTAAGAGACAGATTTCCTTTAATTCCTTCTTGATACGTCCCTGAATCATGCCCTCGATAACCTTCTCCGGCTTCTGGGATTCCTTCGGGTCATTCATAATCTGAGCCTTGATAATTTCCTTCTCATGTGCAAGGTAATCAGCATCTACATCAGCCTCGGAAACATACTTCGGATTCATAGCTGCAACCTGCATTGCTACGTTCTTTGCACATTCCTTTGCTGCTGCATTCATCTCGGAAGCCTCAAGCTCAATCAAAACACCAATCTTGCCGCCGCTGTGGATGTAGGACTCAACAAATCCGTTCTCGGCAACAACCTTCTCGAAACGACGAATCTTCATATTCTCACCGATTACTGCAATCTGAGCTGCAAGCTCTTCCGCAACAGTCTTGGACGGATCTGCTGCCCATGTCTCAGCAAGGAAAGAATCAATGTCAGCAGCATTGCTGTTCGCAGCCTGCTCAACAACGGTCTTAACATAACCACGGAACTTCTCGTTCTTTGCAACGAAATCGGTCTCGGAGTTAACCTCTACGATAGCTGCAACCTTACCGTCAGCGCTGACCGTAGTCTCACAAATACCCTCTGCTGCGATTCTGTTCGCCTTCTTAGCTGCCTTTGCAAGACCCTTTTCTCTTAAATACTCTACAGCCTTGTCCATATCACCACCGGTCTCTGCAAGAGCCTTCTTACAGTCCATCATACCTGCACCGGTCATTTCTCTTAACTCTTTTACCATAGATGCACTAATCTCTGCCATCTTATTTGCCTCCTGAATTTAGATTTTATTTGACAGTGCGTCCCCGAAACCGGGAACGCACCACTCTCGTTCATTATCTGATTAATTACTCAGCAACAGCCTCTTCTGCAACCTCTTCAGCCTCAGCAGACGGAGCATCTACAAACTGCTCGCCCTGATTTGCCTCGATAACAGCATCTGCCATCTTTGCAACAATAAGCTTAACAGCTCTGATTGCATCATCATTACCCGGAATAACATAATCTAACTCTTCCGGATCACAGTTGGTATCAGCAATACCGATTAACGGAATACCGAGAGAATGTGCTTCCTGTACACAGATTCTTTCCTTCTTCGGGTCTACGATAAAGATTGCATCCGGAATCTGCTTCATTTCCTTGATACCGCCAAGGTTCTTCTCAAGCTTTGCCCATTCCTTCTTTAACTCGATAACTTCCTTCTTCGGAAGAACATCAAACGTACCGTCCTCGCTCATCTTCTCGATTGCCTTTAACTTAGCGATTCTGGACTGGATGGTCTTGAAGTTGGTAAGCATACCGCCGAGCCATCTCTCGTTTACGTAGAACATACCGCAACGCTCAGCCTCGGTCTTAACGGAATCCTGTGCCTGCTTCTTGGTACCAACGAATAAAATCTTACCGCCGTTTGCAACGATGTCCTTAATTGCAAAGTAAGCCTCATCCACCTTGCCTACAGACTTCTGTAAGTCAATGATGTAGATACCGTTTCTCTCGGTATAGATGTACTCTGCCATCTTAGGGTTCCATCTTCTGGTCTGATGTCCGAAATGAACACCTGCTTCAAGTAACTGCTTCATAGAAATAACGCTCATGATACTACCTCCATATGGTTTTATTCTTCTGTGTGCCTCATTCTTCGGCAAACCGCGAGCTACGGCACCCTGCCGTGAGTCCACACACATGCTTATTTCGGCATACGCCGACTGCACCGTTTGCTATTTTATCATATACAAAAGAAAAAGGCAAGCACTTTTTTCCAAAGTTTCTGCCTTCTCTTATTCTTTCTCTTAATTAATATGTCTTACTTTGTCAAAATCCGTGCTATTTCCTCATAGCCTGCCCCCTGTGGAATCGTAAATGTACCGATATTGATAAAATCAGTTAAGTTTGCATTTCTCAGGTATTTCACAAAATCCTGTGCATCCGCAATCGCACCTGCTGCTTTAAGCTGCTCTGCCACACGACTTGCCGTTGCCCCTCGTTCCACTGTAATCGTATAGGAGATTGTACCCGGTGTTCCGGTCGGTTTCGGTGTAGCTGTCGCTTTCGGAGATTCCGTCGGTACTTCGGTCGGTGCTGTTGTTGCTGTCGGTTTTGGCGTAGCTGCCTGTGTCGGCTTTTTATCCACTGCCGGAGTCGCTGTTTCCGGTTTATCCGGCTTTTCCGGCGGATTCGGTGCTTCGGGAGTCGGCACCGGAGACAGTGTAGGTCCCGGTGTTACATCCGGTGTTGCTTTCGGTAAACTTGTCGCGCCCGGAGTAAGTGAGCCCTGTTCTTTTTCCTTCAGCCTGTCAATATCTTCCGGAGTTACACCGGAAGACGCTTTTGTATATCCTAACTCCTGCGCCCTTGCAATGATTTCCTCATCCGTCATTGCCGGTTCTTTTCGGAATACTGCAATCGAACATAAAATTGCAGTCACAATTACTCCGATTCCCAACCCTCTCATATAGTATTTTCTTTTCATTACAATCCGTCCTTTACCTTACTATGCTCCGTACAAATCAACGACTAATTTCACTTCTCCCTGTCCCATTCCGAGTTCTCTTGATATCTCTCTTATAGACTTTCCTTTTTTATAGAGCTCCAAAATTTTTTCCTTAGGCAAGTCTCCGTCAATTTGCGGTACAGGCTCTTTCATCATGGTTGCCGCCAACAATTCCGCAATGTCATCCTTTGGCAGGCTTTCCGTAACTTCCTTTTTCCCTTCCGTTTTTTTAGGAATCATCGTCTTCTTCGGAGTTGTTGTCTTTTTAACAGCATCTGTTTTTTCCTCCGCTTTATGTCCCTCTGACACATTCCTAAGAGTCTCCTCAACCTTCTTTGCATTTGCAATCTCGGTTTTTAACTCCTCTTTTGTCTCTGTTACCATATTATACAAAAACATCACATCTGAGTTATTCTTGTCCAGTCTCTCCAATATCTGTTTGGAAAAATCGTCCACGGACATTATTTTCTCGTTTGCAACCTGACTTAAATAATCATCGGTTTTTATAATTACCTCTTCCGTTTTCTCGGAAATTATCCGGTCAACTGTCTGCCTTAGCCTTTCCGTCTCCTCCTCGGTAAGCTCCCTTTTGGCAAGGCGTTTTATCAACTCATCATAATCTTTTGCCGTTTCATCTTCTTTTGTAATGAAACAGCTGCCTATCAGTAAAACTACTCCGACAAGGACCATAACTATTGTAATCGGTTCCATACATTTCCTCTTTTCTGCAATTATACGGTAATATCAAAGGTACTTCCGCGCATTTTCATACGTTGTTCCTCTTCTTTTTTTTCCTGCTCCTTCTTACGTCCGGAAGAGCCGCCGTAAGTTCCGCGCCCCCGCTCTTTGGCATCATATTTCTGCTCTTCATTTTCCGATTTATTGGAACGAACCGTCTGCGTTTCCTGTCTCCTCGCCTGCTGCTGAACCGCGCCTGCGATGTTTTGCTGCTGTGAAACCGGATGCTGTACTTCCTGCTGTTTATATGCACCCGCTTCCTGCGTCTTTGGTGCCATCGAAATCATATCTAGTCTTGTAATCGGCAAAACGATTCCTCCTTTCAGAAAAGCATACATTCTGCGCCGTCCTTAATCACAAGAATGGGACCGCGCAATTCGTGCGACAGCCCCCTTCTTCATTAATACGCATCAATCTTCACATCACCGCGTTCCTTAATAAACCTCGCATGTGATAACTCTGTCTTTACATAATATACCGCACCGGAGATTGTAATCTTACACCCGGAATAAGCTGTCTGCTCTACCCGTATCATTCCGTTCTCCTTCATATTCATATCATCCTGTAACTCTTCAAGACGCTTGTCAATTTCATCTAACTGGGTTTCAATCTCCGATACACGCTTTTGCGACTGTTTCAGCATAAGAAGTCTGTCCACAGGAAGCTGCTCCCCTTGCTTTAACTTCTTTGCAAGCAAAACAATATTCTGAACAGCACTTTCCTTCTCCGCCGTCAGCTCCGGAATCTGCTTTTCCAGCCTTCTGTACTCCTCGGCTACCGTCGGGTCAACTCCAACCTCTAAAAGTGTATTTGTCCCCATATTAGAACCTACTGTCTTTGCTTCAATCGTCTGCCCGCATCTTGTAACACCGCCGGAAATAAAGCCCTTCTTTCCTCCGACTATTACATCTGTTTTTGCCGAAACCTTACTGTGCATAATTGCCTCGGACTGAACATAACCATACTTTGAAACAACTTCCGCACTTTCAATAAATTTAGAAATTACATTGCCCTGTGCAAAAAGCTTGCCGCGGGACATTCCCTGAATTCCCCTCATCAGGACGATTTGTCCTCCGGCAATAATCTCTGCTCCTTCCACTACGCCATGAACAATAACATCACCCTTTGCATCTATCTTAAATCCGGTACGCACATTACCCTTCACTTCCACATTACCTTCGCAGACAACATCACCGGTTGACGAATCAACATCTGCGGATACCTCATATGTATCGGAAACAAATACCTTTCCGTCCACAAGGCTTACATGACCGCTGACATCGGAATACATTTTCAGACCGTCCTCCGAAAGGTGAATCCGGTTCGCATGATGAAGTATCAGATTATTTACCTTTGCCGGACGAATCGGTTTGCCGCATACATCAATTCCCGGTCTTCCCTGTACTGCAGGCTCCAGCTCCGCCAGCAAATCTCCTGCTCTTACCGGGCAAATGGTATCCAGAGTATGAAAATCTACGGAGCCGTCTTCCAGCATTTTAGGCTTTCTGGATAAATCTGTATTGAAATGATATGTAATAACCGCATTTTTTCCTTCAATCGGAAGTGTAGCCTTAGCAAGCTTAATAGGCGTGCAATACAGTCTTTCGTTCTCCAGTTCCGTCAAACGTTCTTCATCTAAACCATATTTAACACCACACCGTACCAGTTCACTGATAATCTCACTCCGAGACATAAGATTTCTGCCTTCTGCCGGAGGATAAAGGGTTATCTCAGCAAAAAGATGATCCGGACTGATAATAACCGTTGCGGACTCGTCCATAGGATGTATTTTTTCCGAGGTCAAATGAAGCTCTACTTTTTCCTTTACTTTCGCAAGAGTATCCGACAGCACTTTTTTGTCATAACCGATGCGCCATTTCAATAAAAATGCATCTGCCATTTCAAAACGCACCGATTTTCCACCCTCCTTTGGAGGATACAATACTAACCATGTTCCGTTATCCCTGATGCTTATTTGAAAATACCCATTCACCTGCGCCATTCTTTGCTCCTTTTTTAAAAAAACATCGCCATCTGATTTCCGAGTTTTAATCGCAACCTTTGAATTGCCTTTGTATGAAGCTGTGAAACTCTGGATTCGGAAACCTCCAATACCTCACTGATTTCCTTCAAAGTCAGTTCCTCATAATAATATAAAATAATTACCTTTTTTTCTTTTTCCGTTAAGGCCTCCAGCGACTGAACAAGCAGCTCCTTCATTGCCTTTTGCTCCATTTGTTTTTCAGGCTGCGCATAATCTCCGCTCATCGTTCCGCCAACGATTCCGTTTTCGCTGCCCTGCTCCAGATACTCATCCAGAGAAACCACACCGGCCGCCTTTGTCTGTGCCTGCCATTGACCGAGCTCCTCTACCGAGATATCAAGCTCTGCCGCTAATTCCTCGTCTGTTGCAAATTGTCCGTTTGCTGCCTCGATTTTTTGATATGCCGCATCCAGCCTCTTCTGTTTCTGCCTTAACGTCCGCGGAAGCCAATCCATTCTGCGTACCTGATCCAGAATAGCACCTCGAATACGCAGGGAAGCATAAGTTTCAAACTTAACCCCCTTGTCATAATCAAATTTATCAATCGCATCAATCAGTCCAAACGTTCCGTATCCTACCAAATCATCGTATTCCACATTATAGCCTAAATAAATGCTTAGTTTTCCTGCTACGATTTTTACAAGACCCGCATATTCAATTATAATCTGCTCACGTAATTCCGGTGACTTACTCTTGCTGTATTCTTCCCACAATCTTAGCTTTTCCTCTGCACTCATAGACTCTCCTGTCCTTTTACTTCAAGCCCGATGCTTTTGTTCCGGTACTTCTTTCCTTCTAATTTAAAGAAGAACCGTTTTCTGCATTCTGTTCCGCTCCATTGATTTTCTTTTCCGAATCGGCATTCTTATTCTGTTCATTTAATTCACTTTCTTCCAATTCGCGTGCTGCCTTCTCCTGCTCCTCCCGTTGTCTTTGCAAAGCTGCTTCTTCTGCATCATGATCTATTTTTACAAGAATTTTTTGTACGATTCGTCCGATTATATAGAACAAAATCATCACAATCAAAACTATTTTCAACGTAGAGAATAACGATGCTTTCCGAAAAATGCATATAACACATGCAATCATTGCCGCTGTCAGTGTAATAAAAGGCGGAATGTTTCTTCCTTCCATAATTCCTCCTATATCTTATAAATCGACTTTCCGACTGCTTTCACTAACAATTCTCCCGTTTCGGGATAAAACTCTATTGTTCGACCATAAGAGTTTCCGGTATCCTCTGCCACAATCGGAATGTGAAGAGCCGAAAGCTTTTCTTTCACTGCTTCAACATTTCGTGCTCCGACACGTAACAAATCATTCTCGGCATTAAATGCAAACATCTGTGCTCCGCCGGCAATTTTTGCCTTCAGATTATTTCTGGAAACTCCGACACTTACCAGTTGACGAATCATCTCATCTATTCCGGTATCCGCAAACTTTGCACGGTTCTCGTTATTTTTAATCTTTGTACTATCAGGTAACATAATGTGCACTAATCCGGCAATTTTCGCATTTGCATCAAACAAAACAACGCCAACACAAGAACCGAGACCAAGTGTCGTTATCGCATCAGGTGCATGACAATAATTCATATCTGCCATGCCTACCTTAATCATATTTCCCATGTTGCTCCGTTTCCCTCCTATAATCCTAACGAAGTCAGTATTGCATTATAAGAGTCCAGTGTAGGTATTAAAATAAAAAATCCGTTTACCTGTGTTGCCTTCTCTCCAAACTCAGTCTGTATTAAAAGTGCTTTATCACCGATTTTCCCGAATTCAATCGCCGGTACACTTAAAATAGCCCCTGCCATATCAACAGCAATATACGGAACACTCGCATTAATCGACATCTGTGTCAGATTGGACAACGAAGACAAATACGCACCGGTTATAATATTACCGATTTCCTGTAACGCTGATGCCTCCATTTCAGAAAACTCAGCATCTAAAGGTACATCCTGTCCCATAAGCATATTTACCATCGAATGGGCCGCATCCCGTTCCATTACAAACATCATCATGCCTTCGATGTTTCCGCTTAAGGTCAATAAAATACCTACAATGAGATTTTCAGCACCACCCAGTATTTCAGGAAGCTCCTGAAAATCAAGCAAAGCAACCTTCGGTACTTTCATATCAACCTTTACCTGAAGCATTGTTGCTAACGCCGTTGTTGCATTTCCGGCTCCTATATTTCCGATTTCCCTTAACACATCATACTGTACTACATCCATAGCATCCAATTCCAGCTTTGCCATACCCGCCTCCGATTTCAAACACACCAGGGAAGAAGCCGGCATGGCTTCTTCCCCGAACCCTTCATCAAGCTTCCATTTCCTTATCTGAGATAACTTCCAGAATACTCAAAAGCGATATCAGGCTGTCATTATATTTTCCGATTCCGTAAAGGAATCTGGATTTCTCATCACTAGGGTCGTAGGCTGCTTTCTCAATTGAGTCAACCTCAAGTGTAACAACCTCCTTTACTTCATCTACAATTACACCCACCGAATACTGTGAATCTGCTTTTAAAATCAAAATACGTGTCTTTGCGTTATACTCATCCGGCTCAAGCTCGAACCTTAACCGCAAACTCATTACCGGGATAATTTCTCCTCGCAGATTTATTACACCCTTAAAATAGTTCTGAGCCTTCGGCACTCTTGTAATCCTCTGCATCCGAACAATATTGTCCACATACCGGATATCAATACCGTACTGTTCGTTATCAAGCTTCACCACAATATATTGCTTACACTCCTTAGACAAAAGTTCTTCCATACCACCGACACCTCCTAGACTATTGCATTAGCATCAAGAATCAATGCAACTTCACCGTCGCCGAGAATTGTTGCACCGCCTATCATCTTATTATTATTTATGTACTTGCCGATTGACTTAATTACAATTTCCTGCTGGCCTATCAGATTATCCACCACAAGTCCGGCAAGGCGGTCTCCCTTTGCAACAATAACTACCGTCAGGCTTTCCGGTGCAAAGTCATCCGGCTGGACATCAAGTACATTTCGTAACCTGATTAACGGAATCACATTGCCACGCAGATGAATCACTTCCTTCGTTTGCACATATTTAATGTCGGACAATAAAACATCCTCGATTGTCTGAATGCTTCCGAGAGGAATCGCATACTTCTCCTGTCCCAGTTCAACCATAAGTGCCTGAATAATTGCCAGTGTAAGCGGCAGACGAACGATAAAGGTTGTCCCGGCTCCAAGAACCGTCTTTGCCTCCACATCTCCGCCCAGAGCTTCAATCTTTGACTTTACAACATCAAGTCCCACTCCTCTTCCCGACAAATCAGAAATCTTCTCCGCGGTAGAAAAGCTCGGACGGAACAGCAAATCGATTGCTTCCTTTTCCGTCATGACTGTTGCCTGCTCCTGCGTTATAACACCCTTCTCAAGAGCCTTCTTCTTAATTTTCTCAACATCAACGCCTCTGCCGTCATCTCTTACTTCGATTACTACGTTGTTACCGTCCTGATAAGCATTTAAGAAAATCGAACCTACTTCCGGTTTTCCTGCCTTAATACGTTCTTCATTGGATTCCAGACCGTGGTCAGCAGCATTCCGTAACATATGCATAAGCGGATCGCCAATCTCATCAATTACGGTACGGTCAAGCTCTGTCTCCTCACCTGACATGTATAATTCCATCTTCTTGTCCAGCTTCTTGCTGATATCACGAATCATACGCGGAAAACGGCTGACTACATTTTCAATCGGCACCATTCGTGTTTTCATAACAGACTGATGCAGATTGGTAGTGATTCTTTCAAGATATTCAATCTGCTCATTGAACCCGCTTTCACGAAGTCCCGTAACCTCTGCGGTATTAATAGACACAAGACCGTTTTTCGCAATAATCAGCTCACTCACAAGATTCATTAAATCATCAAGCTTATCAATATCCACACGAACCGAACGGTTTACTACCGGTTTGCTTGACTTCTGCTGTGTTGCCGCTGCAGAGGCCTGATTCGTGTTCTCCTTCTGGGCTGCGGCACCATTTCCCGCAGATGCACCGGAAGAAACAGCTTCCGGCTGCACTACACTTTCCGGATGAATTACTTCCACACATGCCATTTTGATTTCCGAAACATTCTCAACCTTCTTTTTGGCTGTCTCGGCATCTGCTTCCGTTAAGAGAACCACGGTAAAGTCAAAATCAAAATGCTCATCCTCGATATCCTGTACCTGAGGCTCGGAATGAATTACCGTTCCAAGCTCCTCCAGTGCCTTAAATACCAAAAATGCACGTGCAGCTTTTAAAATACAGGTTTCCTGAACATACACCGTTATAGTAAAAGCGTTCAATTTTTCCGAGAGAGCTTTTGCAATCGCACTCTTTTCATGTTCTGCAAGATTAACCGGTTTTACACCACTCTCGGATGCTGCGGCCTGTGCAGGTGCTACGGCAGCAGCCGTACCTGCCGGTGCTGCGGTCTGGGTCTGTGCCTGTGCAGGTGCAGATGCCGTCTGACCGCCAATCCCCTCATTTAATATATCATTTAATGCTTTAATAATGTCCTCATTATCTTCCGTACCTTCATCACCCGAATTGATAATAACATCCAGATATTGTTCTAACGCATCAAGACCTTTGAATAAAACATCTACTAATTTTGCAGATGCTTTCATCTTTCCGTTTCGGATTTCCGAAAATACATTTTCCATATCATGGGTAAGACGCTGCATACGCTTATATCCCATGGTACCTGCCATTCCTTTCAGGGAATGTGCCGCACGGAAAATTTCATTAATAGTTTCTACATTTTCCGGCTCACGTTCCAAAATAAGAATCTGCTCGTTTAAGCTCTGCAAATGCTCTTTCGTTTCATCAATAAATATTTCCAGATACTGACTTACATCCATAATTATCGCACTCCTACATTTTTTGTAATCTCACCGGCCACTTCGTTTAACGGTAACATAACATCCGCAAGTCCGGCCTCCTGTAATACCCGTGGCATACCATACACAGTACAGGTTGAAGCCTCCTGGCCGATTACATAAATATTTCGTTTGTCATTAAGCTGCTTGATTCCTACAGTTCCATCCCCGCCCATACCGGTCAGTACAACACAGGTAATGTCATCGTAGTCAGATTCTAACAAAGATTCATACATAATGTCTGCGCAAGGCCGTAATGCATTTCTGGCAGGCTCGTCCGTAACAGAAAGTACATGGTCACTGCCCAGCTTTTTAACCCTGAGCTGAGAACCTCCCTTTGCTACGTACACCGTTCCCTTTTCCAAAACATCCCCATCGGCTGCTTCCTTTACATTAACTTCACTTAACTCATTCAGACGTATTGCCAGAGTTTCCGTAAAGCCGGCCGGCATATGTTGAACGATAATCATAGGTGCATCCAATGTTTTCGGAAGATACGGTACTACCTGCTGCAGAGCCTTTGGTCCGCCGGTAGAACAGGCAAGCGCAACAAGCTTTCTGGCACCCTTCCCCACCGCTTTATGCGGTTTCCTCTTAACCGGAGCCTTTGCGGAATTTACAGGCGTTGTTTCATTCCGCATCACCTTCGATGTCTGAGGTAAAATGCTCTTTTGCGTTCTTTGCTTATCCGTGTCCGAAAAACCGGCAGCACAGGCAAGACATGCCAGTACTTTATCCTGAAAGGTATTTCCTTTTGCTTCCGAGAAACTGTTCGGTTTCGTAACAAAGTCAAAAGCTCCGAGTTCCAACAGACGGATTGTCTCCGCTGCACCTTCCACTGCAATTGTACTGACAACAATAACCGTAAGCTTCAGCTTCAAACGGTTAATCTCCTCCATAAACTCAATACCGTTCATCTTCGGCATATTAATGTCAAGAAGAATTACGTCGTATTGCCTTGGATTTAATGTAATCTTGTCATATGCTTCCAGACCATTGCTTGCGACATCGCAAACGATAAATCTTTCATCTGAATTAATTATATCAGACAACACTCTTCTCATAAGTGCAGAGTCATCAATAATCAAAATATTTTTCTTCTTCATACTAATTCTCCTTCATTCGATACCTGCTTCCCTTTTCCTGCGTTTTCTCTCCTCCCTGAAAATATACTGTATTATACTCTCTCTCTCCGAATTTGTCATTGCAGTAAACATGGCCCGGTGTTCAAACACTCCCGCATGATTTTGCACCGGAGCCACTTTCAGTATTCTTGCAAACAAAAGCTGTGGATTCTTTGTATCCTGCGCCAGCGAAGCAATCCTAAGCGCAATTACCGAGCCTTCTGCTGCCGCATGCTCCGAATTAAATCGTAGTCCGCCTCCGCTGATATCTATCGTCACTCCGGCAAAAAAAAGCTCTGTGGCAGCCCCCTCTTCTTTTGCCGACATCCGTATGCCTCCATTCTTCTCTGAACACATTTGCTCAAGCTCTGCCTCTGTTATTTCCCGAAACTCCATTTGAAGTATACACTCCATCCGGTAATACTGCCGACGTTGCAATTTTTCAAACCCGGAACGGAATTTGATTACGGCAACCGGCAGTTTGTCTTCGTAATATCGCGATACAACCTGAGATTGACACCGGTATACTCCCTTGTTTGTATAAAAGCTTACCCGGAATGCCTCACCCGGTTCCAGCGGAACCAGTATACCCTCTTTCACAGGCATTTCAATTACAGCTTCATCCGCGGATTTCTGATATAAAAACCGGCTGATAAAGCTTATATCCTCCGTCTTATCAATATGTCTGATTTTCTGCAGTTCAAGCCTTGTTCCCGTTTCAAGCAGGTGACTCATTCTAAATTAATCTCCCTCTTTTTTATTACGGACTTTGCGAAATCTGGTTCGTATCATATCTGAGAAAAGTCCTGTGATTCCCTTCTTTATCTCCGGCTCGGCACCGTTACACAGCTTAGCCGCAATGTTCTGCATAGCCTTTGCTGCCGGAGCCCCCGGATAAGCGATTGAAATCGGCTTTTGCAGCATGACAGCTTTTGAAATCAAATCATCCTGCGGAATCATTCCGAGAAACTCCGGTTGGATATTCAGGAACTTATCTACCACGATACTCATCTTTTCATATAAATTTTTTCCTTCCGTCTCACTTCTCACACGGTTGGATATCATCTTAATACTGGTGCGTTCCCTTGAAAATCCGGCGCGCCGGTTCAATGCTTTTAACAACGCATATGCATCGGTAATGGAGGTAGGCTCCGGTGTTGCTACCAGCAGAACCTCGGAGCATGCGGTCACAAATTCCAGAACATTATCCGCAATTCCGGCACCGGTATCCACAATAATCACATCTGCAATCGAATCCAGCTCCACCATTTTCTGTGTCAGATATATTACCTGTTCTTTTGTCATCCGGGCCAGTTCCTGTATTCCGGAGCCGCCCGAAATAAAACCGATATTCTCCGGACCCGTAGTAATAATCTCAGACAAAGTTTTTCCGCGAAACATTAAATCCGCCAGATTAAACTGCGGTCTTATGCCTAACATTACTTCCACGTTTGCCAGACCGAAATCCGCATCCAGAATAATGACACGTTTTCCTAAACGCTGCATCTGGATTGCCAGATTTACAGCAATACTTGACTTTCCGACACCGCCCTTTCCGCTTGTTACCGTGATAACACGGGCTGCCGACTGCGGCCGTTCCTGTTTTTTTACAAGTTTTCGAAGCTGTTCTGCCTGATCCATCAGTTTCCACCTCCCAACAGCTGTCTTGCAACATTTTGCGGATCCATCCGGCTGATATCATCCGGTACATTCTGACCGTTCGTCGCATAGGAAAGCGGCGCCCCGGTCAGCATCTTAATATTAAAAATATTTCCGATTGTACCTGTTTCATCCAATTTTGTAAAAATAAGTCGATAATCCGCAATTTCGGAATATGCTTCCGTAATTTTTACCAAATCGCGGTATTTTGTCGTAGCGCTTAGCACAAGATATACTTCCCTTGACTGTGCCGGAACGGAATGAATGAGTCTTTCGATGTCATCCCGCTGTTCCTTGTTCCGATGCGAACGCCCTGCCGTATCAACAAGAATAATATCATACTTTTCCAAATCTTGCTTTTGTTCGTCAAGCTCCGTTTCACTGTAAATCACATACAGAGGAATATTCATAATCTCCGCATAAGTACGAAGCTGGTCAACCGCGGCAATACGGTATGTATCTGCCGCAAGCAAAGCTACCTTCGCCTTTTTCTGCTCCATCAGGCTGTATGCAAGTTTTGCAATGGTAGTTGTTTTTCCCACACCGGTGGGACCGATGAAAAAAATATATTTTGTCTTGCCGCTTACAACCTCTAACGTTTTCGTCTGCCCCAGCTTTAAAACAATTTTCTGGTAAATGTTTGCAAGAATCTTACTGACATCCGTTTCCTTTTTTAAAGATGTCTCTATCTCTGTAATAATCTGGTTTGCAAACTGTTCCTCCACGTCATTCTCAAGCAGCTGCCGGAAAATCAGACGCAGAAAAGCAATATTTTTATCCGGCAATTCGTTTTCGGCTCCGTCCGACTTATCTCTTGCCTCTTCTGCTCCCTTGGTCTGACCCTGCTCGCGGATTTGTTCCTCAAACAGCTTTTTTAATGTATCCAGCTTCTGCTCAATCGCATTCTGTCCGCCCTCTTGTTTCCTTTCCTCAAATAAAAGCTCGGAATTATGTACGACACTTCCGGACGGCATATAACGTGCCTCGGAATTTTCCTGCACGCTTTTTCTCGGTATCGTCCGTTCATAAACGTCAGGATTGTCCACCGCGGCAGTCACCTCCCACACCGGTTTCGAAAAAAGCTTCTGGAAAAAGCCCTTAGGCTCTACCTTTCTGGATGCCATTTTTACCGCCTGCTCACCCAGCTCCTTTTTTGCCAGTTCCATGGCTTCTTCTTCTGTTTTTCCTTTGAAAGTCTTAATGTTCATACTATTCGGTCACCATCCCAACTGATTGTAATTCGACATTGGACTCGATTTCATTATAGGAAATGACAATCAAATCCGGATAATAATCTCTTGTTAAACGCTTAAAGTACATCCGTACAATCGGCGATGTCACAATAATCGGATTTTTACCGAGATTTTCCAGTTTCTCTGCCTCTTCCTTTACAGACTTCATCAGGCGCTGCGTTTTCTCCGGCTCAAGTGTAATATACGCCCCCTGCTCTGTCTGTTTTACCGAATTCATAATATCCTGTTCCGCCTTCGGATCCAGAGTTACTACACTTGTCGTCTCTCCGCCCGGAAAATACTTGTTTGAAATAGCGCGTTTCAGGGATTGTCTTACATATTCCGTTAAAACATCCGTATCTCTTGTGGTTGGTGCATAATCCGCAAGTGTCTCCAGAATCGTTACCATATCTCGAATCGCAATCCCTTCACGTAAAAGGTTTTGTAATACCTTTTGTACTTCACCGATTCCAAGAAGCTTCGGTATTAATTCGGAAACGAGTACCTGATTGGCCTCCTGAATATTGTTGATTAACTCCTGTACCGCCTGTCTGGTTAAAAGTTCATCCAGATGTGCCTTAATTACTTCCGTTAAGTGGGTCGCAATGATGGACGGAGGATCCACTACGGTATAACCGTATGACTCTGCACGTTCTCTCTGACTCTCCGTAATCCAGATTGCCGGCAGATGATACGACGGTTCAAAGGTCGGAATACCGGTAATCTCCTCTTCAACATATCCCGGATTCATCGCCATGTAATGATCAAATAAGATTTCACCCTCGCTTACCGCTATCCCCTTTATTTTAATAACATACTGGTTCGGATTCAACTGAATATTATCACGCAGACGAATGGTAGGAACAACACAGCCAAGCTCCAGGGCAATCTGCCTTCGTATCAGAACCACACGGTCCAAAAGGTCGCCGCCCTGATTCACATCCGCAAGAGGAATAATACCGTATCCGAATTCCAATTCCACCTGATCCGGTAAAATAATCTCCCGCACATTCTCCGGACGTCGAATCGGCAAATCTTCGGCCTCCTCCGCATTTGCTTCCGCTACAGTCTTGGCCTCCTCCATCTTTGCCTGCATGGAACGTCCGACCAGAATAAAAATCACTCCGTATGCAACAAATATAATCGTAGGTAACTTCGTAAACATACCGAGAATAATTAATCCGCCGCCAACCATATATAATACCTTTGGCGTGGAAAAAAGCTCCCTCATTAACAAATCGCCCACATCGGCTTCCTTTGAAACCTTTGTAACCATAATACCGGTAGACAGGGAGATAAGCAGAGAAGGAATCTGGCTTACAAGACCGTCACCGATTGTAATAATGGCATATTTATTAAGAGCCGCACTCATTTCAAGCCCTTCCCTTGTTATTCCCATTACAAGCCCGCCTATAATATTAATAGCCGTAATCAGAAGACCGGCCACTGCATCTCCCTTTACATATTTCGTAGCACCATCCATAGAACCGAAGAACGCAGACTCCGCCTGAATCTTTTCACGACGAATCTTTGCCTCCGCATCCGTAATCGCACCGGTATTTAAGTCTGCGTCGATTGCCATCTGCTTTCCCGGCATTGCATCAAGCGTAAAACGTGCCTGTACTTCCGATACACGTTCCGAACCTTTATTGATTACCAAAAACTGAACCAATACAAGAATAACAAACACGATAACACCGACAACCATGTCACCGCCGCCCACGAACTCACCGAAGGCATTTACCACCTCTCCCGCATAACCCTTTGTTAAAATGTTTCTTGTTGAGGAAACATTAAGGCTTATACGGAAAACCGTTGTAAAAAGTAAAATCATCGGGAACGTAGACATGTTTAATACTTCCTGTGAAAAAAGTGCATTAAACAGAATAATCAGTGCAAGGGAAATATTAAGTGCCATTAAAATATCCAGAAGGGCTGTAGGCAGCGGAATAATCAAAAATATAATTGCAGCAAGGATATAAATACCTAAAAACATATCCGTCTTTTTCACTGCCATTCCTCCCTTCGATATTCTTTGGTTCATTTATTTTGCCATACCTTCAAATCTGCTCCTTTTCTATGCGGCTCCTCCGTGCTTTAACCGGTATACATAAGCCAGAACTTCAGCTGTCATCTGGTATAATTCTTTCGGAATCTCACTGTCTAAATCCACATTGTAATACAACATACGCGCCAAAGGCTTATTCTCCACAATGGGAACATTATTTTCCTTTGCAACATCCTTTATCTTCTGTGCCAGATAATCCGCACCCTTTGCAATCAGCACCGGCGCATCCGACACCTCTTTATCATATTTTATTGCACAGGCAAAGTGGGTCGGGTTCGTAATTACTACATCCGCCTCCGGAAGCTTCTGCATCATACGGCGTTGTGAAACCTCCCTCATCTTGGACTTAATCTTACCTTTTACCTGAGGATCACCTTCCTGTTGCTTATACTCGTCCTTTACTTCCTGCTTTGACATCATTAAATCTTTTTTAAACTTCATTTTCTGGTATATATAATCCACAAGACCCACCACAAGATAAATAGCGCTGATTTTAATTCCCAGATTAATTACAAAATCTCCCACATAAATAACCGCCTGCTCCAGCGAAAGATCATATAAAATGACCACCGCTCCCGCAGCGTCCCTAAGCTCTGCAAAAACGACGTAAAATATAATCGCAAGCTTTGCAACGTCCTTAATCAGCTCAAATAATTTATCTTTCGAAAAAATACGCTTAATTCCTTTCAAAGGATTAAACTTGCTGAGCTTCGGCTTTAACGGCTTTGCCGTTACCTGCCATTTCACCTGTATTACATTAACAACAAATGCAGCCACCACGGCAATAATAAATACGGGAAGCGTAATCAGCATTATATCAATAATTGCATCCCGTAAAAAAGCGGATGCAATCGAAGAAGAAAAATCTTCCGCCGCATACACGTCAAGCACCTGATATGTATCAGAAAAACACTGTAGAAATTTCGTTCCGATATACCCTACCATTACTTTCAAAATAACAAATAAAGCAAACAGCATTACCGCAGTGGAAATTTCCTGGCTTTTTGCTACCTGCCCTTCTTTTCTGGCATCACTTAACTTTTTCGGCGTTGCCTCTTCGGTTTTGTCGGCTCCCTCGTCAGCAAAGAACTGCAGATGCATCGGAAAATAAATAATTTTTCTGTCTTTTTCTTCCAAAAGCATACCTCCGACTCCTTCCGAAACTGTCTTAAACCGCCACCGCCCGAAAAAACGCTCCTTAACCTCCGGTTCCTCCCAGATAAGGAATACTTTCTTTCAACATGGACATCATTTCCCTGAAAATAAGATCCGAAACACCGGTAATCATCATAACCATAAGAACCAGAACAGCCAGACCTACAAACACCTTTAGCTGTAACCCGATTACAAACATATTCATCTGCGGAGCAACTCTTGCCAGCACCGCAAGCACTGTATTTACCACCAGCATACTGGCAAAAACCGGCAAAACAATACGAAATCCCAACACAAAATAGTCCACCATAAACCGCTTCATCAGCAGATAAATACCACTGTCAAGTGAAACCGTTCCTACCGGGAGCACAAGAAAAGAATCCGTAAGCGCCCGAATCAGATATTGATGCATATTGGTTACAAACAGCATCAGCATAACTGCATAGGTATACAAATTTCCGGTCACGGTAACCTGAGCACTTGTAATCGGATCATACAGATTCACCATGGAAAAACCTATTTCCTGGTCAATTACCTGACCCGCAAAAGCAAGAATGTAATATGCCACATTTGCCATAAATCCCATAATCACACCGGCTAACATCTCGGATATTACAACCAGAGCATATTCTATTGTTGTCGCATATTCTACCTCTGCATACGGAACCGTATGAAACAATAAAATCGCTATGGCAATCGCCAAAAGTGCCTTTACCCTCATCGGAATATTCCTTAACGAGAATATAGGGGCTGCCACCATAAAGCCACTGATTCTCACAAGTATCAGTAAAAAAAACTCTAAATGATATAAAGAAACGGTCATAGCTATCCGTTAATATAGAATTTAAAATTCATGCAGATCTCCTTCATCAGCTCCACGACCATTCCGAACATCCAATTTCCTGCCAGAATCAGCACGAGAAACATCGCCAGAATCTTCGGAACAAATGTGAGCGTTTGTTCCTGAATCGAAGTCACTGTCTGCAAGATACTAATTACAAGTCCCACTACCAGCGAAACCAGCAGCACCGGTGCAGAAGCCTTGATAATCGTCACGATTGCAGTAACCAACAAATCAATTAAAACAGCCTCATCCACAGCCTCTTGCCTCCTTCAATAATCAGCTACCAAATGCCTTAAATGTACGAAGTACACTCTCAATAATCAGACTCCAACCATCCGCCATGATAAATAATAAAATTTTAAACGGCATTGAAATGGTAGTCGGCGGTAACATCATCATACCCATTGCCATCAAAGTTGAGGAAACGACCATATCTATGACAATAAACGGTATATAAATACAAAAACCGATAATAAAGGCGGCACGCAATTCACTGATAATAAAGGCAGGAATCAACACCCATGTCGGAATATCGTCCGCCGTTTCAACCGTCTCAATTCCCGCTATATCGAGAAATAACGCCAGCTCCTGATTTCTTGTCTCACCGAACATAAACTCCCTGATTGGTTCTACACCGGCAGAAAGTGCCTCCTCTGCCGTTATTTCGCCGGCAGAAAGAGGCTGTATTGCATCCGTATTAATTTTTGAAAGTGTCGGAGACATAATAAATAAAGTCAAAAACAGTGCCAGACCGATTAAAACTTGGTTTGGCGGTGTCGTTTGTGTCCCCAGCGCAGAACGCACAAAGTGCAGCACAATCAAAACTCTGGTGAAGGAAGTCACCATAATCAAAATCGACGGTGCAAGTGAAATTACTGTTAAAATTAACAGCATCTGCAATGTAGTTGCAAGGGTAGTGTCTTCTCCGTCCTTTGTGGTAACGGAAAAATCCACATTTCCTACGTTTCCGTTGATATCGATTCCTCTTTCCTCACCGGCTTCCATTGCATATGCTGTATTTTCTGCACGACAAATAAAGGTCAATAGACACGCCGTAATAAAAACTCCGATACAAAACAAAATTTTTATTGACCTCTTACTTTTGTGTGTCGTCATGCTTATCAACCTTTACTTTAAAATCAGATAAAATTTCCTTAAACGACCGCTGTAATCCACTCTTTTCCGGCTTTACAACAATCTCATCTTCCTTCATTTCGGCAATAAAGTTTATGCTTTCTTTTGTTACGGAGACAACAAAATACCTCGAACCAATCTGCACAAGATGCAGATAACGGTTCTGTGCCACCTGATAAGTCTCCAGCGGTTTAAAATTGCTGTTCCTGCTGCGTTGCATCTGATGCCCGGCAATAAACCTGGTCGTCACGATGCATGCAGCAAGAACCAACACAAAAATAACCAAAAGAAAAATCAATTCAGCAACGCTTTTCCCGATTGAATCGGGCACCAAAAAAACTTTCCGGCTCCATAAAGCTTCTGCCATAAAAACTCCTTTACCGCTTAACCGACTGCTTTACGAACAGCTTCTATTACACGGTCAGCAACAAACGGCTTTACGATAAAGTCCTTCGCACCTGCCTGAATAGATTCAATTACCATTGCCTGCTGTCCCATTGCCGAACACATAATTACGTTTGCGGACGGGTCCTTTGCTTTAATCTCTTTTAAAGCCTGAATACCGTCTTTCTCCGGCATTGTAATATCCATCATTACCAAATCCGGCTTAACTTCGGAATATTTATCTACTGCCACCTGTCCGTTTTCCGCTTCTCCGGCAACATCATAGCCGTTCTTTGTTAAAATATCCTTGATCATCATACGCATAAAAGCGGCGTCATCGCAAATCAGAATGTTCTTTGCCATAGTACCTCTCCAATCTTTAAATGTAATTCGCCTGACTTACAGTGTTGCTACTTGATGACTTCGGTAACTCGGATACCGAATGCCTCTTCAATAACAACGACCTCTCCCTTAGCCACATACTTACCGTTGACTAAAACATCAATCGGCTCACCTGCCAACCTGTTTAACTCGACAATTGTTCCCGGAGCAAAATCCAGGATTTCCTTAATGGATTTACTGGTTCTGCCTAACTCCACTGTTACTTCAAGCGGAACATCTAAGAGTAAATCGATATTCTCCGTCTGCAACAACGGACTTTGTACCGGCTGAAATGCCTGAAATTGTGCCGGAGAAATATTTACATTCTGCACAGGTGGCATCGCATACGGCATAGCCGCCTGCGGTTGCATCATTCCCTGCATCTGCATCATTCCCTGTGGCTGCATCATTCCCTGCATTTGCATCATTGTCATATTATTTAAATCCTGCATCGGTGCCGCCGCCTGTTGCGAAACCGGTGCCGGTTGTGGTGCTGCTTTCGGTGCCGGAGCCGGAGCTGCCGGTTCCGGTGCTGAGGCAACTGCCTCATCATTGATAAACTTCTTATATAAACTCTTTGCAAACTCAATCGGATACATCTGAATCAATTCACTGTCAATCAGATTACCGATTTCCATACGGAAAGAAACCTTTACAAAATTATCTCTCAGAAAAGGATCAATATCACTCCCTTGCATCACATCATTCAAATCGACAAGACTTGCAGACGGCGGGCTGATATCTATTTTCATTTCAAACATGGAAGAAAGAGAAGTTGAGGATGCTCCCATCATCTGATTCATTGCCTCACTGATTGCACTTAAATGCAAATCATTTAACTCCCCTTCCGTATTGGAACCGTCTCCGCCCATCATAAGGTCGGCAATGATTTTAACATCTTTCTCCTGTAAAATAAGTATATTTTTACCATCCAGACCTTCTTTATATGAAATCTGGATAAAAACACAAGGCTTTTCATACTGCTTTGATAAATCCGACCACTTACATACCGAAACAGTCGGTGTGGAAATATTTACCCTCTGATTTACCAATGCAAACAATGTAGTTGCGGAAGACCCTAAACTAATATTTGAAATCTCGCCAATGGCATCCTTTTCTTCCGGAGTCAGTAAATCCTCTGCCGATTCCGTAGACGGTGCATCGGTTGCCGGTTCATCTCCGATATCCATGCCGTTGAACAAAGCATTGATTTCTTCTTGTGATAACATTCCGTCCATGCACTTATTCCTCCCTCACAATACTTGAGATTTTTACCGCATATGTGTCCGAAGAAGAACCCGGCAGAGCCGTAAATTTCCGTATATTTCCGACAAACACATTCAATTCATCATCCAGCTTTGTATCTAACTTAATAATATCACCTTTTTGCATATTAATAAAATCATTAACGGAAATCGTACTACGCCCTAATACCGCCTTAATCGGAACCTTTGCCTTTGCTATTACAAGCTCGATAAACTCCTTATAAATCTCATCATCCTTAAGCTTTTCGGACGAATACCACGATTTCGTATTTAACTTATCGATTACCGGTTCCAACACGCCATACGGAATACAAATATTCAACATACCCTCCGTATTGCCGACCTTCACATTCAGCGTAATAATCGAAACTGTCTCATTCGGTGCAATCATTTGCGCAAACTGACAGTTTGTCTCGATTCGTGTCAGTCTCGGTCTTAAGGATACTACATTTTCCCACGGGTCATGAAGAAGATTCGTAATAATCGTAAAAATTCGTTCGATAATTACAAGCTCTATCTCCGAAAAGTCTCTTGATTTATCAAGCGGAAGTCCCGGACCTCCAAGCATACGATCCACAATGGCAAAACCGAGATTGTCGGAAAGCTCAATAATGATACTACCTTCTAACGGTTTAAAATCCACAATTCCTAACAATACCGGATTCGACAAGGCATTTGTAAACTCGGAATAAATAACTGCCTCCGAGTTAATCACATCAACATTCACCGTCTTTCTGAGATATGCCGGCAAATGAGTCGATAACAAACGTCCGTAATGCTCGAAAATAATTTCCAGTGTACGGAGGTGTTCTCTGGAAAACTTTGTCGGACGATTAAAGTCATAGTTCTTTACCTGCTTTTCCGTCGTCCCTTTTATTTCATCCGCGTCTATCTCACCGCTACTGAACGCCGCAAGCAGGTCATCTATTTCCTTTTGGGATAAAACATCACCCATACCGAAACCTCCCTACGCTGTTGACAAAAATCAATACCTGTTACTATAATAACACATATTGTCAAAAAAATCATCAAAAATTTTAATTTGCGGCAAGAACATTTAAAGTCGCTTCAATAATGCAGTCCGACTGAAAAATATCCTGAATCTTTTTTAATGCATCTTTGTTAATATCCTCCGCATATGTAGAAACCTCTGCCGATGTATAATTGCTTAAAACCGCACTGACTGCCGCTACGATTTTATTTTCCTTTCCGGCAATTAACGGCTGTACCGTCTGGTAATCATCATGCTTTTTATTGAGAGTGATTGTAATGCTTACCTGTGCAATACTTACTTTGTCACCGTTTGCCTTCAGATTGATTGCTTTATCCGCAAAGGTATATTCATCCTGATCTCCCGGAGCAATTTCACCGTAATTCTTTCCGATGCCGGATTCCGTTTCCAGCTCCACCGCAGCGACAATCTTTTCAATCAGGGCATCCGTCCGTTTTGCTTTCGGAATCACCGTAAAAATCATTACGGCGGATAACGTTAAATTAACAAGCGTTGCTGCCAATATAATAATCGCAAGCATATTTCTTTTCATTTTCTCAGCCTCCTTTTATACCCCTCGGAACTACGTCCCTATTTTGTCTATCCGCCGGCTAATTCACCGGGGTAAAAATTCTGAACTCGATTCTACGGTTTCTGGAACGTCCTTCTTCCGTTGCATTAGTATCAACCGGCTCCCGTTCTCCCTTTCCGGAAAAAGAAATTTTGGACGAATCCAGCTTCTTGGTTTCTATCAGATACTGCGCCGTCTCAATGGCACGTGCGGCGGAAAGATAATCATTATCCGCATAAGGACCGGATTTAATCGGTACATTATCCGTATGTCCGATAATCTCGATTCCGAAATCTTCATATTCCTTTAAAATGTCCCCGATTTTCAAAAGAATCGGCTCCGCCTCTTTTTTTATTTCAGCGGAATTCGACTGAAAAAGTACAGAACCCTTTATATCTATTTTAACATAATTATACGTTTTGTCCATGCCAAATTCAACATAATTTCCCAAATTGTACCGGTCCGCCAGCTCGGAAACCTCATCATATACCGCAGATGCAGCTTCCTGTTTCTGTTCTTCCCGATATTTATCCTCATTTTCCAGCTCCTGAATCGTACCCTCTAACTCCGATACTTTATTCTTGTAATATTCCAGAAGCTCCTTCGTATCGCCTTTATCCTCATAGATGTTATTCCTATCCACATCGGAATCCGAAGTCTCTCCCATAGTAGCCTTATGTTCATCCAGATTATTAAGCTGGGTCGCACCGTTTGCAACAAGATTACCGTCTCCGAAAAAAGCACCGCCTGCCTTAAAAATACTGAAGGTACTGGCGAAAGACTGCGCCACTTCATTAAACTTTGCAGAATCTACATTAGACATGGAAAACAACAGCACGAAAAAGCAAAGCAACAGATTCATCAGGTCGCTGAATGTCGCCATCCACGCCGGCGAGCCCGGTGCCGGTGCCTCCTCCTTTTTCTTTCTAGCCATTATGCCTCACCGCCTCCCGAAGTCAGGGACTCTCTTGCTGCCGGGTCAATAAAGGATTTTAACTTTTCTTCAATGACACGCGGATTCTCTCCTGCCTGAATCGACAGCAATCCTTCCACAACAATCGTCTTAATCATTACTTCCGCACCGTTCTTTTCCTTCAGCTTTGCCGCAGTTGGAAGACAAATCCAGTTTGCAAGCAGGGAACCGTAGAATGTTGTAATAAGTGCAACCGCCATATTCGGACCTACCGAATTAATATCATTTAAGTCCGCAAGCATAAGTACAAGACCGATCAGGGTACCAATCATACCCCATGCAGGACCCATGGATGCAAGATTCTCCCAGAAAGAAATAACGGATTTATGTCTGTTCTCGATACATTCCAGTTCTGTCTCAAGAATTCTGCGGACAAACTCCGGATCCGTACCGTCTACGATTAACAGGATTCCCTTCTTCATAAACTCATCATCAATACTACTGTTTGCCGCTTCCTCAAGTGCTAAAAGACCTTCCTTACGTGCGACGTTCGACAAATCAATAATCTGCTTGATTTTCTCCGTCTCATCATATTCCACCTTCTTCATGGATATCCCCAGCGACTTAAGTCCTCTTACAAAGTCGCCTATACTCGGAGACATCGTAAGCGTTGCAGCCAATGCTCCACCGAATGTAATCAGAGCCGAAGGCGCATGTAAGAAAGAGCCTAACGCTTTCATTACGTTTTCCTGTCCGTATACCATACCGAAAATACAAAGTGCGATTCCGGCTATCATTCCGATTAATGTAGATAAATCCAAAACTATTCACCTTCCCATCAAAAAGTTTTTTCATCTATCGCATAAAATGTAGCAACTTTTTACTCATTAATGTTCATAATCTGACGAAAAATATCCCTTTTATATGATTTTACTAGATTTTCTATCTTTTGTCTACTTTCTTTTACAAATATTTTTTTTCCGGTAGTAAGCGTAATAACCGTATCCGGAATTTCTTCGATTACTTCAATCAGTTCCGCATTTACGGAAATCTTCGTATCATTTATTTTTGTAACCTCAATCATAAAATCCCCCGCAAAAACCTACAGGTCAGCAAAAGCCCGTGCTTTTGCTGACCTCATTGACCAGATGAATGTTTCTTATCTCTTTAGGTTAATCAGTTCCTCCAATAATGTATCCGATGTGGTAATGATACGGGAGTTTGCCTGAAAACCTCTCTGTGTTGTAATCATGTCCGTAAATTCACTTGCTAAATCTACATTGGAGCTTTCCAACACACCTACATTAAATTTGCCGCCGGACATAGTAATCGATTCTCCTATTCCGTCAAACTCTCCGGAGTTCTGTGACTCGGCAAACAAACTGTTTCCTACAGCCTCCAGACCGGAATTATTTGCAAATTTTGCAACAACAACCTGACCTAAAAGCTTACTTACGCCGTTGTCATAAACGCCGTAAATCAAACCTGCGTTGTCAATGGTTACGCCCGACATATTTCCTGCTGTACGGCCTTTTCCGAGATTGTCGAGCCCCCCCTTACTACCTTCGATGGTCGTCTTTCCGCTGTTTGCAAACATTGTCAGGGATGAAAAGTCAACATTAATATCCTTAAACGGGTGTTCACCTGTTACGTTTATGGAAAATGTCAGACTCTGTTCTCCCTCCGCATCTCCGATATTTACCATTTTACCGGTTGAGGCATTAAAGCTCATAATCGGTGCATCTCCGCCCAAAGTAGGAACACCGGTGGCTTCATCCACGCCTGCCACGGCAAAGGTATACGAACCAAGTGAAACCTCGGTAATAGAGCTTTGCTCATAAGTGATATTTCCTAAACCGTCATCTACCTTTTTAGAAAAAATCGACTGACCGTTAGAGTCAAGAACATCGGTAATTGCAACCGAATACTCGGACTTAATCAGTGCATCCGCCTGTGTGTTCTGTTTCACAAGCATCTGTACCGTATAGCTCTGTCCGAGGTTATCATAAAACGTAAAATTTGTAACACGGCCGGAGCCTGCCAAATCCGTATCGGCACTGTCGATATTTCCCGTAAAATGTACGGCTGTAGTAGCCTCCGGCTCGGAATACAAATTCTCTGCGCTCATGATATGAAGCGGAGAAACCGTATCCGCCTTAATCGATGTAGGATTTTTCGGGTCCACCTGCCATCCCATTACGTTATATCCTGATGCGGTACAAAGCGTACCGTTCGCATCCAGTGTAAAGGAACCGGCCTTTGTAAACAGTCTCTGGGGGCCGTTGCTGACAATAAAGAACCCATCCCCTTCAATCATTAAATCAAACGGATTATCGGTTCTCTGCGAACCGCCTGTAGCATCCATTGTTGTTTTTACCGATGCGAAATTGGCACCGAGACCGATCTGCTTCGGATTCACACCGGCACGTCCGCTTGTCTCATCCGGTCCGGACGCTGCGGATGATGTCTGGTACAACACATCCGAGAAAGTTACCTGACTGGACTTAAAGCCTATTGTATTTACATTTGCAATATTATTACCGATAACATCCATTTTCGACTGGTGAACTTTCATACCGGATACACCGGAATAAAGTGATCTTAACATAATATATGACCTCCTTTGTTACTTCCCCCTCTGTCATTCGGGGGAATACTGCCTCCTTCACAGGTCCGGCAGTTATGTAATTATTGCGCCGTCTATGTTGGTAAATATTTTATCGTCTCCTTCACCGACTGCGGTAATCACCGTCCGGTTTGTTATATTTACGATAAATGCCATATTATCCACCATGACAAGCGAGTCTCTGATTCCTTTTTGCGAAGCCTTATTCACTCCGCACTCCAAACGTTCCTTTTGTTCCGCCGACAACCGGATATTCCGGCTGGCAAGCCGTTCGTTCGCGTGTTTTGAAAACCTGAGCTCTGTTGTTTGTGCCTGCTTTTCTTCTAAAATCTGACGAAACGAAACACCTGTATCCACAGAAACATTATCTGCTCTTTTTTTTCCGGATGCATCCGGATACAGATTCGTCATCTGTTCAATCGATACATACCGGTTGTTCTGTAACTGATTCATAAGCATCCCTTCTTTATGTATTACTGTAGCTCATCCATGATTACATTACACTGTCTGTCAGGTCTCTGCCTCGTTTGAATCCTCCGCTCCTTCCTCCGTAGTCTCATTTTTGCCCGTGGACTCTACCGGATTTTCCCTGACAAACACATCCGTATCCTCCTTCGGATCCGAGTTAATCACATCCACTTCAATCACATTCTCTTTTGTCGTGTAGTACGGATCATTATTAAACATTACGGAAATCATATGCTTGCCCGGTGTCAGCTGATGAAAAACATCCTGATTAATCGTAAAATAGTTATCATTCTTTCTGATATAGTCCGGATTAATAATCTTCTCACCGTCCACAATAAGAGCAATTTCCGTCGCTCTTGCTTCTTCGGTTCCGAAATCCACTTCAAAAGAAAAGTTTTTCGGAGAACTGCCGTCATACGCGAAATACTGAGAGTGTACGGTCGGCATTTTCTGCTCAAGCAGATAACCGTCCTCATAAATCTCTATCAGATGCTCTGAATCATACAGGCTGCCGTCTACCGTTAAATATGCTTTACCGCCGCTTACCGTCACACCGCTTACCGTCCCCTGCTTATAAGAAAGAGTGCCGTCCGAATTTTCCACGGAAACACAAACCTCTTTTCCTACCATTGAAAACATTTGAGTGTTTTCATTCGTTGATGCAAGATTCTGTAATTGCTCCAACTGCGAAAACTGTGCCAGCTGTGAAATATACTCGGTATCGGAAGTAGGATTTAACGGGTCCTGATACCTCATCTGTGCTACCAGGAGCTGCAGGAATGCATCTTTTCCGAGATTCGAAGTACCGGTGGTATCTTTTGCTGTACTTTCGATTGCGGTATTTTTTTCAATTTTTCCGTCTTTTACCGGTTGAATCAATGCCATAACCAAATCCTTTCTTACGCCGAATAATCCACACTGCTGTCGGTCGCATTCAAATACTCTGTTATATGAGGTCCGCCGTCTTCCGCATCCTCAACCAAAAATGTATTCCGTTGTCTTCGCTTCTCCGGCTCACCGCTCCCGTTCTGTCCGGCTTCCCTGTTCTGCCCGAATCCGAACTCGGATACGGTTACCTCAATCGCTTCCACCTTAATACCCTGATTCTGTAAAGACTCTCTGAGTGCGGCCATCTGACTTTCGATTGCTTCTTTCGCAACCTCTGTCTGTGTGGTAAACTGCGCCGTCATCATACCTTCCTTTTCCGTGATGGTAAGATTCACTCTGCCTAAATGTTCCGGATTCAGCTGAAGCTCCATATTCGTCTGTTCCGGACGAATTGTCACTTTAATCTGCTCCATAATCTGGTTTGCAATCTCCCTCACCTGCGCAGCAGCCTCCACGGTAGTCTCACCGGCTTCATTTACCGCATAACTTACCAGTGTATCAATAAAGACATTCTTTACACTGACATCCGCCTCGGAAGAAATTACAGTTTTTGTACCTTCCCTTTTTGCATTTGCCATATGACGTTCTTCATTGTTATCGCTTGTTTCGGCTTTTGCCTCAGACGGTATCGCCGACCTTTGCGGCTCTGTGTTTTCCTCCGGAAGCTCTGTAATCTCATTCTCCCTTTGGTCCTGAGGCTTACCGGTATCCTCCGTTACGGTTTCAAAAACAATGCCGTCTTCTTCCTCCGTAACTGGCGCTATTTCCTCTGCTGCCGCTTTGAATTCTTCCGGTGTCAGATTTGATTCGGTAAATACCTGCTCAACAGCCTCCGTCAAACCGGTAAAATTCTTCAGCAATTCCTCGTTTGTCAAAAGCTCCGTCGGCTCAGCCTGATTCAGCTTCAAAAAAATCTGTTGCAGGCTGTCCCGTTCCAATAAATCCGCATCCTCAATGTTAATCTCATCCATTGCGGACGTAAGCTGTTCCTCTGTAATTCCGAGGGTATCGCAAACGACCTGCCGAATCTGCACAAGCAATGCTGACACTGCTTCCGCTACTTTTCCGAAATCCTTTACGGCTTCCTCTTCCTTTGAAATACCCGTTTCTCTTACCTTGCTTTCGCCGGAAAATAACTCCTTCGCCCGTTCCTTAATATCTTTCGGTTGCGCGGAATTTCCTTTTGAGCTTTTCTCTGTCGCGGATGAAACAACATCCTGCTTTTTTCCGCTTTTGGATGATTTCATAAACGATTCAAAAGAATTTTCCTGTGTTTCCTTTACAGAACCTTCCGCAGACGAAACTCCCGGAAACATGATGTTCATTACCGAACCGGTACTGCCCATTACTCCTTGTGCCGTCATTTTTCTCCTCCTTTCTTAAAAATATATAGAAACCCATTTGGGGATTTCCCATACTAGTTTTCCGTTACCCAGTCATCAAACCTTGCCTCGTCCATTTCCTTCATCTTTCTTGTAAGCTTTGCTGCATACAGCGGATCCATATTGGATAGGATATTCGAAACCGACTGGGGTTTCATACAATAAAGCAGCTTGCATACATACTCTAAATCCGCGGTCATATTTTCAAATACCTTTGCCGCAGAGGATGCCTTCATCTTTTCGTAATAATTTGCCTTATCACGGATTGTTGCACTATAGGCTTCCTTTTGAATCGCCATCTCATAAATGCGTTCCGCATTTTCCGGAGAAATCGTTTCGTACCACGCAATATACTCATCTACAGACGGTGCATTCTCCCCGAATACAATCTTTTTGTCAAACTCATATACGCGATCCTCAAACTCTGCCATCTTTTGCTCCAGTTCCCTTAAACGGTTTATCTGTGAAGTCAGTGCGGCAATCTCATCATCCTTATCCTCGCCCTCTATAGTTAATTTATCGACCAAAATCTCCAATTCCTTAATACGTTGATTGGCCTCAATAATATCTTTATATGCCAAATCATTTTCCCACGCAAGCTTCTCGTCCGAAACAGGAGGAAGAATTTTGTTAATCACCGGAATATCCTTGAGCATCGGACGCAGCGTAGTGCCGATTCCCCCTACATCCAGATTAATCAATAATGCAAAAATCGCAATCCAGATTACAATAATAAGCAAGACAATAAAAAAGACCAGAAAGCCTCCGCCCTTTTTTTCATCATTTTCCTTGTTTTCTTTATTTTTTCTTGCCATTATACTTCCTCCGTATCCTTCCTGCCGTACCGGAAACCGGTACGCTCATCTATCTCTTTTTGTTCCTCAATATTCATTTCCTGCCGGTAAACTTCAAACGCATTCTCTTTCAGACGCTCCTGGGTCTTTCGCCCTGTCATGGCTTCAAGCAGACGTTCTTCCGCCGCACGCAGCGCAATCTCTGCCTTTTTCACATTTTGCTTCTGCCTGATAATCCGGTCGTCGGTAACTTCCACGGCACGCTGCAGCTGATTCAATTTCGGAACATCCAGACGCTTTGTCATTACATCACGCTTTTCATTTACATATTCATCACGCTTTTTTTGCAGAAGCCCAAGCTTTTCCTCCTCCTCATTCAGCCGAAGCTTTGCGGCACCGTATGCGGCTTTCGCCTGGTCCTCAAGTTTCTGCTGCATCACCAGAAGACTCTGCATCGAATATCGAAACTTTTTCATACGCTACGCTCCCTTTGGTTTCTCATCCGCATCATACCGTATCATCCGAAAAAATACTCCTCAACTGCTCTAACGTTTCCTCAAAGGAAAACTTTTCATCCGTTCCCTGACACAAAAAAGCATTAATTGCACCGATTTTTTGAATAGAATAATCAATTTCCGGATTGGACCCGGATTTATATGCACCTATATTGATCAAATCCTCCGCATCCGTATAGGTTGCCAGTGTGCTTTTCAGTCTGCTTGCAAGCTGCTTATGCTCCTTTGTTGCCACGGCACTCATAACACGCGAAATGCTCTGAAGAACGTCAATAGCCGGATAATGGTTCTTATGACCGAGTTTTCTTGACAAAATGATATGACCGTCCAGAATACCTCTTGCTGTATCGGAAATCGGCTCATTAAAGTCATCACCATCCACTAAAACGGTATAAATACCTGTAATGGAGCCTACCGCACCGTTTCCGGCACGTTCAAGCAGCTTCGGCATTTCCGCATACACACTCGGCGGATATCCTCTGGACACCGGCGGTTCCCCCGCAGCAAGACCGATTTCCCTTTGTGCCATGGAAAAACGGGTAAGATTATCAAGCATCAGCAAAACATCTTTCCCACAGTCTCTGAAATACTCCGCGATTGCCGTTGCCGTCTGCGCCGCTTTTTTACGAATCAGCGCCGGCTTGTCAGACGTTGCGATTACAAGAACCGAACGCCGCATACCTTCTTCTCCCAGGTCATGCTCGATAAACTCCTTTACCTCTCGGCCGCGCTCTCCGATAAGTGCAATTACATTAATATCCGCCTTTGTATTTCTTGCAATCATGCCAAGCAGGGTACTCTTGCCTACACCGGAACCTGCAAAGATACCGATACGTTGTCCTTTTCCCAGTGTCAGCATACCGTCAATCGCCTTTACCCCAAGCGGAAGCGCATCTCTGATTAAAACACGGTCCATAGGGTCAGGCGGCACGGCATTTACTTCATAATAGTCACTTATCTGAAGCGTTCTGCCGTCAAGCGGTCTTCCGAGACCATCCAGTGCAACACCGAGAAGTGCATCTCCAACCGGTACTTTAAACGCTTCGGAACAAATCTCTACCATATCACCGATTCCGATTCCCGAAACCTCCTCGTAAGGAGTCAGCAGCACTCTGTTCTCACGAAAGCCGACTACCTCCGCACGTATCTGCTTTGACTTATCCGCAGACATAATCGCACATACATCCCCAAGCTTTGCATCCGGTCCGATGGACTCAATCGTCAGACCGACAATCTTTACAACCTTACCGTATTTCTTCACATAAGACCGCTCACGCAGCCTTAAATAATCCTCGGTAAAAAAAGCCATTCCTTATGCCCTTTCCTGTACACTTAACAGCCGGATGTCCTCTGCCAGACCCTCCAGCTGTGTTCCCAGACTACAATCTATAATATTTGAATCGGTTTCAATCATACATTCGCCTTTTTTTAACAGCACATCCTGCACAACCTCAAGTACAACTTCCCTGTCAAACAAAGCACGCAACGAATCTGCTGCATTTCTGACCTCCTCCACATCATCCTTTGAAACCTTAATCAAAAAGGAGCTGCTTCGCTCCGATTCCGTCAATGCTTTGGATATCAGATAAGTCACAATTCCACGTTTACTCTCTAAAAGAACACCTGTCAGGCTCTCCAGTAATCCTATGACTGTTTCCGCAACCATAGGCTCCAGTTCCTTTACCTTTTGCTCATAGCTCTCAGAAAGTGCCTTCTCCTTTTGTGCATAAGAGGCCTCCAAATCCGAAAGCTCCTGCTGTAACATAAGCTTTCCTTCTTCATAGCCTTCCTTTTTTGCGGTCTCAAACAGCTCAAGCTTCTCCGCCTCGGCTGCAAGCTTTGCCTTTACCTTTACCTGTTCCGCCTGCGCTCTTGCCTGTTCTAAAATAATATCCGCCTGTGTTCGGATTTCCTTCTCCATCTCAATCCGAAGTGCAATCTTTTCCGCTTCGGTCAATTCACATTTGATTCTTTTTAATTCTTCCTCACGTTCTGCTGCGGTAACAGCTGCTTCCTCTTCTGAAATTCTATTTTCTTCGGGTATAGCATCCGCAGCATCTTCTCTGTCTGTCGTAAGACTTTCCCCATCCGGTTCGCCTTCCTGCTCTTCCAGTGCTATTGCATGCAACCCGCCTACAAATCCCGATGCCTCCACAGCTTCTGCCGCACGCAAAAGAATTGCCTCTTCGCGCTCTGCCACATCAACCAGCTTCTTATCCTCTTTATAGCGCACCGAATAGGCCTTAATCATATTAGACAACGATTTCGTCACCTCCGCCTCTGGAAATAACAATCTCGCCGGAGTCCTCTAACTTACGAATAATATTTACAATCTTCTGCTGTGCCTCTTCCACGTCTTTTAAACGTACCGGTCCCATAAAGTCCATATCATCCTTAATCATGGCAACAAGGCGCTTGGAAAGGTTATTGAAAATAACTGTCTGAACCTCTTCGTTTGCACTCTTTAACGCGGTTGCAAGCTCGTTATTATCCACCTCACGAAGCACACGCTGGATGGAACGGTCATCGAGAGAAAGAATATCCTCGAATACAAACATCTTTCTGCGGATTTCGTCTGCAAGCTCAGGCTCTTCAATTTCCAATGTTTCCATAATGTGCTTTTCCGTACCACGGTCTACCGTATTCAAAATATCAACAATCGCATCTACGCCACCGGCAATCGTATAATCCTGATTCATCAAAGAAGCAAGCTTTCTCTCCAATACATGTTCCACATCACGAATGGTATCCGGTGATGTACGATCCATCTGTGCAATACGTTTTGCAACATCTGCCTGCTTGTCCGGAGAAAGCGAGCTGATAATGGTAGAAGCCTGCCCGGCGGACAAATACGATAAAATCAATGCGATTGTCTGTGAATTTTCATCCTGTATAAAGTTCAGTAACTGACTCGGATCCGTCTTTCGTACAAACTCAAACGGCCGTACCTGAAGAGAATCCGTAAGCTTTCCGATGATTTCTTTTGCTTTTTCCGAACCGAAGGATTTCTCCAACAAATCATTCGCATAGCCGATACCGCCCTCGGAAACATACTGCTGCGCAAGACATACTTCATAAAACTCATCAAGCACCTCATCCTTTATCGACGGAGTAACATTTTTTGTATTCGCAATTTCCAGTGTGAGCTGTTCCACTTCGTCTTCTTTTAAATACTTAAACACCTTGGATGCCCGTTCCGGTCCCACAACAATGAACAGAATGGAAGCTTTCTGTATTCCTGTCAAATCAGTCGATCTACCGGCCATAATGATTCCTCCCTCCGATTTTAATAATCCTCATTTAACCATGCCCGGAGTAACATTGCTACAGACTCCGGATTTTCATCAAAGAACTTCTCTATTAAGATTCTTGTTTCAGACTTTTCACCGAACTCAACATCCTCCAAAGAAGCATTGTTTCCGTGCTCTGCCAGAATCTCCGAATAGTTTAACTCCGGCTCCACCTCCGTTACCTCCACCGGTGACATACCACGGAATACAACATATGCAAGGAATGCGAGAAGCAATACCGCAAGCACTATTGTAAGGATAAACTCCCAGTCTACAGGATCCTTTTCAATCTCGACAAATTTGTACTGGTCAAAGGTTGTAATATGTATATTCTCCCTCGGAATACCTGTTGACATTGCTACCATCTGATACAAATCTTCGGAAGGCTCCGTTTTCTCCGGCTCCCTGTGCAGAAGCTTAAAACGCTCGTAGGTCATTTCCTCCGTAAGGAGACCTTCCAATTCCAAATCCGACTTTGTCCGTTCGATAATATGCGTTGCAACAACACTGATAGACGAATCGTTTTTATCAACCACTCCGGTTTCATAGATTTCGTTTGTTATCTGTAAATTCAAAACGTAATCCATAGACTCCGAATCTATGGATGAGCTGCTGCCCAAATCACCCACAAGGTAATAATCCGGCTCATCATTCGAATCCGTCCCCGGAATATCTCCCTCCCCGCTTACACCTGTTGCGGAATAGGACTCATAATGGGAATAATACCCCTGCTCCATGTCCTCTTTGTCCGGATAGCGCCGTTCTGTATATGTTTCCTTTTTATCCATATTTACCGTAATAGCCGGCATTACCTCGGTAATCTCATAGCCGCTTGCAACAAAACCGGCATAAACAAGGCGCTTATATGCATCCGCAATCCCGTTTTTAAAAGACATAATCTCATCCTGTGTCATTTCCGGCTCATCAGGCTTAGGCCCATCAAAAAGGAGTACCCCCCGTTGATTTACAATACGGATTTCCTCCGTGGAAGAATTACCGAGAGCATACGCAACCATAACCGCAATGGACTCCGGTGTAACCTTTTCATCAAAATCATCATTTACAGTAAGAAAAACGCTGGCAGGTGTATTTTTCTTTGCAGTCAGAATCGTAGTTGAAGAATCCTGTATTACGTAATTGATTGTAGCGCTCTCTACTCCTACCATTTTCTCTATCTCGCTTTTAAGATTAGACTGCATATACAAATGGCTTCTGGTAAGGCGTTCTCCACTCGTCGTACTTATGCTTGTATTTAATAAATCATCGACTCCGAAGCCTGTTTTCTGTATGTCGCTTTGTGCAACCAGAACTATTGCATCCGTCTGCCGCTTTCTGTCTACCTCTACCGTAAGCTCATCATCCAAAAGCTTATATTTAATTCCGTTTTCACCCAGTAACTGCACTACTCCGGTTGCCACTGTCGTCGTATCAAACGTAGACAATGTTACATACTTCGTCCTGCTTAAAAGCACAACAAGAACAGCAAGCGCAAGAACAACGCCGGAAAATACACTGACAATAATTGTCTTTTGTTTGCTTGTATACTTATTCCATATTTCCAATAATCTTTTCGGAAGCTGTTTTAACCTCTCCTGCATACCTGCTGCTCCTTTATGTAAGTCAATTTAGGACATTATTCTAAAACTGCATCTGAATCAGTTCCTTATAGGCATCCAATACTCCGTTCCGAATCGCAACGGTATACTGCAGGGAAAGATTTGCCTTGTTTTGTGCAATCAGTAAATCATGAACATTATCGTTTAGCCCAAGCATATAGGACATCTGCGCCTCTTCCGCCTCGTGGGTATACCGGTTCGTCTCTTCAAGAAGTCCGATTGCCGACTGATATAATGCTTCAAAAGCACCCTTCCCTTCTGATTTCTTTTCCGTGGCAGCAGTCCGATAAGCGGATTCCAAGCCTTGTATTTTATTAACAGGTACAATTAAGCTCATCCGTACTCATCCTTTCCTTTTTAACCGTCTATCCTTTATCTTTAAACTATCTGCCGATTTCCAATCCCTTTAATGCCATGTTCTTAGTAGCATTAAACGCAGTTACGTTTGCTTCAAACGAACGTGTGGCATCAATCAGATTTGTCATTTCCGTTACCGTATTCACATTCGGATAGGTTACATATCCGTCCTCATCCGCATCGGGATGTGCCGGATCATACACCATTTTCATCGGTGTAACATGATCCTCCGCAATTCCGGTAATCTTTACACCATCTCCTAACGGGTCCGTTTTACGTGAAATCCCGGTCTGCATTGCCGTTAAAATCGATTCAAAATTCGAATCATTCTTTTCGGCAAATACTACGGTCTGACGACGATACACATTTCCGTTCTCATCTCTTGTGGTATTCACATTTGCAATATTCTGTGAAATAATATCCATACGTGTACGCTGTGCCGACATTCCGCTGGCACTGACATTTAAAGAACCCATCAAAGACATAGGCTGCTCCTTTCCGCATAACAAGCTTTTACAAATATTCACACTTTCCGAACAATATCACACTATTTCTGTAAAACGGAACGAATCCTCGAAAACTCCTGTGTCATGGAGTCTAACAATGCATAATACTTCAACTGGTTATCCGCAAGGTAAGCCGACTCCGTATCAATATCCACGTTATTGCCGTCTTTTCTGTAATCCAAAGTGGAATGGTCCAGATACGTTGTAGATCCAAGCTTTGATAAATCCATATTCTTTACCTTTTTCGACAGCGTATCTCTCCCTGTCAATTCCTTTGCCAGATATGTCTCGAATGTCACATCGCTCCGTTTAAAATGTGGTGTATCCACATTCGCGATATTATTTGCAATAACCTCATTACGTTTCCACGACGCATCCGCCGCCTTATCCAGTACATTTACAAAACTAAACGCATCAGAACCTATCATTTGGCACACTTCCTTTCAATACTATTATAACGATATTCCGCAAAAACACAAGATATATTTACAATTTTCCTGATTTTTAGTAAAAAAATACCAGAGATTGTGGTTATCCCCGTGCAGACGGTACTTCGCACCTGCCCTGTCTACACTTCGTTCCGGTCGGTGCATAACCAAGGTCCCCCCGGACCTTGTGCACCCTCGCGACAAAGTCGCTCGGTCGTGGGCGCGTTCGCCTGCACGAAAGAAAGGGACTCCTGAGCTGACTCAAAAATCCCTTTTACGTCCAACCGGAACTCCGTCCCGGTTTACCATTGATTCTGTTATTTGTTTTCAGATACTAAAGCTTCTTCAATTCATCAAATACTACATCATTCAATACCTTAATGTAAGTTCCCTTCATACCGGAAGAACGTGACTCAATAACTCCCGCGCTCTCAAACTTGCGGAGTGCATTTACTATTACAGAACGGGTAATCCCGACACGGTCCGCAATCTTACTTGCGACCAGAATCCCTTCGTTGCCTTCCAGTTCGTTAAAAATATGTGTGATTGCCTCCAGTTCGGAAAAGGAAAGCGTGCTGATTGCCGAACGTACTATCTGTACTTTACGGTTCTCTTCCGCGTTCTCTTCATTTACCGAACGCATCATTTCAAGGCCTACCACAGTAGTACCGTATTCACTCAGTATAATATCGTCAATGGAATATGAAGCACCCTTCTTATAAATAAACAATGTACCGAGCCGCTCGCCTGCAATATCAATCGGGATAATGATTGCCTGATACTTTTCCACATCCGGAAAAGAAAATCCGAGAGTTTCCAGATTCACATTTTCTTTTGTGGAAAGAATATTTAAAAGACGCTCATTTAACATACCGTCAATATATCCGCCGACCGCATCCTTAATCAACTCATTGATTGTTTCCACGTCATTACGATTCTTGATACCGAGAACCTTTCCCTTTTTACTGATTACTAAAATGTTTGACTCCAATATTTCACCAAGTACAAGACAAATGTCATTAAAAACTACCTTGTGTGAATTATTGTTGTGTAAAAGCTTATTAATCTTTCTGGTCTTATCCAACAACTGTACGCTCACGGCAACTCCTTCCCGGTAGTTTTATCTACCTAACATTTTTAACGTGTTATCAATTATTTCTTATTATATCACTATTTTTCTATAAAAACAAGTACAAATTCCAAATTTGACACATTACAATATATTTTTTTAATAATGATGAAAAAAAGAAGCTATTTTTCAGTCATTTCAACATAACCACACTCTTCCGACGCACACACAAGTTTGTTTCCCTTTTCCAGCAGCAAACCGCCGCACTGCGGGCATTTCTTATCGGCAGGCTTCTGCCATGACATAAACTCGCACTCCGGATTTGCTTCACATCCATAGTAACGTCTGCCTTTTTTTGTCTTGCGAACAACAACGTCCCTTCCGCAATTCGGACACTTTACTCCGATTTTTTCAAGATACGGTTTTGTATTGCGGCACTCCGGAAATCCCGGACATGCCAGAAACTTCCCGTGCGGACCGTATTTAATTACCATCTGTCTGCCGCATACGTCACATACAACATCCGATACCTCGTCCTCGATTTTTATATTTTCCAATTCCCGTTCGGCATTTTTCAGGGACTCCTCCAAATCCGGATAGAAATTCCGGATAACGGTTTTCCAGTATACATTCCCGCTCTCTACCGCGTCTAACAAGGCTTCCATTGTTGCCGTAAAGTTTACATCCACAATCGAACAAAATGCCTGTTTCATAATACGGTTTACAGCTTCCCCGATTTCGGTTACATAAAGATTCTTATTTTCTTTCACCACATACCTTCTGGCAAGAATGGTCGTAATGGTCGGAGCATAGGTGCTTGGGCGTCCGATTCCGAGTTCCTCCAATGTTTTTACAAGAGAAGCCTCGGTATAGTGTGCCGGCGGCACGGTAAAATGGCGTGCCGGAATCAATTCCTGAAGGAATATCTCGGAATCCTTTGTAAGGCTCTTTAAAAATCCACCCTGTACTTCGTCCGGATTTTCCTCCTCCTCCGGACAGTATACCGCTAAAAATCCGTCAAACACCAATTCGGAGGTTGTCGCCGTAAAACGATACCCGCCGCCATCCAGCTTTACGGATGCGGTTTCATACTTTGCAGCCTGCATGCGACTTGCAATAAACCTTTTCCAAATTAACTGATACAAACGGAATAAATCTCTGGAAAGAGACTCCTTCACCTCTGCGGGAGTCAATTCTACATAAGTCGGACGTATTGCTTCGTGTGCATCCTGAATTTTCTTCTTATCTGCCTTTTTTTGCTCGCTCTCTATTACAAATCCTGCTCCGTAATGCTCCGCTACAAATTGCTTTGCCGCTGCATCCGCCTCCTCGGAAACCCGGATAGAGTCGGTACGCAGATATGAAATCAGACCGATAGTACCGTGTCCCTTTACATCAACCCCTTCATAAAGCTGCTGTGCCAGACGCATCGTCTTCTGCGTTGAAAAATTAAGTGCCTTCGATGCTTCCTGCTGCAATGTACTGGTTGTAAAAGGAGGTGCCGGCTGACGTCTCCGTTCTCCCATCTTTATTTCACTCACCCGGAACTTCGCTTCTTTTACGGCAGAAAGAATCTTATCCGCCTCTTCTTCCGAAGAAACGGAAAGCTTTCCTTCCTTCGTCCCGTAAAATTTTGCCCGAAACGGCTTTTTCATCCCTTTTACCGTGAAATCCCCGTCAAGCGACCAGTATTCCTGCGGAACAAAAGCATCGATTTCTTCCTCCCTGTCACAGATAATGCGAAGTGCGACAGACTGTACACGTCCCGCACTCAGTCCTCTCTTTACCTTTTCCCAGAGTAACGGACTGATGCAATATCCTATCATACGGTCAAGAACTCTCCTTGCCTGCTGTGCATCCACCAGATTCATGTCAATCTTTCTGGCTTCCTTAATAGAATTCCGGATTGCATTCTTTGTAATCTCGTTAAAGGTAATACGTCTTACTTCGGACTCCGGAATCTTAAGTGCTTCGGCAAGATGCCAGCTGATTGCCTCTCCCTCCCGGTCGGGGTCCGTTGCCAGATAAACTTTATCCGCTTTCTTTACTTCCTTACGTAGCTTTGCCAGAATATCCCCCTTACCGCGAATCGTAATATATTTCGGTTCAAAATCATGTTCTACATCAATTCCCATGCAGCTTTTCGGAATATCCCTCACATGACCGTTAGAAGCAACCACTTCGTAATTTGTCCCCAAAAACTTCTTGATGGTCTTAGCTTTTGCCGGAGATTCCACAATCAGTAAATTTTTTGCCATTCTATGTCCTTACCTTTCAAAAGAAATCATATCATTTCGGTTTCAAACGCAAACTAGCATACACTATTTTTTCCCATGTTGCAAGTATATTTTAAAAAATTTCATATTTTTTAAACCTTACACTTCCCTTGTAAGACATAAAATATCAAATTTCACAGCCGGTTTAGCAGAAAACGCACTTCTGACAGTAATTGTCTCCTATTCCTGTTTACTCCCTGAAAAGACGGAATAATACGCTTGTCCGTGTCTTGCTATATATCCTTTTCGGGCAAGTGCCTCCAATATCTGCGCCAATTCTCGCGGATCCAAACCCGTCTTTGAACAAATCTCATCTATATGCATGAAATGTATACTTAAACACCGATACACCGCCTTCTCCCTTTCCGACAACGGCCCGGCAGACAAATTCCGCATGTTCCCGTCTTCTTGTTTTTTTCGCTTACCCGGTTTCGTTGACATAAAATCCTCTAAAATATCTTCCGCTCCGGTGACAGGTTTTGCTCCCTCCTTCAACAGATAATTGCAGCCTTCGCTTACTACATCGTCAATCCGTCCGGGTACGGCATAAATGTTCTTTCCGTACTCAAGACCGAAGGAAACCGTAATCAGTGAACCGCTTTTCTTTCGTGCTTCCGTCACAAGAATGCCGTCGGAAAATCCTGCAATAATCCTGTTTCTTTGCGGAAAAAAGCAGGGCAACGGCTGCGTTCCCGGCGGATATTCCGATATAATGCTCCCACCCTCCGAAAGAATCCTGTCATAGGTACGCTCATTTGCTTTCGGATAGCATATATCCACACCGCATCCCAAAACGGCATAGGTTGGTCCTCCTCCGGACAGGGCACCGTCATGCGCCGCTTTATCCACGCCGTAAGCCAGTCCCGATACGATACCCACCCCCTGCTCTGCAAGCTTTTTTGCAATTCTCCATGCTGTTTCGCTTCCGTAATGGGAACAATTTCTGGCCCCTATAATTGCGATTAACGGTATTTCTCCCGGAAGCACTCCTTTATAATAGAGGAAACGCGGCGCAGAAAACAGGGTACGGAATTTTTCCGGATATTCTTTATCCTCCTGTGTAATAAAAGATATTCCTTTTTTCTCTAAGCATTCATATTCTTTTTCATGCTCACCCCTTAAAACCTCCCGTATCCGCTGCTTCTGAGACTCCGAAAATCGAAGCTGCTCCGCCAGACGAAAGAAAGTGCTCCACTCCCGTTCTCCTGCAAGTAAAGCATTTTGCGGTGATTCAAAATAGGCAAGTACAGCCTCCTGCATCCGTGGGGTAATACAGAAGGAGGCAAACGCATTCCATAGAATATGACGTTCTCTTTGCTCCTCTTTTGCCTTCTCAAGTGTGATTTCCATGCTTATTCCCCCCAATACTTCCTGTCCGGTTCCCGGTAAAGCAATGCTTCGGAAAGCTGTGCCTCTTCAATCCTTTCCGTCCCTGCAAGGTCTGCTATGGTACGTGCCGTCTTTAATATTCTGTGATAAGAACGGGCACTGAGCATCAACCGGTCAAATGCCTCTTCCATTCGCTCCCTTGCTTCATTTGTCAGAATACAATACTTTCTTACTCCTTCTCCCGAAAGCTCCGAATTGCATGAAATAGCCAGTCCACGGTATCTTTCCTGCTGCCGTTTTCTTGCTGTCTCTACACGTTTTCTGATTTCTGCCGAGCTCTCCTGCGCGGTATTTGCTTTCAAATCACGATACCTTACCGGCAGCACTTCAATACACAAATCAAAGCGTTCCAGAAGCGGTCTGCTGATTTTCCCGATATACTGTCTTATCTGTGCCTGGGAACAGTTACACCTTGTTCTGTCCGGATAAAAGCCACAAATACACGGGTTCATGGCTGCTACGAGCATTCCGCCTGCCGGATAGGTATAGGTTGCATTGTACCTTGCCACGGTAATCGCACGTTCCTCTAACGGTTGTCTGAGAACCTCCATTGTTTCGCGTCTGAACTCCGGAAACTCGTCCAAAAACAAAACCCCCTTATGAGCAAGACTAATCATTCCTGGAGTAGCCCTTCTTCCTCCGCCCGCCAGCGCTGTCCGCGTCACTGTATGATGCGGTGCCTGAAACGGAGGAGTTGTAATCAGATGCTTTCCCGACAATATCCCTGCTACACTGTATATCTTTGAAATCTCCAGGCTATCCTCAAAGCTGAGAGAAGGAAGAATGGAAGGAATCCTTTTTGCTAACATGGTTTTTCCGGTTCCCGGCGGACCTATCATCAAAACATTGTGCATCCCCGCGGCAGCAATTTCCAGTGCCCGTTTTGCCATCCTCTGACCCTGTACCTCAGAAAAATCGAGCTTTTCTTCCTCCTGCTCCAAAGCCGCCCTTTCTTCCCGGTACGGAAGGATATCACCGTTGCCATTTAAAACCTCCACCACTTCCTTCAATGTTTTTACACCAAAGACCGGAATATCCTCAACCGCAGCCGCCTCTCCGCCGTTTTCATAAGGTACAAAGCACTGAATAAAACCTTCCTTTTTTGCACGGCAGACGCATGGAAGAACACCTGACACCGGATTAATCCTGCCGTCAAGAGATAATTCACCTAAAAACATACATTTTTCAACCGATTTTTCGGAAACAAGACCGAACGCGGTCAAGACAGCTATCGCCACGGACAAATCGAATGCAGTCCCTTCTTTTCTGATATCTGCCGGTGAAAGATTCACTGTAATCCGCTTCACCGGCAAACGATAGCCGGAATTTTCCAGTGCGATTCGCACCCTTTCTTTTGCTTCTCTGGTCTCAAGCGCAAGTGCTCCGACCATAGAAAAGCACGGCAGTCCGTCCTTTACGTCGGCTTCTGCCGTAATCAGCTCCGCTTCAATGCCTGACACTGCCGCAGAGTATACCTTACCTAGCATAACAATCCTTTCCCTTGCGGGAATATTCTAACCCACTGCTTTTGCAACAAATAAACGCGTCTCACCCGCAGGAACAAGCCTCTTATTTTTTATCCAGAATCTTTTTAATCTCCTGCATAAAGGTGTTGACATCCTTGAACTCACGGTATACCGAAGCAAAACGCACATAAGCAACCGCGTCCAGATCCTTTAACTTATCCATTACGATTTCTCCGATTTTGCTGCTTGGTATCTCTTTTTCCTCCAGACTGAAAATAATGGTTTCGATTTCATCAACAAGACCTGTAATCTGGTCAACGGAAATCGGACGCTTATGGCAGGAGCGGAATACACCGGACTCAATCTTCGCCCTGTCATACGGCTCACGCATATTATCCTTTTTGATAACAACAAGCGGAATCGTCTCTACCTTCTCATACGTGGTAAAACGCTTGCCGCACTCATCACACTGGCGTCTTCTGCGAATCGAACCGCCGTCATCTGCCGGTCTGGAATCAATTACCCTTGTATTTTCTTTTCCGCAAAACGGACACTTCATAAGTTCCCCCTTCTGCCACGTAACAGCGGCATTCCGAATATGTTTGATACTTCTTACACAAACACCCCGGAATATTCTCTTCTCTTATTTTCTATTATAAAAGAAATGCCGGAAAATGCAAGTAGTGATTTTAAATCTCCGGTACAATATACCCCTTCGCGTCCAGTGCCTTTTCAATCGCATCCAGCGTTTCTTCGGAATCCGCCCGCACCGTATGATAATGATACCCCTCCGTAATATGCATCAATTCCTTGGATTTTCCGCTTTTTATACCATCCATAAACTGTGCGATTCCCCGCTCGGAAAAAAGATTCATACCGGCCTCGATTTTTCCGTACACCTTATGCCATACAAAAACATTAACAACCGTACCGCCGAGAGCCACGATGCATCTTAACTCCTCCTCGGTCTGTTCACTGGTATGGCGCAGCTTAAATACACGCTCGGCAAAGGGACCCTTCGTAATAACGTAGCCCTGATGTGTGGAAAGTATATCATATCCTTCCGTCCGGAGCATAGCAATATCCTGTACAATAATCTGTCTGGACACACCGAGACGCTCCGACAATACCGTTCCCGAAAGCGGTTCCTGCTCTGACATAATCAGCGCAGCAATTTCTTTCCTCCGTTCTTTTCCTTTCATTCCTCTCCCCCTTTACACTGCATGCAGGTTCTTTAAGGAAAGGTCTAAAATCGGCGCGGAATGAGTTAATGCACCGCTGGAAATGTAGTCAACACCGATATTGATTAAGCGCTCTACATTTTCTCTCGTCACATTACCGCTGCATTCGATTTCCGCCTTTCCTGCCGCAAGCCTCACGGCTTCTCTCATATCCTCCACACTCATGTTATCAAGCATAATAATATCTGCTCCTGCCTCTAAGGCTTCCTTAAACATATCTAAGTTCTCAACCTCTATCTCAATCTTTCTGACAAACGGCGCATACTCCTTTGCCATGGCAACTGCCTTCGCCACACTGCCTGCGGCACCGATATGGTTGTCCTTTAACAGTACGCCGTCACTTAAGTTATACCTGTGATTATATCCTCCGCCTACCCTTACCGCATACTTTTCAAAAAGACGCATATTCGGGGTAGTTTTTCTGGTATCAAGAAGCTTTGTTTTGCTTCCCTCAAATAATACTGCAATCGAACGTGTATAGGTAGCGATACCGCTCATACGCTGTAAATAATTAAGCGCGGTACGTTCACCGGAAAGGAGAACACGGATGTCTCCGCGCACCAGTCCAAGCCTTTGTCCCTTCTTAACCGTATCACCGTCTTTTGCAAAAAAAGTAACCTCTGTTTTCTCATCAAGCAGCTCAAACACCCGTTTAAACACTAAAAGGCCGGCAATTACACCATCCTCCTTACAAAGCAGCTCCACCTCACCGAGCCGGTACTCCGGCATAACTGCATTTGTGGAAACATCCTCACTGCTGATATCCTCCCTTAATGCACTTAAAATTAATTCATCCGCGTTCAGCGTCATACTGATATTGTTCATGATAATCCTTCTCCTTTTCTATTGCAGTAAGCACTGCATCCTTGTATTTTTCTGCATATCCTTCATATGCCGTATTATCTGTTAAATCAATCTGTGCAATAACTTCCTCTGCACACTCCTTTGAGACATTTGAGTATCCCGTACAAATCTGTCCTGCCGCTCGTTTTGCAAACACCAGACTTTCTAACAGAGAGTTGCTTGCCAGACGGTTTTTCCCATGAACTCCGTTGCAGGCTGTCTCTCCTACCGCATACAGCCGTTCCATGGATGTTTTACTAAACTCATCTACCGCAATGCCTCCCATAAAATAATGCTGTGCAGGAACCACCGGAATAGGCTCCCTTGTAACATCATAACCCTCCTCCAGACAATGACTATATATGTGAGGAAAATGACTTCTAATCTCTTCTTCGGGAATCGGTGCCAGAGAAAGCCACACATGCCGTGTTCCCTCCCTTTTCATTTCCGCAAAAATCGCATTTGCCACAACATCTCGCGGCAGCAATTCATCTACAAACCTCTCTCCCTTTGAATTTAAAAGGACAGCTCCCTCTCCTCTTACAGACTCGGATATCAGAAAGCGTCTGCCTTTTTTTTCCGTATAAAGTGTGGTCGGATGTATCTGAATGTAATCAATATTCTGCAGCTTGATATCATGTCGGAGTGCTATTGCAAGCGCATCTCCGGTCAGATGCCTGAAATTCGTGGAATGCTCATAAAGTCCCCCGATTCCTCCGGTAGCAAGCACGGTATAATCCGCCGTAATTACAGAGTATTCCCCCTTTTCATCATGTCCCACGATACCGTAGCAGACATTATCCTTCGTTAAAATATCCACCATGGTAAAATGCGGAATTAAGGTCACATTCGGCCGCTTCTTCACAGCCGCCAGCAAATGAGACGTTATCTCCTTACCTGTCTCATCCTCATGGAACAAAATACGTGGCTTGGAGTGAGCCCCCTCTCTCGTATACAGAAATCCGTTTTCATCCCGCTCAAACTCCACTCCATACTCTACCAGCTCGCCGATTACCCCCTGTGATGACCGGATCATCAGTTCCACGGAACGCGGATTATTTTCATAATGCCCCGCCCGCATGGTATCCTCATAATAGGAATCATAATCCGCATCATCCCTAAGCACACAGATACCGCCTTGTGCCAGAAAGGAATCACTGTTCTCAAATTCATCCTTTGACACAATTATAATATTTTTATCCTGCGGTAAATGAAGCGCACAATAAAGACCTGATACACCGCAGCCGACAATTACAACATCCGCTTTCCTATTTTCATGTTTCATATCTTTTCTTCTATTCCTTCTGTTTCTTCAGAAAATTTTTTCTTTGTCACCCGGCTTACTGTCAGCCTCTCCTTTTCCTATGCCGCGAATCAGCAGGCTTATTTTGCCATAGCTAACATCTTATCCAGTGGTGCCACAGCTTTCTCACAAATATTCGCAGGAAGCTTCACTTCGTTTTCACCGGTCTTTAATACGTGAAGCACCTTTTCTAACGTATTTAACTTCATATCATGGCAGCAATACTCTCCGCCGAAATAAAACCTCTTCTCCGGGCTGTCCTCACGCAGACGATAGGACACACCCTCTTCCGTGCATATAATAAACTCCCTGCAATCACTTTTCTTCGCATAGGCAATCATTCCCGCTGTACTTCCGATGTAATCCGCAAGTGCCAGCACACTTTCCTCGCACTCCGGATGCGCCAGTACCAGAGCCTCCGGATGCTTTTCCTTTTGTGCCCTTACACCTTCTGCCGTAATATTTTTATGTATCGGGCAATATCCGTCATTTAAAATCACATTCTTTTCCGGAACCTGCGCTGCAACAAAACGACCGAGGTTTCCGTCCGGAATAAAGAAAATATTTTTATTCGGCAGCTTCTTTACGATTGTTACCGCATTGGAAGACGTAACGCATACATCACTGCAGCTCTTTAACTCTGCTGTGGAATTAATATAGCAGACTACTGCCAGATCCTCGTATTTCTCACGGTATTCCTTAATCTTTGCCACCTGTGCCATATGCGCCATCGGACAATCCGCCGATGCATCCGGCATCAAAACCGTCTTTTCCGGGTTCAGCAGCTTTGCACTCTCCCCCATAAAGGAAACGCCGCAGAACACTACCACATCCGCGTCGGTTTCCTTTGCCACCTTTGCCAGATAAAAGGAATCCCCCACGTAATCCGCCAGTGCCTGCAGCTCATCATTCACATAATAATGCGCTAAAATAATCGCATTCTTCTCTTTCTTTAACTGTTGTATTTCGGTAATCAGCTTATTTTCCATATACCTGTTGTTATGCAGACATCCCGCACAAGCTCTCCCTTTTCATGATAATGGACACAGTATAGCATAAGAATTTACATCTGTCAAGTTATCTGTCAAGTTCGCAACGCTGTCTGCACGTAGTATCCGAAATATTGCAATCGCAAGAATCATCTCCGCTTTCAACGCATCCACCGGATAAAGTAACGTTCGGTTCATCCTTATTAAAGTCCGGTGTCAGGTACTGTACCGGGGCAACTTCCCTACATTTCGAAAGCAATCCGCGTTTCCCCGATTAAACTTTACCATACTCTCCCATTCTGCGTCAAGTATTCTATCCCGCCGCATATACTGAACTATAGCTTTATTATATTATAAAACGACAGGAGGATTTGCCATGCGTCTTTGTGATTTACGCCAAAAGGAAGTGATTAACTGCCGGGACTGTGCAAGGCTCGGCTTCGTGGGAGATGTGGAATTCAATCTCTGTACCGGATGTCTGGAAAAGATTATTGTGCCGGGACCGGGGAAATTCTTCGGATTTTTCGGTGACTCATGCGAATATGTCATTCCGTGGTGTAACATCAAACAAATCGGGCCTGATATCATCCTCGTGGATATTGAATGCAAAGCAGCCCCGAAAGAGAGTCACAAATACTGACCTCTGACAGGGCTGCCTGTGCTATACTTATTTACTTGTAATCCGGTTCACATTTTTAATCAGCACGGAAATCGTACCGTCCTGATTGGTAATAAACTCTACATGCTGTTTGTTGTTGTACTCTTCCATCGGAATATTAATTTCAATGCCGCTGTCTGTCGTTAAAAACTGCTTTTCCAGCTTCTTCGTTGTTTTCTCACTCTGAAGCTTAATCTCCTCTTTCGGAAGTTTATACTTTTCCAATTTTTCCACAAACTCTTCCTTGATTTCCGGGGCGGCCTCTTTGAATACTTTTTCGGCTATCTCTTCTACCTTTATCGGTCCTTCCGCCTTCGTACATTCCTCATGAAGCACACTCTTTGTCTTCATCTTCTGCTCGAAATCGTCATCGTAATACTTTTTATTAATCTGCTCCACTGCCTTTGTTACAAGGTCAAGCTTTGTCTTCTGGGACATTCTGGCGTGACAGTGCAAAAACAGCTCGGACAAATAGTTGACCTTCTCTCCGTTTACCGGAAACTTCTTCTCCACCAGCCGAACCGCGTCACCCTCAAGGTCAATCAGCACCGCCTCGGAAAGCTTCCCACCGGCAAGCGGCAACGCCGCCGTCTGCTTCATCACCTCGTTGATATTCTCATCCTGTTCCCCAAGTGAGGTGTAATGTACATACACCTCCTTGTAGTTCATCTTTAAAATTGCAAGATGCATCCGTGACTCCACCTGAAAGGTCACAAAAAACACGTCTCCTGCCGGAATATCAATATTTGCATTCATAATCTCATAAAGCTTCCCTGCAAGCTGCTTACTGACCGGAATCAGATTCTCCTCCCTGAAATCCCTAAGTGCCGCATACACCTCGGAAGACTCCGTATCAAACACACAGTTCTTCAAATCATCTCCGGACAAAAGCCTGTAAATATGATTACGTAAAAAATCACACAAATCCGGCCCCATCTCAAGCAAAGAGTCCGAAAGTACCGGCATCCCCACCGTGGAATCCAAAATATGTATTACTGCTTCCCGTATCATAATATCGTCACGTTCCATATGCTTCTCCTTCTTGTAAAATATAAACTTTTTTGGTCATGATTGCACTAATGTTATGAAGTAATGCATTTCATTTCCTTTCACCAGATTGCTTGCTAAAAAAAGGATTTTTCATTTCCCATACAGTTCCTTCTGAATTTCTTTTGCTTCTTCATAGTCATCAATAACGGAAACTAAAGCATTTCACACTTATGGCAAACATCGATTACTTCTAAATATGGCTTCAATTCTTCCTTTTTCACACCATGAAGCATCAAATATTGATCAAGAAGTCTTTCCCGCTGACTTATGATTGCCTTTTCTTCTTCAGATTTACCTTCATCAGAACTATCGTCTCCTTGAAGCAGATAAAAAGTTCTGGCAATATCATACAATCTTGGTCCGCGGCAAACATTCATAAAATCAATCACCTTTGCTTTTCCGTTATCATCAATAAGAATATTCCAAAGATGAAAATCTCCATGACAAACATTTTCTCCGTCCGGAAGCTTATCCAGCTTATTGATTGTTTCAGGTGCTCTGTCACCTATCATCAGCTTAATAAAATCCTTATAGGACATCAATTCACTGCATTTGCAATTCAAAATCTGATTTTGCAAATTATAAAAAATCTCAATCCCCTCATCTCCGGCATTTTTCTTAATCATGTATTCATACAAATCGCAGCCGGATACTTTTTCAGAAACAATCCCGCACCGATTGTTTACTTCAGTCATTTCATGGCAAACAGGAACCGGAAGCTTAAAACGCTGCATTTTCTTAGCGTTTTCAAATTCATGCTCTACAGCCATTTTCGGATAACCTTCTACAAACAACTTCAGTATTTTCCCTTCTCCAACATCATAAACTTCAGCAGTATTTCCTTTTCCGATTAGTTTCATTTTTATAATCCACCTTTCTGCGAAAGGCACCAATGGGGTTATGAAACCCATTAGTCAACTTCCGCTTTCTTATCTATCTACCTTCTGATACAATTCCTTTATAAGACTGACACACTACAGAACACGTGGAGGTGA
>JAQXLY010000045.1 GCA_029012365.1 Lachnospiraceae bacterium | reverse complement strand
ATAATACAGAGAGATTAACTTATTCGGAATGGGAAGCTCTTCACCAGAAGGAACTTCTTGCTAAGAGAGAAGCAAAGAGATTTCATAGACACGAATTTGCAAAGCAGTGGTTGGTAGGCGGAGCCTTACTTTTAACGTCTGTAATCAGTCCAGTGCTTTTAAAGGATTTTACAATCAGCGGCTTCACTTTACTGCTTGGAATCGGGCTCCTTACATCAAAGGATAAGTTTGTAGGTTGATATAAACCCAATAACGGATAGTAGGGTTTCGACAAAACGAATCAATTATTTTAGACTGCATATTTGTCGAAAGGAGAACTCATATGGCTAACCCATTCAATAATAGATTGTATACTCAATATTACCCTCTTAAGACAGAGGACGACAAAAACGAGCTCCTCAGCTCCCATCATCTGGAAATACTTAAAGCGGCAGATAACCTTTATCGTTGTGCAAATTTTAACGTATTTGAAAGAGAACGTAGTTATATTGACAAGATGAAGCCGGAGGTGTCATCTTTAGGATTCCCAAAATGGCGTAATATTGCACGAAATCGAGAAATTGCAATGAGAATGGACGCGGATAGAAATCTTAGGATTGCAAAAGAAAAAGTCCCGGAGCTGGGTTCTATTGCTTGTAAGTTGGACGCTTATGAACATGAACAAATAACAATCGAGGAAATGAACCGCATCCTTAAATTTATGAATACAGAGACTTATAAATCATGGGGACTAAAATTACTATTTTTCTCCCTAATGATTATTGGAGTGTGTAAGTTTTTATTTTAGTAAACAGAAAGATGAGATGCAATAAAAGCCTCTAAGAATAGAGGTAACGCTATGAACGATATCTTTACAACAATCCAATATAAGGAAGAAACATTAGATGAAGTGATGGACGAAGAACTGGTTTCCGGTACTGACTTGATGACCGGTACTGACTTGATGAAGGGAGATAAAAAGATGGAGATTAAAACATTAGTACGGAATATGAGAGATGAACTTGAACGGGCAGAAAGTGTATTGAATTGGTTACATACAAAGCATCCGGAAATCTATTCTGAAATACAGAATGGTGAATTAGGCGATGTTCTTACTCAAGACATTAGAGATGAACTTGACAGAACGGAAGACTTATTAGAGAGAATTGATTTTGCAATGCTTATGTCCGCAGAAATCGGTGACGTCGCTCTTCCAACCATAGAGGACATTTATACTCTGGAGAGTCAGACTGAACTTCCATATGACGACGGATTCGTTGATACCGAAACGGTTTACAACACGCTGGGCGAGATTACATCCGAGTTAAAAGAAAAGGTTCGGTTATTGCCATAAAAACAAATTACACAAAAAATTAAATAAGAAGAAGGGGGGGCTTGCATGATAACATATAACAACACACCCCATAAAGGAATATGATTTTCAGGCGGAAGATTTATAAGGAACGGAGGAAGACATGGAAGAAAAAGAAATTATAGCTAGAGCAAAAGTACTATTACAAGCTTATGTAGACATGTTTAACAGTAAGGATAATTATGGAGCTTTATTATCGCAATGCAAGGTGTTTTACGAGGGCTGCTTTTGTGATAGCCATTGCTTAAAAGACGATATGGAGACATTGATTGGTGATATAGAGACTTTATAGAGACTTTTAGCTAAGACACGAAAAAAAATAATTTTATACTTTTAAAAAAAGTGTTGACAGGCGCAAAAGAACATGGTGGCAAAATATAGTAGCCGTAGAAGAAAAGTATTATGTATATCCTCTAAATCACGACCCAAATATAGAACTCCAGAACAGATAACGGAAATGTTATCTGTTTTTTTTATATATGAAAAAAAGCGATTTTCACATAATCTTAAACAGGAAGATATCTAATATGTGACCCTATTCAAGTAGACACAAAAATTTTTCATGCTGACGAAAGTGTTGGCGAATTTGTATAACCAAAGGAGATATTTTTTATGAACGAAATTCCGGTTTGGGAAAAGTTGAATCTGTCAATCGAAGAGGCTTCTGCGTATAGTAATATAGGTATCAATCGACTATATAAGATGACAGAAGACCCCTCATGTCCTTTTGTCCTATATGTTGGGAAAAAGAGAGTTATTAAAAGAAAAGAATTTGAACGATACATAGAAAAGGCATTTGAAGTATAACCGGTGAAACATATGGACTTTTGAGTCTTCCTATGGTATTATTATACTATATCAAGGCTCTTTTTCTTTACAGTAGGAGGCAAAACAATGGGCAAAGACCTAAAAGGGAAAGAGTTAGGCACAGGAATTACACAAAGAAAGGATGGGACGTATCAAGCAAGATTTATAGACCGTTGGGGAAAACGACAAACTATTTACGGGAAAGACCTAAAACTGCTCAGAAAAGATTATGCGAAATGTGTTGCAGATAATGAACGTAAGCTAAATGTAAAGGAACAGCTCACTTTAGACGATTGGTTTACAAAATGGCTGGAGGTTTACAAGAACAAAAGTGTCCGACCAAACACAAAGAGAGAGTATGTTCATATCTATAATAAGAGTATTTCACCTTATCTGGGTTCCCGAAAGATAAATGAACTCGTGAAATCAGATATTCAGCAAGTGGTTGACCGGGCCTATGATAGTGGATACTTATATGAAAGACAAAATAAGATTCGACTTATTTTGAGAGATATGCTGCAAAGAGCGATAGAAGACCACCTAATAGTCAGTAACCCCGTCAGTGGAATCAAGGTCCGTTCGGAAAAAGAAATCTCTGCAAGAGCATTAACGGTAAGCGAACAACAAATCTTTTTAGAGTTTTGTACAAATACTTTTTATGAGAACTTATTTCAGGTTGCACTCAATACCGGACTACGACCGGGAGAGCTGTTTGCCTTGCAAGTGTCTGATATTGATTTTGAGAACGGACTTATCAATGTTGATAAAACTTTGGTATATCAGAAATATCTGACAGACACAAAAAAAGAGTTTCATGTCGAGCCACCCAAAACAAAGCAGAGTTATCGAAAGGTTCCAATTAACAGTGTGTGTAAGAAATATTTGTTACGACAGATAGAACAAAAGAAGATTGTAGAAACAAAACAACCGAAAGAGTTCAATAGCTATCTGTTCACAACGAAATATAACACTCCGTTAAACTCCGTAATCTTAAGTGATGCGATTAAGTCTGTTATAAGGCAAATTAACCTGTTCCGAACAGCGCAAGACAAACTTGAGTTTTTCTCAGGACATACTTTTAGACATACTTTTGCAACCAGATGTCTGGAAGCTGGAGTTGCTCCGAAGGTAGTACAAGCGATTCTCGGACACGCAAGTTTAAAAATGACAATGGACCTATATACGCACGTTACAGAAGATAAGGCAATTGCAGACATTGAAAGAATCGTTCCGGACAGCGACAACATGGTTTTAGTTTTTCCTAAGAAAATGGCTTAATAAAATGGTGTATGAATGGTGTACAAATGGTGTAGTCAGTAAACGAAAAGTCAGTATTTATGCGGGTTTCAAGGCATAAATATACCATACTTGGCTGAATTATTACGTATATCAGGGAACACCGTATGAGTGGTAGGTGATTCTATGTTCCGGATTGCAATCTGTGAGGATGAAAAAGCACAAAGAGAATATTTAGAGCAGCTTATTACAAAATGGCAGGAGTGCTTTACAAATAAGGTATCTGCGAAAAGCTTTGTTTCCGCGGAACAGTTTCTTTTTGAGACGGAAGGAAAAACTCCTTACGACCTGCTTCTTTTGGATATCCAGATGGGGCAGATGAACGGTGTGGAACTGGCACGGAAGGTAAGAGAACAGGATGAGAAGGTTTCGATTGTGTTTCTGACAGGTATCAGAGACTATGCCATTGAGGGTTATGAAGTGGGTGCGGTCAGGTATTTGCTAAAGCCGGTAAAGGAAGGAGAGCTTTTTGCGCTTTTGGATAATCTTAGTAAATCGGCGAAAGAGCAAAAGGAAGATTATTTTTTATTTCAGAACGGCGCTGTAATCAATCGGGTACCGTTCTCTGAGATTCTTTATGCGGAAGCGGACGGACATTATGTCTGTCTGAAGTCAACGGATAAGGAGTGGAAATGGAAAGTAAATTTTTCCTCTCTTTCGGAAGAATTGGAAGCAAAAGGTTTCTTTTTGCTGCGCCGGGGTCTGTATGTGAATCTCGCAAAGGTAGAACAAATAGGTAAGTCGGAATGTGTGCTTGAAAACGGAGAGGTACTTCCGGTTAGCAAGAGCAGATACAAAGAGTTGAACGAGCGGTTTATTGCTTTTTACAAGGGGATGACAGAGTAATGGATGGCAGGTTTTGGTACATACTAATCGGAGCGGTGCTTATAACGGCAGCTTTGGCGGTATATGTTACGGTAAAGGTAGTGACTCGCCTGCAGGAAAAGCACATCGGTGAATATCAGGACAAGATATTAAGGACCCAGCGGGACGAGGTGCAGGCTATTTATCATACGATGCGTGGCTGGCGGCATGATTATCATAACCATATGCAGACCATCAAGGCGTACCTTTCCATGGGACAGGTAGCCGAGACGCTTACCTATCTGGAGCATCTTGAGGGGGATTTGGATGCGATTGACATTGCAATCCGTACCGGAAATGTCAGTATGGATGCCATTGTCAGCAGTAAGCTTTCCGTGGCGGCAAAGAAAAGGATAACGGTTGATTGTACCGCAAAAATGCCGGAGCAGGTAAAGGTGACGGATGTAGACCTTTGTACAATACTTGGAAATCTACTCGATAATGCCATTGAAGCTTGTGAGAAGGTGCCGGAAGAGAGGCGCTTTTTACGACTTTATATCGGTGTGTTTAAAAAGCAGCTGTACATATCGGTAACCAATGCTACGGCGGAGAAACGCAGAAAGAAATTATCTGAGCTGGTCAGTGCAAAGAAGGGAAGCCACGGCTTTGGGCTTCGCCGGATTGATTTGGTGGCCGGGAAATATAACGGATTTGTAAATCGAAAGAATGAGCCGGGTGTATTTGTTACGGAGGTAATGCTGCCGATTTGAACGATTTCACCTAATATTTCGTGCACGGATTTGAACAATTCGTGCATTTTTTCTGCTTTTTTGGTGCTTTTGTGTTAATATTACGTTAGAAGAACGGTTCTGCAATGTGTCGTTTGCAGTCAGGAGGAACTTATGGCAGGAGATAAGAGAGAGAAGAGAATGAAAACGGGGAGAAGACCCGCAGGTGCTTCGGTAGTTCAAAATGTTGTATTAGTCACGAAAACACTTTTTCGTACATATCCGGAAACAATATGGGTAACACCCGTATATATGATATGCAGTGTGCTGTTACCGCTTCTTTCGGCGGTGATACCGTCGGTAGCGATTGCTGCGATTACAGACGGGAATCCGAAACGCTTTTTTGTTTTGTTACTTGGAATTCTGCTTGTGCAGTTTGTGGCAAACGTGCTCCTAAATTATTCCGATATGCTGTTGAGGAACCGACGGGTATATACAAGGCTGAAGGTGTTTTTCTTAGATTATGTGAGGAAGAGTCTTACTACCGATTATGTCAATATGGAGCCGGCAAAGTGTCAGGCGGAATTTAAAAAGGGTGGCAAAGCAGTGATTGGAAATAACTGGGGAGCGGAAAGGCTGATGACGGAATCGGTAGAATTTTTACGTCATCTGCTTGGACTTCTGACCTTCGGTACGGCAGTGCTACGTCTGGATTACCGGATTTTATTGATACTGGTAGTTATGTTTGTACTGGATTTGATTCTCAGAGGCTATGCGGTGCGGTATGATAACGAACACCGGATTGTGCTGTCCGAGATTCACAGAAAGCAGGAGTATCTGGAACGGGGCAGTCTTACGCTGACAGCGGGTAAGGATGTGCGAGTGTATCAGACGGAGAACTGGTTTCATCAGATTTCGGAAAAGCTTCTGGCCCAGGCAGCGGCATTTCTTAAAAAATCGGGGCTTCGGTGGTATTGGCCGTCCTTCGGCAATCAGGTGTGCGTGGCTGCACAGGAGATAGTGACGTATTTTGTGTTAGTCGGTATGGCTCTTTCGGGAAAAATCACGGTAGCGGAGTTTACGTTACAGTTAGGACTGGTCAGAGGCTTTTCCCAGTGGATTTACGGCGTGTCCGTTTCTTACGGGGCTTTGAAAAAGGCAAACGGGGAGATGAATGATTACCGGCTGGTAATGGAAAAGCGGGACAGGAATGTGACGGAAGGGGTGCCTGTGCCGGAACTTTCCAAAGGACCGGAAATTGAGTTTCGGGATGTGTGCTTTCGGTATCCGGGAGAAGAAAAGGATACGTTATCTCATATCAGCTTTACGATAAAGCCGGAGGAAAGAATCGCTCTTGTGGGAAATAACGGTGCCGGAAAGACAACGCTTGTAAAGCTTTTATGCGGTTTGTATCAGCCTGACTCCGGGCAGATTTTAATCAACGGGGAGGATATTGCAGGGTATCGTATTTCCGAGTATCAAAAGCTGTTAAGTGTTGTGTTTCAGGATGTTTCATTGCTTTCCTTTACGGTAGAAATGAATGTATCCGGGGCTATGCCGGGAGAAGCAGATAAAGAGCGTGTAAAAGAGGTGCTACAGGCGGTAGCTTTGTGGGAAAAGGTAGAAAAGCTTCCGAATGGTACGGAAACGTATGTTACACAGGATCTGGATGAAAACGGCGTACAATTTTCCGGTGGCGAGACGCAGCGTCTGCTTCTTGCAAGGGCAATGTACCGTAACGGGAAGATACTCATTCTGGATGAGCCGACCAGTGCGTTAGACCCGATTGCGGAAAGCAGAATCTATGAAGAGTATAACAGTATGACAAAGGAAAAAACAGCCTTGTTTATTTCCCATCGTCTTGCCAGCACAAAGTTTTGTGACCGGATTTTATTTCTTTCCGAAGGACGAATTACGGAAAGCGGAAGTCATGAGGAGCTAATGAAAAAGCAGGGAGTCTATAAAGAACTGTTTGATATTCAGAGTCATTATTACAAGGAAGGGAAGGTGTCCGAGGATGAAAGATAAGAACGGATCGAAAAGAGCGACCGTGGGGAAAGTGCTAAAAATAGTAAAACGTCTGGACGCCGGTTTTCTTCCGCTTATGATAGTAACGAAGCTTGTCGCAGCCATCCAGCCGTATCTGCTTCTTTGGACAGGAAGCCGGATTCTTGATATGGTCATAGCAAAAAGAGCGATGGAGGAGATTGTTTCATGGGCAACTGTCGTAACACTAGAAATACTTCTTTTAAATATCGTGCGCTGGGCACTGGAAAATACACTTTCGGTAAAGAGGCATATGCTTAGAGAGCGGATTACCAGACTGATATCGGAGAAATCGTTACAGCTTGATTATGAGGTGCTTGAAAAGAATGAGACGCTGGAACTGATTCATAAAGCGAAGGAGGGAATGAACAGTAACGGCGACATCGGTTCGTTCTGTGAACAGTTAGGTTCGGTGGCAGAATGCTTTGCCGGGCTTGTCTATGCCCTGATTTTGTTTTTAGGGGTCTGTATTCCTACGAAGAATTCAAACACGGATTTTTTAACAAGCGTTTTGAATACCTGGTGGAGTCCGTTTTTACTGGTGGCGGTCGCAGGTCTGATATTGCTGTGCCGCCTTTGGATTCAAAAGGCGAGAGGGGTGCAGTCTCAGAAGAACTTTGAACGGAATGTAAGGTATAATCGCCGGTTTTCTTATTTCTTCGGCTTTTTGGCGCGGTATAAGGACGGAAAGGATATCAGATTATATCAGATGCAGGATATGATTACGGAGGGGCTTAAGGAGTGTAATCAAAACAATGAGAAGAATGCCCGGATTATGATGAGGGAGTCTAATCGTTATATGGTGTTTAACCAGCTCTTGTTTTTACTTTTGCAGATGGGAAGCTACCTGTATGTGGGTCTGAAGGCAATTGCAGGACTGATTAGTGTGGGTGGTGTGCTGCAATATGTCGGCGCGTTCGGAAGAATATGTGACAATATCGGAAAAATTACGGGAGTGTTTGTAACGGTGGAGATACAAAGTAAGTATCTTGCTCTGTTTGAAGATTTTATGGAACTGGAAAATAAAAAGTATGAGGGGACGCTTCCGATAGAAAAGCGGGATGATAACAGGTATGAGATAGAATTCCGGGATGTCTCTTTCCGGTATCCGAACAGTCCGGACTATGTGCTGTCCCATGTGAATGCAAAGCTTTGCATCGGCGAAAAGACTGCCATAGTGGGACAAAACGGTGCGGGAAAGACGACGTTTATCAAGCTGCTTTGCCGTTTGTACGACCCGACGGAGGGCGAGATTTTATTAAACGGAATCAATATTAAGCTGTATGATTACAAGGAGTACATGAGCCTGTTTTCCATTGTCTTTCAGGACTTTCAGCTGTTTGCTTTTTCCATTGCGGAGAATGTGGCAACCTCCATGGAGTATGATGAGCAGAGGATAGTGGAGAGCATTGAGGCAGCGGGCTTGGGTGAACGTCTAAAGGAGCTTCCGGAGGGAATCCGTACCAATGTATTTCAGCTACAGGAAAACGGAGTGGAAATTTCCGGTGGCGAGGCTCAGAAGCTTGCCATTGCCAGAGCTCTTTATAAGGACGCCGCTTTTGTAGTTCTGGATGAGCCTACATCGGCACTTGACCCGGTAGCGGAGTACGATATTTACAAGCGGTTTGATGATTTGGTAAAGGAGAAAACTGCCGTCTATATTTCCCACCGGATGTCCAGCTGCCGGTTCTGCAATAATATATTTGTCTTTGACGAGGGAAGGATTGTGCAGAAGGGAAGCCATGAGGCGCTGATGAAGGAGGACGGCTTGTACCAGAGACTCTGGAATGCACAGGCGCAGTATTATCGGTAGAAAAATTAATTTTGGTGAGAACCTTCGTCTGTTGCAGACGGGGGTTCTTGCTTTTTTTTCGGAATAATGGTATACTAAATTGATATCGTGTGTACAGACGGCAGAATAAGGTAAAGAGCTGCCGTGTCTGACGAAAGGGGCGGATGATATGGACTGTAAAAGAGCAATGGAGTTGATAACGCTTTTTATCAATGCCCAGCTGAATTCCGAGGATACGGAGGCTTTTTTGAATCATATCGAAGACTGTGCGGAATGCAGGGAGGAGCTTGAAGTTAATTATTCTCTTATGACTGCAATGAAGCAGCTGGATGAAGGTACGGATTTGTCGGATAATTATATCGATGAATTAAATCATAAAATAGAGAAATGCTATTTGGATGAATTGAAAAGAAAGCGCTCATGTTCCAGAAGAAGGGCACTTTTAGCTGTTGTGGTAGTATTATTGGTATTTATTAACGGTATTACAGCAAAGGAAAAGCGTGAAAAAGAGGACATACAGTTTTTTCGTATGATTACGGGAACCGAAATACCCGAGAACACGGAAGAAAGTATGTATAGTACAGATAGTATAGGGGACACAGAAAAGCAGGATGTCTTTGTGGAAAGTCAGTACAAGGAGTAGCGGCATGAAAGAGAAACTGGTAGTAATTGACGGAAACAGCATAGTGAACCGTGCGTTTTACGGTCTGCCGGATTTGACGACGACAGACGGGAGACATACAAACGGTGTACTCGGTTTTTTAAATATTTTAATTAAAATTGCGGAGGAAGAGAAGCCGGATTATCTGGCGGTGGCATTTGATGTGAAGCATCCGACGTTTCGCCATGAGATGTATGCGGAATATAAGGGCACCAGAAAGGGGATGCCGGAGGAGCTGAGAGAACAGATACCTCTGTTAAAGAGGATGCTCACCGCTATGGGAATTTTGACGATTGAATGTCCGGGCTTTGAGGCAGACGATATCTTAGGTGCGCTGGCAGCAAAGGGAAAGAGAGACGGTAAAAGGGTTTCTCTTGTGTCCGGTGATCGTGATTTACTACAGCTGTCGGATGATGATGTGCTTGTACGGATTCCGAAGACAAAGCGTACCGGTACGGAGATTGAGGACTATGCTCCGGCTCAGGTAATGGAAAAGTACGGTGTGACACCGGCGCAGATTATTGATTTAAAGGGCCTGATGGGGGATGCCTCCGACAATATTCCGGGAGTTCCGGGTATCGGAGAGAAGACTGCCGTGAAGATTTTAAGTATGTTCCCGACGGTAGAGGATGCCATTGCCCATGTAGATGAGGTTGAGCCGAAGAAAGCACGCGAGTCCTTACGTGAGCATGCGGATTTGGCAAGACTCAGTAAGGTACTGGCTACGATTAAAACGGATTGGGAGCCGGATTTTTCCTATGAAACGGCACGGTTCGGAAATATTTTTACGGATGAAGCGTATAAGCTTTGCAAGGAATTGGAGTTTAAGTCTTTGCTGTCCCGTCATTTTGCACCGAACCAGGGGCTTAAGAGTGATGATACATCCTTTGATGAAAAGCCGCAGATGTTAAAGGACATAACGAAAGCAGAGGTCATTTTTTCGGAGCTTTCCAAAGAGGAACCGGTAGGGTTCTCTCTTTGCGGAGAAGAGCTTTTGCTGGCGGTAAAGGGAAAGGCATATGTATTACCTGAAGCCGTTACAAAGGCAGAAGGAATAGCTTCGATATTACACAGGGTTTGTGAAAAGCAGGCTGTGCCTGTGACAATAGATTTAAAAGAGCACATGCGGGTTGTGGCGGAAGCGGACAGACCGGGTTTTGCGGATGCGGCACTTTGTGCTTACCTGTTAAATCCGTTAAAGAACAGTTATACGTATGAAGATATCGCAAGAGATTATTTAAAGCTTGCTTTGCCGACGGCGGAGACGATTCTTGCGGCAAAGGAGCCGAAGCAGATGAGTCTGTTTGAGGACTCTGTGTGCGAGGACGGCGAAGACATAAAGGCACGCCGGCAGGTGGCAGCGTATGAAGCCATGACGGCACAGATGGCATATCCGGTGCTTTTAGCGGAGCTTAAAAAGACCGGCATGGAGGAGCTTTACCGGAATGTGGAATTGCCGTTAGAAGCTGTACTGTATGATATGGAGCAGGCAGGCATGGCGGTGAACCGTTCCTTTTTCGGGGAGTATTCCAGGCTGTTAAACGGAGATATCAGACGTTTGGAGCAGGAAATTTACCGTCTGGCGGGAGAAGAGTTTAACATTAACTCCCCGAAACAGCTCGGTGTCATTTTATTTGAAAAATTAAAGCTTCCGTTCGGAAAGAAGACAAAGACAGGATATTCCACGTCGGCAGATATTTTGGAAAAGTTACGGAGTGAAGACCCGATTGTGGAACAGATTTTAGAGTATCGTCAGCTGTCGAAGCTGAAATCCACTTATGCGGACGGCTTGCCGGCATATGTGGCGGAGGACGGCAGGATTCATTCTAAGTTTCAGCAGATGATTACGGCAACCGGACGGCTTAGCAGTGCGGAACCGAATCTGCAGAATATTCCGGTGCGTATGGAGCAGGGGCGGAAAATAAGGAAAGCCTTTGTACCGGCAGAAGGGTACGTATTTGTAGATGCGGACTATTCCCAGATTGAACTTCGTATTTTAGCCCATTTATCCGGGGATGAGCAGCTAATCAGGGCGTACAGAGAGGCAGAGGATATTCATCGTCTGACTGCCTCGCAGGTGTTCCATATACCGTATGAGGAAGTAACACCGGCACAGCGAAGCAACGCAAAAGCGGTCAATTTCGGCATTGTATACGGTATCAGTTCCTTTGGACTCGGTCAGGATTTAAATATTTCCCGTAAAGAGGCAGAGGAATATATTAACAGTTATTTTGAAACCTATCCGAAGATTAAGCAGTATCTGGATTCACTGGTAGAAGAGGCAAAAACAAAAGGGTATGTGACTACGTTGTTTGGCAGACGTCGTCCGGTTCCGGAGATTTCTTCCTCTAATTTTATGCAGCGTTCCTTCGGCGAGCGGATTGCCATGAATTCTCCGGTACAGGGTACGGCTGCGGACATTATGAAGCTTGCAATGCTTCGTGTTGCGGACAGGCTGAAAAAGGATGCAAGTAAAGCAAGAATCGTCCTACAGGTACATGATGAGCTTTTAATCGAAACCCCTCTTAGTGAAGCTGCTTATGTGAAGCGGATTCTTAGGGAGGAGATGGAAGCTGCGGCGGATTTATCCGTTCCGTTAGAGGTAAGTGTAAGTGAGGGAAGTGACTGGTACGAGACAAAGTAGTCCGGTGCCGGTTCCGGTGACAGAAAAAGCAAAAAGCAGGTGAGGAAACAGGAATGAAGGTAATCGGAATTACAGGAGGAGTCGGTGCCGGAAAATCCACGGTAGTCGGCATTCTAAGAAAACATTTTCAAACGGAATATCTGCATTGTGATGTGATTGCGCATGAGTTAATGGAGCCGGGCGGAAGTGCTTATACAGAGTTAATTGCCTTGTTCGGCAACGAAATCATAAATAATGACGGAACCGTTAACCGGAATAAACTGTACGAAACTGCATTCCTCGGCGGCAGAGTGGAAGAATTAAATGCATGTATACATCCGAAGGTAAGGCTTGCGGTAGAGGAACGGATAGAAAAGCTTAGGTCGGATAAATTTGAAGGAATGGTTTTAATCGAGGCAGCACTTTTAATCGAGGCTGGTTACAAAGAAATATGTGATGAGCTTTGGTATGTATATGCGCCTATAGAGGTGCGGCGTGAACGTTTAAAGGCTGACAGAGGCTATACCGATGAGCGGGTGGACGCTATTATGGAGCGGCAGGCATCGGAGGAAGCCTTCTTTTCGCAGAGTGATTTTGTAGTATATAACGATTCTTCGGCGGAACTGTGCGAGGAGCATATTCTGGAACAGATAGAAAGGCATCAAAACGGGGAGGTGGCACATGAGTAATCAGGCATATCCGGATAAAATGGTATTCGGTTTGGATATCGGGACAAGAAGCATTGTGGGAACGGTCGGATATAAGACATCGGGGAATGGCTTTACCGTGGTGGCGCAGTGCACAAAAATGCATGAAACCAGGGCAATGATGGACGGTCAGATTCATGATATCGGAAGCGTTGCGTCAACCATAACACAGGTGCGTAAGGAGCTGGAAGCACAGACCGGGAGAAAACTGAGCGAGGTTTGTATCGCTGCCGCAGGACGTGTACTGAATACAGCTACTGCTTACGCGGAGATGAGCTTTGAAGAGGAAACCGTTATCAATGAAGAAATAATTCATTCCCTTGAGATGCTTGGGGTAGAGAATGCCTACAGGAAGATGAAGGAAGAGAATAAGGATACGGAGCACAATTTTTTCTGTGTGGCATATACGGTGGTGCACTACTATTTGAACGGATTTATGATTACCAATCTGGAGGAGCATAAAGCCGCTAAAATCGGCGTGGAGGTGCTTGCTACCTTTTTGCCGGATGAGGTAATTGACGGCTTGTATTCCGCTGTGCAAAAAGCGGGACTTCAGGTGGAAAATCTGACATTGGAGCCGATTGCCGCCATGCAGGTGGCGATTCCCGAAAAGTTCCGTTTGTTAAATATTGCTCTTGTGGATGTAGGTGCCGGAACGTCTGATATCTGTATTACGAAAGACGGAAGTGTAGTGGCATACGGTATGATTCCTATGGCAGGGGATATGTTAACAGAGGTGATTGCAAGGAACCGGCTGGTGGATTTTAAATCGGCAGAAGAGATTAAGTTAGAAGCGTCTACCAGAAAAAAGGTCATTACATATAAAGATATTATGGGACTGAAACAAAAGGCAGACAGGGGAGAAATATTAAAGGATGTAGAGGAAAGTATTTCAAAAATAACACAGGCGGTTGCCGGGCAGATAGTGAGTCTTAACGGCGGAAAGCCGGTCAGCGCGGTATTTGTTGTGGGGGGCGGCGGAAAAGTTCCCGGATTTACCGAGAAGCTTTCGGAATATTTAAAGCTCCCGAAAGAGCGTGTGGCACTCCGTGGGGAGGAGGTGCTGTCCGAGGTAACCTTTTTACAGGAAGGAATCAAAAAGGATTCGTTACTTGTTACACCAATCGGTATATGTCTCAATTATTATGAGCAGCGGAACAGCTTTATCTTTGTTCGTGTAAATGATGAGAGGATTAAGCTGTATGATAACGGAAAGCTTAGCATTGTGGATGCCGCATTACAGTACGGATATCCGAATGATAAGCTGTTCCCGGCAAGAGGAAAGGAGCTTACCTTTACCGTAAACGGAGAAAAACGGATGGTGCGCGGGGAACTCGGTGAAGCCGCTGTAATTCGTTTGAACGGAAAACTGTCGGGAATCAATGCTCCGATTAAACAAAATGATGAAATTGTAATTCAGGAGTCAACAAGGGGTGACGCAGCGTCCTGTACGATAGGAAAATTGCCGGAGTTTAAACAGACGCTTTCCTTCTCCGTAAACGGAAACAAGGTAACCTGTCCGCGTTATATGCAGGTAAACGGGGAAATGGTATCCGAATACTATGAAATTAAAGACGGTGATGTTATTATTTCCGTGGATTACTACACGGTGGAACAGGCAATGACATTTCTTGATATTGTGCCGCAGGGCAGAATTTATGTAAATCATGTGCCTGCCAAACCGCAGGAAAGGATATATGAGAACTTTTCCATTAACATGGAAATAGAGGAACAGAGCTATCAGGCGGAACAGGAAACGGAGGAACCGTATGTAACGGAATATGCGGGTGACGCAGCGGCAGAGACAGCGGCTGCTAAGGAGGCGGAAGCACGGGTGGCTCCGGAAGAAAACAAGGCGGAAGTGGCCGGACAGACGAAAGCCGTTACAAGAGATATTGTAGTGCTGGTAAACGGACAGCCTAAGGTTTTAAAAGGAAAAAGCTCTTATATGTTAGTGGATGTCCTGGATGTATATTCCTTTAATCTGGCAGATGCGAGAGGACGCGAGGCTGTGGTAAAGGTAAACGATATTTCAACAAATTTCATGCAGGTACTTGCGGAAGGAGACCGTATTGAGTTATATTGGAAAGAGTAGTGTAGGAAAAGACAAGGAGAGAAAGAAGGTTTTTTAGGTGAAAGTATGTGCGATTGCCAGCGGAAGCAGCGGGAATTGCGTTTATGTAGGACATGGCGGGACACATCTTCTGGTAGATGCGGGAATTAGCGGAAAACGGATAGAACAGGCACTGGAGTCAATCGGTACGGCAGCAGAAGCAATCGACGGAATATTGATTACACATGAGCATTCGGATCATATTCAGGGCATCGGTGTTCTGGCAAGACGATACAAAATTCCGTTATACGGAACGGCGGAAACTCTTTGCGGAATGGTAAAGGGAAAGACAAATATCGGCCGTATTCCGGAAGAGCTGTTACACGAAGTGAAGCCGGGAGAGAAGCTGTGGTTTAACGGAGTCATAGCACAGGCACATTCCGTTTCGCATGATGCGGCAAATCCCGTCTGCTATACTTTTGAAGCGGACGGAAGAAAGGCTGCACTGGTGACGGACCTCGGAATGTATGACGACAATGTTTTAAATGCGGTTACGGGGGCTGAGATTTTATACTTAGAAGCAAATCATGATGTAAATATGCTGCTTGTGGGAACCTATCCGTATTATCTGAAGCAGCGGATTTTAGGAGAACGGGGGCATCTCTCCAATGATGCTGCCGCAAAGCTTGTTTGTGAGGTTTTTCATCCGGGACTGCGGCATGTAATCCTCGCACATTTAAGTAAAGAAAACAATTTACCGGAACTGGCTTTTGAGACAGTCCGGATTGAATTGCAGGCTGTTGCAGCAGGAAAAGGGCTTTTAATGCCGGACTTGTTTGTGGCAGAGCGCGACATACCGTCAAGGATGGTAGAGGTTGGGGCAGAAAAAATAGAATTATTCGCATAAGCGGAAGAATAGCAGGAGGAAATAAGTATGAAGAAGACAATTATTACGGTAGTAGGAAAGGATCGTGTAGGTATTATTGCAAAGGTATGTACATACCTTGCAGAGAGCGGAGTAAATATTCTTGACATTTCCCAGACGATTGTACAGGATTTCTTTAATATGATGATGGTAGTGGATGCAAATAATTCCCCGAAGGAATTTCATCAGATTGCGGAGGAACTGGAAACAATCGGTAAGGAAATCGGTGTTATTATTAAGGCACAGCATGAAGATATTTTTGATATGATGCATCGAATCTAAGGAGGAAAACCATGATTAACATTCATGAAGTAATAGAAACAAACCAGATGATTGAAAAGGAAAATCTGGATGTGCGAACCATTACACTCGGAATCAGCTTACTTGACTGCGCTGACAATAATCTGGATGAATTAAACCGTAAGATTTATGAGAAAATAACAACTATGGCGAAGGATTTGGTGGCAACCGGAGAGCGTCTCGGAAAGGAATTCGGTATTCCGATTGTAAACAAGAGAATTTCCGTTACTCCGATTGCACTGGTCGGTTCTTCCGCATGTAAAACACCGGAGGATTTTGTTACGATTGCGAAAACCTTAGACCGCGCTGCGAAGAAAGTCGGAGTAAACTTCATCGGCGGATATTCGGCACTTGTAAGCAAGGGAATGACAACCGCAGATAAGCTGTTAATCGAGTCCATTCCACAGGCGCTTGCTGAGACGGATCAGGTATGTTCCTCCGTTAATGTAGGTTCTACACGTACCGGTATCAATATGGATGCGGTACGCCTTATGGGTGAAACTGTATTGAAGACGGCAGAGACAACAAAGGAAAGGGATTCTCTCGGCTGTGCAAAGCTGGTTATTTTCTGTAATGCACCGGATGACAACCCGTTTATGGCAGGTGCATTCCACGGCGTGACCGAGGCCGATGCGATTATCAATGTAGGTGTCAGCGGACCGGGCGTTGTAAAGACAGCACTGGAATCTGTGCGTGGTGCCGATTTCGGTACGCTTTGCGAGACAATTAAAAAGACAGCGTTTAAAATTACCCGTGTGGGACAGCTTGTGGCAACGGAAGCTTCCAAGGCACTCGGTGTACCGTTCGGTATTGTAGATTTATCGCTGGCTCCGACACCGGCTGTCGGTGATTCCGTTGCTGAGATTTTACAGGAAATCGGTCTGGAGTTTCCGGGCGCACCGGGTACTACCGCAGCACTTGCATTATTAAATGACCAGGTTAAGAAGGGCGGTGTTATGGCATCCTCCTATGTAGGCGGTCTTAGCGGCGCGTTTATTCCGGTCAGTGAGGACCAGGGCATGATTGATGCAGTTCAGGCGGGAGCACTTACCTTAGAAAAGCTTGAGGCTATGACCTGTGTATGCTCGGTGGGACTTGATATGATTGCAATTCCGGGAAATACGAAAGCAACTACCATTTCCGGTATTATTGCCGATGAAATGGCAATTGGTATGATTAATGCAAAGACTACTGCGGTTCGTTTGATTCCGGTTATCGGAAAGGATGTAGGAGATATCGTAGAGTTCGGCGGACTTCTCGGATACGCACCGATTATGCCGGTAAATAGTTTCTCCTGTGATGCATTTGTGGCGCGCGGAGGAAGAATTCCTGCACCGATTCACAGCTTTAAAAATTAAGGAGGCAGTTATGTTAGCGGAGTTAGAGGCACTGGATTATAAAAAGGTTCTGTTCTTTTTTTCGGAGCTTGCAGCAATTCCGCACGGTTCCGGAAATGTAGGACAGTTGGCGGATTATCTTGAGCGGTTTGCGAAGGAAAGGGATATCCGGTATATTCGCGATGATGCAGATAATATTATATTTTACAGGGAAGCTTCTGTGGGCTATGAGCAGCTGCCGACTGTCATTTTACAGGGGCATATGGATATGGTTTGCGAAAAAGAGGCCGGAGTGACCCATGATTTTCGTACAGAAGGGCTTTCTCTGGCTACGGACGGCGAATGGTTATATGCGGACCGTACCACACTTGGCGGTGATGACGGTATAGCGGTGGCATACTGTCTCGCTCTTTTGGAGGATAAGACGCTACAGCATCCTGCACTTGAGCTTGTAATTACAACCGAAGAGGAAACCGGAATGGATGGTGCGAAAGCATTGGATGCGGCGGCACTTTCCGGAAAATATCTGATTAATATTGATTCGGAAGAAGAAAATACGGTGCTTTGCGGCTGTGCCGGAGGAATGCGGGTTGCCGGAGCGCTTCCTGCAGAGCATGTACTTTCCGGAGGCCGCATTGTGAAGGTTGCCGTAAGAGGGCTTTTGGGCGGACATTCGGGTGTAGAGATTGATAAGAACAGAACGAACGCAGTTTTGTTTTTAGCAAGATATTTGTATATGCTTCGGGAAAAGGTGCCGTTTATGGTGGCGGAGCTTTCGGGCGGACAAAAGGACAATGCAATTCCAAGAGAGGCAGAAGCGGTTCTTTTGTTTCCTGAGGATATCTCTGCGGAAGAAAGGGAAGCAGCAGAGCAGATAGCGGATGAGATGATTTCGGAAATTCATGCGGCGGAGTCTAAAGCAGAGATTAACTTTTCTTTACAGGAGTTTGTTACCGAATATCCTGTGTTTCATCCGCGTTCCTTTGAAAAGATACTGTTTCTTTTGATGCAGGCACCGAACGGTGTGCAGGTAAACAGTACGGAGATACCGGGTCTGGTGGAAAGCTCATTAAATCTCGGTGTTTGCCGGATGTCTTCCGGGGGAATAGAAATTCACTGGTCCTTACGAAGCAGTAAAAGGAGTTATCTGGAGTTTCTGAAAGAGAAGATTATGTATCTGATTGATTTTCTCGGCGGAGATTATGAGGTGTCGGGGGAATACCCGGCATGGGAATACAAAGAGGAATCCGTATTGCGGGATATATACGGAAAGACATATGAAGAATTGTTTGGTACGAAACCGGAGCTTACGGCGGTTCATGCAGGGCTTGAGTGCGGTATATTCAGCGAGAAGCTGCCGGGTCTTGATATTATTTCCGTCGGTCCGGATATAAAAGATATTCATACACCGGCAGAGAGACTTCATATTGAATCGGCATTGCGGATTTACAAGCTGTTGGAGACTATCCTGAAAAGAGGCGGGATTGTCTGACGTTTTACGGAGGGAGTTTATGAACAAAAAGAAAAAAGGAATCGTTGAAACCGTGATATTGGTGCTTGCTGCAATGATAGCGGTTTCGACCGCGCTGCTTTTGTTTTTGTTCTATACGAAGACAGGCAGGAGGTTTACTTCAAAGGTAGTTGCAGGCTACCTGCACGGTGCGGTGAAATATGTTTCAGGCGGACAATCGGATGCGCAGGAAACGGATAAAAGAACGGAAGAGGAAACGGAGAAGTTTGATGAAACGGGCGGAGAGGCCTTTGGGGAAAAGAAGTATTATCACGTTCTGTTTCTGGGAGAGGAGGCTATAAGAAGCACTCCCGGAGCAGGAAGAACAGATGCAATATTATTGGTGACCATACATACCGAACGGAAAAAGGTATTTGTAACCTCAATATTGCGGGATACTTATGTGGAGCCGGAGGGAGAGTCACCATGTAAGATTAACGCGGTATATGCAAAGTGCGGGGTAAACGGTTTGTATGATATATTGGAAGAAAAATTGGGAATCAGGCCGGATGGATATGTAAAGGTCGGTTTTGACAGCTTTGAGGCGATTGTCGATATGCTGGGGGGCGCAGAGGTCACGTTAACTGCGGAAGAGGCAGCGTATTTAAATACACACGACTATATTTCGAAGGAAGAATATCGGAATGTAGAGGCCGGAACTCATGTACTGAACGGAAATCAGACATTAGGATATTGCCGGATACGGTATGTGGCAAATTGTAACGGTAAAAAATATGATTACGGACGTACGGAAAGACAGCGGATGGTGCTCGGAAATTTGTTTGAACGCTACAAAGAGGCCGGTATCACAAAGTGGGTTAAGGTTTTAAAAGAAACGCTCGGCTATATAGAAACGGATATCAGCGAGCAAACGTTGGAAGAACTTATTTTTGTTGTTTATGATAAGAAAATAAGAGAGATGGAGCAGAGTCAGCTTCCTGCAAAAAATACGTTTGATTCCCCGGAGAAAATAGGGAATGTAACCAGTCCGCTTGATGCAGATTGGGAAAAGAATAAGGAATTGTTTTGGAATATGCTGAAATAAGGATAGAAGAGGAGAAGGCAGGAAAAACCATGAAGGAAGAAGAAAAATCTATGTTTGACGGCTTTGAAACAGATGAAACGACCGGTGAAGTTATTATTCCGCGGGCATCGGTAGGGGTTGTGCCGGATGAAACGGCGAATACCGTAAAGGCTGAAGAAAATTTATCGTCAGGCGGGGAATACATACCGGTTAATTCGGAAGAGGATGAACTGCCGGTATTACAGTTTGATTTCAATTTCGGGGAGGAGGAGTTTGCCAATCCGGAAGAAGGTTCCGATGAGGATCCGATTTTACAAAGTATTGATGATGCACTTGCGGTACAGATGGCAGCAAGTCTCGGGACTGTAGAAGAGGTAAATAAGAAGGAATCGAAAAAAAAGAAAGGTCTTTGGAGCAGGATTCCGTTATGGAGCAGGATAACGGTTATATCCTTATGCTCATTATGCATTGCTTTGGGATTACTTGTCGGGACAAAGCCGGGACGCAGTCTTATTTACGGCTGGGTGGCAGGTTATATCGGGGATGGTGTAACCAGACCTGAGGAACTGACTCCGGCACCGACAGGCTCTGTAGATAACCCGAAACCTACAGGAGAAGCCAATAATAATGAAAATAACAACAATAATACTGACGTAACACCTGTTCCGGGTGTAGAGCCGCGACACGAGGATTACTGCTATAACATTCTGTTAGTCGGTGTAGAAGCTTTGCCGCAGTTCGGAGGGGAACGTTCAGATTCAATGCTTCTGCTTTCAGTGAATTCAAGAGATAAGAAGATTCATATGACGTCGCTGATGAGGGATATGTATGTACAGATTCCGGGGGAGCAGAATAATAAATTAAATGCAGCCTTTGCACATGGCGGTGCAGAGCTTTTGATTGATACGATTGAATTAAATCTGCAGGTGAAGATAGATGGCTATGTACAGGTGGGATTCGACAGCTTTGAATGGATTGTTGACCGGCTCGGCGGCGTGGAAATAACACTGACCTCCCAGGAGGCGGATTATCTGAGGAGAACGAATTATATCAGTAATCCCGCGAATAGGAAGGTTGTGGCAGGTACACAGATTATGAACGGAAATCAGGTATTGGGCTATTGCCGTGTACGTTATGTACCTACCGCAAACGGTACTCACAGTGATTTCGGACGTACGGAACGGCAGAGGTCGGTGCTGACCAAGCTGTTTAATAAATACAAGGAAAGTAATATTTTTACCCTGCTGTCAATTTTAAATGACTGTCTTCCGCGTGTGATAACCGATATTTCTAAAACAGACATACAGAATTTATTGGAAACGGTGGTAGAAAACCGGATTCTGAGTCTGGATACCATGAGAATTCCGGTTTCGGGCACTTATGAGGATGCATCAATCGGCGGAGGCGTAGGAGATGTGATTATTGTAAGGTGGGCAAAAAATATTGATGCACTTCATGAGTATATTTTCGGTCCGGAGGAATAGCCGGAAAGAAGTGACGTTAATGGAGGAGGATATATATGGAAATTCAGCTATGGCGGGAGCTGCTGGAGCCGTATGCACTGGCAGTGGATGAGATTGTAGTAAAGTTTGAGCATCTGATTGACGCATATCGGAACAGTGGAAATTATTCCCCGATTGAACAGGTGAAGGGAAGGTTAAAATCTATTTCCAGTATTTTGGAAAAATGTCAGAAAAAGGGAATCGAATTTGAAGAATTCGAGAACTATATTGAAGATATTGCAGGTATTCGTGTTATTTGTCAGTTTACGGAGGATATTTACAAGGTAGTAGATATTATAAAAAGCCGTGCGGATATGCAGGTAAAGGAGGAAAAGGACTACCTTGTCAATGTGAAAAAGAGCGGATACCGCAGTTATCACATGATTGTATATTATACAGTGGAAACGTTAAAGGGACCGAAACGATTGCAGGTGGAAATACAGATTCGCACCCTTGCCATGAATTTCTGGGCAACCATTGAACACTCCTTGCAATATAAATATAAGAAGAATATGCCGGAAAATCTCAGAAAGCGTTTACTGAATGCCGCTGAGGCAATCGTAGTGCTGGATGAAGAGATGGCATCGGTGCGTGAAGAAATCATGGATGCACAGAATTCATTCAATCATAATGCAAGATTGATAGCCGATATCTTAACAAATATACAGAATCTGTATAAGACGGCAAATAAAAAAGAAGTGATAAAGATTCAGGACGAGTTTTTCAGAGTATATCAGGAAGGTGATTTGGCGCAGATGGAACGGTTCGGGAAAGAACTGGATGTGATTGCCGAAGGGTATCGTGCGCAAAGTCTCAGATAGAGGGAAAGGGATATCGGAAGGACAGCTTAACAGGAGGACGGGATGGTAATCAGATTACCGGAAAAATTTGAAAAAAGAATGCGGGAGCTTTTAGGGGAAGAATACGAAGCCTTTGCAATGGGGTATGAAACAGAGCACGCAGCCGGACTGCGTGTAAATACCATGAAGCTGTCTGCGGAAGAATTCGAGAAGGTTGCACCGTTCGGAGTGAGGAAGATTCCATGGATTCGGAACGGATTTTATTATGATGCGGATATCGTGCAGCCGGCAAAGCATCCATACTATTTTGCAGGTCTGTATTATATTCAGGAGCCGAGTGCGATGACACCGGCGGCAGTATTACCGGTTGTACCGGGAGAACGGGTACTGGACTTATGTGCGGCACCGGGAGGAAAAAGTACGGAGCTTGCCGCAAAGCTTTGCGGGGAAGGAGTGCTGGTATCCAATGATATCAGTAATTCCAGAGCAAAAGCGTTGTTAAAAAATCTGGAGTTGTTCGGGACAAAAAATGCGGTGGTAGTCAGTGAACCGCCGGCAAGACTTGCGGAACGCTTTGAAGGATATTTCGATAAGATTCTGGTAGATGCACCATGTTCCGGAGAAGGAATGTTCAGAAAGAGTCCGGCAATTATGAAAAACTGGGAGCAATACGGGGTAGAGTATTATCAGAAGCTGCAAAGAGAGATTCTTCCGTCTGCCGTAAAAATGCTACGGCCGGGTGGAATGCTGCTTTATTCGACATGTACCTTCTCGCCGGAGGAGGATGAGGATACACTTGCGTTTTTGCTTCGGGAATATCCGGAGCTTTCTATGGTAAAACCGGAGCTTTCCTATGAGGGCTTCGCACCGGGACGGCCGGAATGGGCAGACGGTACAGAGGAGCTTGCAAAGGCAATTCGTATCTGGCCGCATCGGATGGAGGGAGAAGGGCATTTTGTGGCTTTGCTGCAAAAATCTCCGGATGCGGACTGTGTGTCTGTTCCGGTTGAGCGTATCCGTCCGGCAAAGCTTTCTGAAGAAGCGGCGGACTTTTTAAACCGGATTTCGATTACGCTTATGCCGGAACGTCTGGTTGCAAGAGAGGAACGTCTTTATTTACTGCCGGAAGAATTGCCGGATATAAACGGACTTCGGATTTTACGTTCCGGACTTTTGCTCGGAGAGATGAAAAAAAATCGTTTTGAGCCGAGTCAGGCACTTGCGTGTGCGTTAAAGGCAGAGGAATACGATAATTGCTATCATCTGACTGCCGGAGATGAAGACGTAATTCATTACTTAAAGTGTGAGACCGTTACAGCGAAAGAGCCTGTAAAGGACGGCTTTGTTTTGGTATGTGTGGACGGATATCCGCTTGGCTGGGGTAAGGCTGCAAACGGCGTGATAAAAAACAAATATCTAGCCGGGTGGCGGATGATGTAAGGAGGAGGACATGCGGTTAGATAAACTTCTGGCGGAGCTTACCGGAATGACACGTTCCCAGGCAAGAGATGTGATTGTGAAAGGCATAGTATGTGTAAACGGTGAAGTTAAGAAAGTGACCGCAGAGCAGGTAAAGGAAGAGGATGTCGTACTGACGTTAGACGGTAAAGAGCTGACATTTCAAAGGTATGTATATTATATGTTAAATAAACCGGCAGGAACCGTTTCGGCGACACAGGATAAGGAGTCTAAAACGGTTCTTAGTCTGTTGTCCGCGGAAGACAGGAAAAGGAGAAATCTGTTTCCGGTCGGAAGATTAGATAAGGATACGGAGGGGCTTTTGTTCCTGACCGACGACGGAATACTTTCCCACAAGCTGATTTCTCCGAAAAAGCATGCGGACAAGCTTTATTTTGCAAAGCTGTCCAGAGAGATTACAAAGGAGGATATTGCCGCTTTTGCATCCGGGATGAAGGTGGATGAAGAGTTAACGGCGATGCCGGCTGTACTCCGGACTTTGACCGAAGAAGAATATGCCGCGTTTTTGCCGGAGGGCGGTGCGGCTGCGGCTGTTACGTTACAGGAAGGAAAATTTCATCAGGTGAAGCGGATGTTTGCGGCAACGGGAAATGAAGTTTTGTATTTAAAACGTATGGCAATGGGCGGAGTTGTTCTGGATGAGGCTCTGCTGCCCGGAGAGTACAGAGAGCTGACAAACGAAGAGGTACTTGTTCTGCAAAAGAGTGTGGCAGAATAAGCACAGTGAGCTTGCAATAGAGGATGTAACGAAAAGATACCTTTTAGACAGGGAGAATGAGTGTTTTTATGTTAGAGCAGATAAGCGCTGTAATTTTTGATTTAGACGGTACGGTAGTGGATTCCATGTGGATGTGGGAGGCTATCGACATTGAGTATCTGGGAAGGTTCGGCATTGCATTGCCGCCGGATTTACAAAAGACGATTTCCGGTATGAGTTTTTCGGAAACGGCAGTTTATTTTAAAGAAACCTTCGGCATTTCCGACAGTCTGGATAAAATCAAATCGGACTGGAATGAGATGGCAATGGACAAGTATTGCAACGAAGTTACTTTAAAGCCGGGAGTGCTTGACTTTTTAAAGAAGTTAAAGAAGCGCGGAATTAAGACAGGTATTGCAACCAGTAACTCAAAGGAGCTTGCCCTGGCGGTATTGGATTCTTTGGGATTATCCGTTTATTTTGATGAGGTACATATGTCCTGTGAGGTAAAGAAGGGAAAACCCGCACCGGATATTTATCTGCTGGTGGCGGACTGTCTCGGAGAGCCGCCGGAGCATTGCCTTGTATTTGAAGATATTACGGAGGGAATTCTGGCGGGAAAGGCAGCCGGAATGAAAGTGTGCGGAATAGAGGATGCATTCTCGGAAGCTTACAGGGAAGAAAAAAAGAAGCTGGCGGATTATTATATTACCGACTATGATGAAATTGACTGGTAAGGAGAACGTTATGAAACGAATTGAAAGGTGTGAATACGGACATATCCGTGCAGAAAAGCGGAAAAATCTTCTGGGCGCGGTGTTAATGGTTGTCATTGGTGTAATTATTTTTGTACTTGGTCTTTGTCTGAATAAATTTGATAAGGCAAACATTTTTACGATTATTGCGGTATTGTTTGTACTGCCGATGGCAAGATACCTTACAACGTGGATTGTGCTGCTGCCGTACAAAACTCCTGAGGAAGCTTTGTATTTGCAGGTAAAGGACACTATGCCGAAGGGAAGTATTTTGTTTTCGGATTATGTATTTACATCGGGAGAACGTGCAATGGGACTGTCCTTTTTTGTGCTGACCGGAAATGAATTGATTGGGCTTGCGGCACGTGATAAGGAAAAAACGGAGAAAATAAAGGAGTATTTGTCTTCCGGATTAAAGAAGCGTGCCATTCCCGGCAAAGTTGTAGTATTTCGGGAAAAGGAGCGTTTTATTACCGAGCTGAAGAAAATACCCGAGATTACCCGTACCGGGGAGGAGATGCAGGAGCTGGTGGAATTTCTGCGTTCTTTGGCAGTATAAGGAAATGAGGAAAGGGCAGGGAAGCGGATATGAAAAGAGTGGTTGTATCGAAAAATGAAGCCGGGCAGAAGCTTTTAAAGCTTCTTACAAAGTATTTAAATACGGCACCTCAGGGATTCCTTCATAAGATGCTGCGAAAAAAGAATATCACATTAAACGGGAAGAAGGCGGATGGTTCCGAACTGTTGCAGGAAGCGGATGAGGTCTGCCTTTTTTTATCGGATGATACAATAAGCTCTTTTCAGAACAGGGAAAGACAAAGCACGACAGCAGTAGAAAAAGGCAGCAATAGAAAGCAAACGGAAAGTCTGTCCGGGATACAGATTGTTTACGAGGATGCAGATGTGCTGATTTTGAATAAGCCCGCAGGGGTATTATCCCAAAAGGCGGCACCGGACGATATCTCACTGAATGAATGGGTGATTGACTATCTTTTGGAAAAGGGAGAGCTGGCTTGGGAGGCAATGCAGACCTTCCGGCCGGGGGTATGCAACCGTCTGGACCGCAATACAAGCGGTCTGATTACCGCAGGAAAAAGCCTTGCGGGGCTGCAAACCCTCTCCCTGCTTTTTAAGGAACGCACGGTGCACAAGGATTACTTTTGCATTGTATGCGGCAGAGTGGAACATGCGTGCCGTCTGAAGGGCTTTTTGGTAAAGGATGCAAAGACAAACAAAGTTACCGTGGAGCAAAAACGACCTTCCGGGGAAGGAGATTATATTGAAACGGAATATACGCCGGTGGCGAAGGCAGCACAGTACACATTGCTCCGGGTACGATTGATTACCGGAAAGACACACCAGATTCGTGCCCATCTGGCATCGGTGGGACATCCGTTACTTGGAGACGGGAAGTATGGAAATGAGGAAGAAAACCGGAGAATGAGAAAGCAGTTTGGGCTGAAGCATCAATTACTTCATGCGGCATATCTGCAGTTTCCGCAGGAAATGAAAGAGTGTACGGGGCTTGCGGGAAAAGAGTTTTTTGCACCGGTTCCGGAACGGTTTGAGAAAATTGCCAGAAGTCTTTGTGTGTTTACGGATGAATTACTCGGGAAAAAGTAAAAAGCGGCAAAGGAGAAAACAGCATGGGAGAATGGAATTCACGAGGACTGCGCGGTTCTGCCTTTGAGGAACTGATTAATCTGACAAATGAGCGATACCGGGAATTGGGACTTGCCCTGATACAGAAGGTGCCGACACCGATTACACCGATTGAAATCGATAAACATTCCAGACATATTACACTGGCATATTTTGATAAGAAAAGCACCGTGGATTATATCGGAGCCGTACAGGGGGTTCCGGTCTGCTTTGATGCCAAAGAATGTGCGGGGGATACCTTTTCCCTGCAGAATGTTCATCCGCACCAGATGGCATTTATGGAGGAGTTTGAGAGACAGCGTGGGGTTGCGTTCCTGCTGATTTCTTATACGGCAAGGGAAATCTACTATTATCTGCGTTTCAGAAAGCTTAAGGAGTTTTATGAACGGATGGAGAACGGCGGGAGGAAAAGCATTCGTTTTGAAGAAATCGAGCCGGATTTTTTTCTTCCGAACGTAAACGGCATTTTCGTACCGTACCTGAACGGAATACAGAAGGATTTGGAACTGCGCGAAGATTAATCTTTTTCGGAATTTCTTGACACGAGCGGATAAATACGATAGAATAAAGGCGATGCGTTGATAAGCTGTTTTGATACGCAAACAAAAGAATAATGCGTAGTTACCAGATGGAGGAGAATATGATTTGTAATAAGTGCGGAAAAGAATGTGCAGACGATGCAAAATTCTGTACGAATTGCGGTACAGAGCTTATTGCCGAGGAGGTATCCGGGACAGCTCCGGAGGAAGCTGTTGTTACGGTTACGGAAGAAGAGACTGTGACAGAAGATGCGGCTGAAGCAACGGCAGAGGAAGAGACTGAAGTGAACGAGACTGATGTAAAAGAAGCAGAAGAAGCAGAGCTCAGGGAAGTTCCGGCTGAGGCGGAAAAGAAAAAAGCTGCTGCGGAGGATTCTAAGAGACCGGGAAAAGGGAAAATTCTAAAGGTTGTCGGCGCTGTGGCGGCAATTCTTGTATTGATTCTGCTTATAAAGGCAATCTGTTCGGGTGGCGAGGAATACATTGCGCTTGACAAGGACGCCGTGCTTGCCGTCGAGGAAGCGGACGATAAGGTGATTGCGATAATGTCCGACGGCAATGTAGTGGAGCTGGATGTAGAGGAATGCAGTTATGTAGAGTATAGTCAGGACAGGTCGGTTGCGTGCTTTTTTAATGAGGATGACGCACTGTGTGTGCTAAGAAAGGGAAAGCTCGTTAAGACAGGCATTGAGGATGCCGGTGAGGTTATTGTTTCTGCATACGGTGATACGATTGCCTATATGACGGACATAGATTTTTGGAATAGCTGCGGTACTTTGAATTTATATTATACCAAGAGCGGAAAGAAAAAGGAAATCGCAGAGGAGGTTTTATGCGACAGTGCCGTTCTATCCCCGAACGGTGAAACGGTTGCTTATGTCGGTGATTATGAGGCAATTGATGATTTCAAGGGGTATTATTCCGTTAATGGGAAAAAGCCGGTTGCGTTAGGAAAGGAAAAGTACATTTTTGCGATTGCGGACAAGGCGGCGTATATTTACTATCTGGATGATGACCGCATCTATGCACAGAAAAAGAAAAAGGATGAAGAAAAGCTTGCAAGCGGTATCTACTACAGCACCGTATTTTTGAATGCCGATCATACGGAAATGCTGTTTGTTAATGATGATAAGACTTATATTACGGTAAAGGCAGGGGAGAAGGAAAAGGTTTCCAATGAGGAATTCGGAAGCATCCTGTTGCCGTCAGAAAGCATACAGAACTATGTTTACCGGCGTTCCGGCAGAGGAGCCATAGAGGTAAATTATACCGGTGCGGACACCTTCAAAGAGCAGCTCTTTTATGCCGGAGGTAAGATTATCTACATGAATAAGAAGCAGATAACCAATACGGTAGCTTCCGGCGTAATGGATTTTGCGGTGGCTGAGGATGGAGAAAGCTTTGTATACGCCGGTTACAGCGGTGATATCATGAGTGTAACGGATTTTGATAAGGGCGGCAGGGAAAAGAAAATCGGAAATGACGCGGAGGCAGTCGGACTGTATGCCGGAGGCAGCTTAAAGTATGTTTATTACATAAATTCCGATGATGAGCTTTGCTGCATTAAGGGTAAGAAGACAAAGAAGATTGCGGATGATGTTACTTCTGCTGCAATTTCGGCAGACGGCAAGGTTTGCTACTTTGTTGTAGAGGAAGAAAAGCTGTGCTATTCCGCCAAGGCAGGCAAGGAGAAAAAAATAGCTTCGGGAGATGAGGACATAAGCTGCGGCCGATATTATAATATGGTAATTGCGGCTATGGAGGATGAAGACGAAGAAGTGATTTCCGTGCTTGACGGTAATAAGCTGAAAGAGCTGTATAAACAGGAAAGATAAGTACCGAACCGAAGGGCCGTTGCCGGGTAAAATGGTGACGGCCTTTCTTTTCACATTTAAATCCTGCGATAGAAATTGCTTCACAGAAGTAAGGGTTGCGTGAAGCTGAAAATATTTTGTTATTCTATTGACAATTTTTAAAAGATATCGTACAATATATACACTATTTTGGTAGTGAATTATCACGTTACCACACAAAAGCGTTTTGCCGGTATCATTCGATAGGACGGCGTAGTGGTATCGGGATCTATAAGAAAGGAGGACGTATGGAGAAATTATTACATACGCCGGAAGGAGTCCGGGATTTACATGATGCGGAATGTGAGAAAAAACAGCAGTTGGAGGGTAAATTACGACATTGCCTGCACCGGTTCGGTTTTCGGGATGTGGTAACTCCCACGTTCGAATATTTTGATATCTTTCGTAAGGAGCGGGGAACTGTTCCGTCAAAGGATATGTATAAGTTTATTGACCGTGAAGGAAACACATTGGTGCTTCGCCCGGATATGACACCGTCGATTGCACGTTGTGTTGCAAAATATTATAAAGAGGAAACAAATCCTCTTCGTCTGTCTTATCGTGGTAACACCTTTGTAGATAACAGCGGATATCGCGGAAAGCTGAAGGAAACTACACAAATCGGAGCGGAGTTAATTAATGATGCTTCTGTCGTGGCAGATGCGGAAATGGTTGCTTTGATGGCAGAGTGTTTAAAGGCGGGCGGACTGAAGGAGTTCCAGATTGAAATCGGTCATGTGGGCTTTTTTACAGCACTGGCAAAGGAAGCCGGTTTCTCCGAAGAGGAAGCGGCAGAGGTCAGGGAATTCATTGAAAGTAAGAATTTGTTTAGTGTTGAACAGGTGCTTTCGGGAAAGCAGTTAAAACCGGAGCTGAAGGAGCTTTTATTAAAGCTTCCGGAGTTTTTCGGGAGTGTGGAAAAGCTGCAGGAAGTTCGTTCAATGACAAATAACGAGGAAGCATGTGCAGCATTGGATCACCTGATGCAGTTACATCGGTATCTGGAGAGCTTTGGTGTTGCATCCTATATTTCCTATGACCTTGGAATGCTCGGAAAATACGGGTATTATACCGGTATTAATTTTCGCGCACTTACTTATAAGACAGGGGAATCCGTTGCAGCGGGAGGCAGATATGACCATCTGATGGGACAATTCGGAAAGCAGGCACCGGCAATCGGTATTGCACTTTATGTTGATACGCTTTTGCTCGGTCTTTCCAGACAGGGACTGATTCAGGAGCAGAAGGATGAGCGGACTCTGGTGGTATATGAAAAGCAGGCGGAATGTGACGCAATCCGGTTTGTGTGTGAGCTGCGCGCAGAGGATGTAGACGCAATGTTAGAAGAAAAGTGCTCAGATACGGAATGGAGTGCATATGAAAAGCGGATTGGTACGAACGGGATTACACAGATTTATATGGTGACTACCGAGGACATACAGTCGGTAAAATAATCTGCCGGGATTGGAGAATAGTATGGAGTATATTACAATTGCACTTGCAAAAGGCAGACTTGCCAAAAAAGCACTGGAGTTGCTGGAGCAGGTAGGAGTTACCTGTGAGGAGATTAAGGATAAGGATTCCAGAAAGCTGATTTTTACAAATGAAGAATTGAAGATGAGATTTTTTCTTGCAAAAGCGAATGATGTACCGACCTATGTGGAATATGGAGCGGCTGATATCGGTATCGTAGGAAAGGATACGATTTTAGAGGAAGGCAGAGAGTTGTATGAGGTGCTTGACCTTGGCATCGGAAAATGCCGTATGTGTGTTGCAGGTCCGGAGTCGGCGAAGGAACTACTCGGAAACGGTGAAATTCTCCGTGTGGCAACAAAATATCCAAATATTGCCAAGGCATATTTTATGAATCAGAAGAATCAGACCGTTGAGCTGATTAAGTTAAATGGTTCGATTGAACTGGCACCGATTGTCGGCTTGTCTGATGTAATCGTAGATATTGTGGAAACCGGCTCCACGTTAAAAGAGAACGGTCTGGTCGTACTGGAAGAGGTATGTCCGTTGTCGGCAAGAGTCGTAGTAAACCGTGTCAGCATGAAGATGGAACAGGAACGTATTACGGCATTGATTTCCAAATTGAGAGCAATTGTGTAAGAAGAGTAATTGATTTATGAATGAAACAGGTAAGAAAGAAATTGCTGCAAAACGGTAGCAGAAAGAGGTAGAATATGAGAACAGTTCGTTTGACGGAAGAAACAAAAAAGAATATTTTAGAGGATTTGTTAAAGCGCAGCCCGAACCAGTATAAGGAATATACGGAGAAGGTTGAGGCTATTTTAAAGGACGTACAGCAAAACGGTGACAAGGCCGTATTTTCTTACACCGAGAGGTTTGATAAGGCGGTACTTACACCGGATACCATCCGTGTAACGGAGGAGGAAATTGCAGAGGCTTATGAGAAGCTTCCGGCAAGAACGGTTGAGGTGATTCGTAAAGCGATAGTGAATATCCGTGCTTATCACGAGAAGCAGAGAAGGAACAGCTGGTTTGACGCACAGCCGGACGGCACCATTTTGGGTCAGAAGATTACCCCGATTGCATCTGTCGGCGTGTATGTACCGGGCGGAAAGGCGGCATATCCGTCCTCCGTACTGATGAATGTGCTTCCGGCAAAGGTGGCAGGGGTTTCGCGTATCGCTATGGTAACGCCGCCGGGAGCCGACGGAAAGGTATACGAGGGAACATTAGTAGCCGCAAAGGAAGCCGGTGTGACCGAGATTTACAAGGTAGGCGGTGCACAGGCAATCGGTGCGCTTGCTTATGGCACGGAGAGCATTCCGAAGGTAGATAAGATTGTCGGACCGGGAAATATTTACGTTGCCCTAGCAAAGAAGGCGGTATACGGACATGTCAGCATTGACTCCATCGCAGGTCCGAGTGAGATACTGGTTCTGGCGGATGAAACCGCAAACCCGACCTATGTAGCTGCGGATTTACTTTCCCAGGCAGAGCATGACGAGCTTGCTTCCGCGATTTTAATTACGACCAGCGAAGAGGTGGCAAAGAAGGTAAGTGCCGAGGTAGACCGTTTTGTCGCACAGCTAAGCAGAAAAGCAATTTTAGAGAAGTCTTTAGACAATTACGGCTACATATTACTTGCAGACAATATGGAGGATGCCATTGATGCGGTAAATGAGATTGCATCCGAGCACTTAGAGCTTGTAACGAAGGATGCCTTTACGGTAATGACAAAGATAAAGAACGCAGGCGCTATTTTTATCGGCGAGTATTCCAGCGAACCGCTTGGTGACTATTTTGCGGGACCAAACCATGTTCTTCCGACCAACGGAACGGCAAAATTCTTCTCACCGCTTGAGGTAGATGACTTTATTAAAAAATCCAGTATCATTTCCTACTCCAGAGAGGCACTGGAACCGATACATGAGGACATCATCGACTTTGCGAAGGCAGAGGGACTTACCGCGCATGCGAACTCCATTGCGGTACGGTTTGGGAAGGAAGTTAGGTAGCTAATTGTGAAATGGCGACATAAATTTGGAGGCAATATGTCGGAAAATGAAAGAATAGTAGAAATGTGTGAGCTTCTTAGAAAAGAACTATTTGAGAACGGGTATTCATACGGATTTTTCTTAGATGAAAAAAAGGATGTTCCTAATATATCTTTAGGTTTTGACGAAGAATTTTATCGACTGCTTACAACAGAATATCGGATTCAGTCGCCTGAAATCAGTAAGCGCGAGAAGGTTGCTACCTGCCTGGATGCTGTGTTGATTATGAAAGAAATTCTTTTGAACCGAGATATTGAAAGTAAAATATGGATGATTTTTCAAGAAGAGAGAAAGAAAGTTCATTCAGTATTATCGTTTGAGTTACTTGGACAGGTAGTATATTTAGAACTTACTCCTCAGTCAGGAAAGAAGAATTATGGAAAAGAAATACTATTCGGTAGCGAGGAAGAATTTGTAGAGTATTGGGAAGAACAGAATTATCTTGTTCGAGAAATAACACACTTATGCGAACCAGGTGCAGAGCCTACTTTCTTTTTAGAAATGTTGAAGTGATGACTTCGTTCAACGCTATAAGCCGCAATGAATAGTTCTTGAAAACTATTCGTCACTGGTTTATAGGCTTGTAGCTGGACATGAAAATTAAAAAATTTTATCTATGCAAAGAACCCAACAACTTTTTATTCTAAAAACGTAGTGAGAACTTAATGGATGAGAATGAAGAATCAAAGCAACTCGGGATGTTTAGTTTTCGCGCACGGCTCGGGCGTGGCGGCAGCAAAAATGAGAAGACTACGATATCTGTTAAGGATACATACGCAGATGAAGAAATGTGCACAAAACGCAGTACTATACAAAATGTGAAAGAAGTGCTTGCACAAAAAACTCAATAATTGATATATGTGCATGGTGGAGGTGCAGTGATGCAGGGGTATAATGCAATAGTGGTCTTTAATGAAGATGCTGATAAAATGTTGATGTGTAAAAGAAGGAAGAATCCATATAAAGGCTTATCAAATTTTGTCGGTGGAAAAATAGAGGAAAATGAGGATAGGTTGGAGGCGGCATATAGAGAACTTGAAGAAGAAACTGCAATAACAAAAAAGGATATTATTCTTTCTCATTTAATGGATTTTACATATCATTTTGGAAATTGCTATCTTGAAGTTTATGTTGGAAAAATAAATAAACCAATAGATGTTAATGGAGATGAGAACGAGTTGTATTGGTCTACATTAAACCATAACTTTTTTGATGCAGCACAATATGCGGGCAAAGGAAATATTGGTCACATTATGATGCATGTTAAAATGTTTCGAAAGGAATTATTGAAATAATTTTGTTTACATAACTTCCAGTTTTCTGATCTGTCAATAATTATTTAATTGTACAGAAGTGGAGATATTTTTTGTTTGCTAAACAAGGGGGATTATTATGAAACAATATGAAACAAACCATTATATTTTTAATTTTAACGAAGGGTCTTTGGCAGAAAAAAATATCCTTGTAATATCGAATGAGGAGGAGCGGTGTTATGAATATATCTTTAGTGTTCTTAAGAAAGAGCCTAAACAGAAAATAAACTATATTTTACATGAAGATGCAAAAGAGATAGGTAAATTATATTGTGAAATATGTGAGATGGAATACCAGGAAGGATATACAATTAATGGTTTTACATCAGGTAACAATATTCATGCAATATATAACGAACAAACGAAATGTATGGGATTTCATGAGGACGCTCATCTTATAAGTATGTCAGATGGTAGATGGAGTGAAAGTACCGCAATACTTGAAGGATTGGCGATGTATTTTGATCGCATGTGGTGGAATATTCATAATTTGCATTGGACGAGATTCTTTATAAAATTTGGAAAGTTTATACCAGTGGATAGACTTATTTGCGATAACGATTATTTCTATTCTCTAGGTTCAGAGATAACATATCCTATTATGGGTGCATTTACTGAATGGTTAATGTCTACATATGGAACTGAGAAATATATAAGCTTCTTTAATGAAGAAGACGCAGAGGCTGCAGCTACTAAGGTTTATCAAAAATCAATTGGAGAGTTAAATTCACTTTTTATGAATCATGTTTTGTTATTTAATAACGATGACGAAGTAGAATATAGAATGAATAAATTGCTCACTGAAGAAAATTTATAAAGTCATTTTTTTGAAGGTGGTTTTATGGTTAGAGAAATATATGATACTGAATTAGATGATTTATTGAAATTGTATTTGAATCTGCATGAAGATACTGTCCCTGAAATGACTGAACATTTGAAAATGACATGGGAAACTATAATTAAAGACGATAATCATCACATAATTGTGAAAGAGGTAGATGGTAAAATGGTATCTTCGTGTGTTTGTGTTATTATTCCTAATCTTACGAGAGGAATAAGACCATATGCTTTTATCGAAAATGTTGTTACAAATAAGGAATATAGAGGATGTGGTTATGCAACAGAATGTTTGAATTATGCAAAGCGTTTAGCTCAAAAAGAGAATTGCTATAAGATGATGTTGCTTACAGGTTCGAAGAAAGAAACAACATTAAAGTTTTACGAAGGTGCTGGATATAATAGTTCTGATAAAACAGCGTTTATTCAGTGGCTTGATTAGTAGAAATTTTCAATTTTCGGAATTAAACAAATTCATGTTTACGGGTTCATTATATAAAAAAATATATAGACTTTATGAATAAGAAAACTAATTAAAATGTAAGTTAATTGAGCTACGCTGCAAGCCTTAACCTCGTAAGCAAAGCTTACTCGGTCACGGGCGGTCGCCCTATGAGTCTGCATTCAAAATTGTCTGCCTGTGAGCAAGCTCCCGTCAGCCAATTCGATGCATCTTCGCACGGTTTGTAGCTGACGTGAAAATTGAAATTTATTCGTCCTAAAGAAAACATCAGACCTCATTTTGATAAACAGTTTTTTCTGAAAAAGGAAAGGAGAAGGTTATGCGTAGTGCAAAGGTAGAACGGAACACAAAGGAGACCCAGATTGTTTGTGAATTGAATCTGGACGGAACCGGAGTGGCAAAAATTGATACCGGTATCGGGTTTCTGGATCATATGTTAAACAGCTTTGCAAGACATGGTTTTTTTGATCTGACGTTATCGGTGAAAGGCGATTTATATGTCGATTGTCACCACACGATTGAAGACACAGGAATCGTTTTAGGACAGGCAATCAAAGAGGCTATCGGCGATAAGGCAGGGATTGCGAGGTATGGTTCTTCCCTGCTTCCAATGGATGAAACTCTGGTGCTTTGTGCCATTGATTTGTCCGGGCGTCCGTACCTGAACTTTGATATGACCTTTACAAGCAACCGTGTAGGCTACTATGACACAGAGATGGTACGTGAGTTTTTCTATGCGGTTTCTTATACGGCAGGGATGAATCTGCATATCAAGCAGATGGACGGTACTAATAATCATCACCTGATCGAGGCGGCGTATAAGGCGTTCGCAAGGGCACTTGATGCGGCTACCAAGGCAGAACCGCGTTTATCCGGAACGCTGTCTACTAAGGGAACATTATAAAAATACGAGGAGAAAAAAGATGAAGCTATATCCGGCAATAGATATTAAAAACGGACAGTGTGTGAGACTCTGTCAGGGTGTGTTTTCCGATGTAAACGTATATGCGGAGAAGCCGTACACGGTTGCAAAGGAATTTGAGGCAGCAGGTGCATCTTTTATTCATATCGTGGATTTGGACGGTGCATTAGCCGGTCATACCGCGAATGCAGAGGCGATTTCCGAAATCATTAAGAATGTTTCCATAAAGACGGAAATCGGTGGCGGTATCCGTACGATGGAAGATATTAATCAAAAGTTGAAATTAGGATTAAATCGTGTTATTATAGGTACGAAGGCAGTAAAAGAACCTCAGTTTATCAAGGAGGCAATCGGGCAGTTTGGCGCGGAACATATCGTAATCGGGATTGATGCAAGGGACGGCATGGTTGCAATCGAAGGCTGGGAAACGGTAAGTGACCGTTCTGCGGTGGCATTTGCGCTTGAAATGAAAAAGCTTGGTGCTACGACGGTAATATATACCGATATTGCAAGAGACGGTATGTTGACCGGACCGAATTTTGAACGTACCGAAGAGATGATTCGTGAGACCGGTATGGAGATTATTGCATCCGGCGGTGTTTCATCCATGGAGGATTTGATTCGTCTGGAAGAAATCGGTGCGGCAGGAGCTATTATCGGCAAGGCGATTTATGAGAAGAGAGTGAATCTTGCGGAAGCAGTAGCACGTTTTGAACGCTAATTCACCGAATGGAAACGACAGAACGTAAGAGAAAGTTGCCATGGCAAAGTTTACATGAAAGGTAGCTGAAAGGAGAAGGTATGCGAAAGAAATTATTTGCTTATATTAATACAGAAAGTGAATTTGAGGAGAATGTGGCTGAAGTCGTAAACCGTTATTTTTTAAACGGAGCGGACGGGCTGTTCCTTTACAGCTATATTGCGGAGGATGCGTATAAGGAAGAATTTTTCCATATGATTAAGCGTGTAACGGAGAATTTGGCACTGGACTATTATGTAGGGTGTCACGTGGCACGCTTTGAGGATGTAAAGAAGGCTTTTTATACCGGGGCATCCGCAGTGGTGATTCCGGCAGACGGTTTGGAAAACTGGGGAGTAATTAAGGAGTCTGCGGACCGTTTCGGCAGTGATAAGATTTGCGTAGAGCTAAATGCGGCGAAGGCAGACAGTGAAGAGGGAATTGCTGCACTCTCCGCAAAGGCAGCAAAGGCGTGCGAGTTAGGTGCCGGCGGTCTGATGTTTAAGCACGTAACCTTTGGACCGGGGATGACGGCATTTTTAAAGACACTTTCTGTTCCGGTAATGATTCGCGACAGTCTTGTTCGTAATTCGGTAGAGGATGTTCTTGGGACAGAGGGCGTATCGATACTTGCAACAAATTATTATAAGAATAAAGATATCCGCAGAGTGAAGGAATCTCTGACTGTGGACGGAATTGATATGTACCATCTGGAGAGTGCATTACCGTTTTCCGAGTTTAAGAAGGATGCAAACGGTCTGGTCCCGGTAGTGGTACAGGATTACCGAAGCAATGAAGTTTTAATGCTTGCATATATGAATGAGGAGTCGTATAATAAGACAATAGAGGACGGCCGTATGACGTATTATTCCCGGAGCCGTCAGAAATTGTGGCTAAAGGGAGAAACGTCGGGTAACTATCAGTATGTAAAGTCTTTGTCACTGGATTGTGATAAGGATACGATTCTGGCAAGGGTGTATCCTGTGGGACCGGCGTGTCATACCGGGCATATCAGCTGCTTCTTTACGGATTTGGTTGAGGAAAAGAATGAGTCCCTGGCACCGAGCGAAGTGTTAGAAGAGTTATATTCTACGATTGTAGACCGCAAGGCTCATCCGAAGGAAGGCTCCTATACGAACTATTTGTTCGAGAAGGGTATTGATAAGATTTTAAAGAAGTGCGGAGAAGAGGCAACGGAGATTGTGATTGCGGCAAAGAATCCGGAAAAGGAAGAGGTAAAGTATGAGATTGCCGATTTCTTATATCACCTGTCGGTGCTTATGGTGGAATGCGGAGTAAATTGGGATGATGTTATGACAGAGCTTGCACACCGTAGGTAGTATCGAATGATGACAATTGCAGTATACAGTTGTAGAATGACTGCAGGATAATTACAGAAAGGCGGTAATACTATGGAATTTTTAAAAGCATTGCTTACAGAGGGGTTACAATTTATTATTATGGGTGCGGCAGCCTTTGGCGCGGTTATGCTTGGAATCCGGTTCCGTAAGAGAAAGAATGCGGGTGCAGAGGAAGAGTAAGCTTATTTAGGCAAAATTTGAGGGGCCTCGCCGAATGCAGGCCTCTTTTTGCGTGCAGGCAAAGTGAGCATGCTAGCGACCGACCGGAACATGTTCCGTGGAGGGCGCAGGTCGTGGGAGAAGTGCGAAGCACGGCCTGCACGGAAAGGAAAAGGTTAAAGGAGTAAAGGAATGTTACAGAAATTAAAAAACCGGTACATCGGCAATAAAGCTTTTTACCGGATGACGTTGGCAATCGCGGTTCCAATCATGATTCAGAACGGGATTTCCAATTTTGTCAGTATGTTAGATAATATTATGGTGGGAAGTGTCGGTACGGAACAGATGACCGGTGTTTCCATTGTGAATCAATTAATATTTGTGTTTAATTTAATGATATTCGGTACAGTGTCCGGTGCCGGTATTTTCGGTGCACAGTTTTACGGAAGCGGCGACCATAAAGGGGTACGTGATACCTTTCGGTTTAAGATAATCAGCTGTACTTTGATGACGGCACTCGGGGCGGCTGTGTTTCTGTTCTTTGGAGACGACCTGATTCGAACGTATTTGCAGGGGGAGGGAGCGGCAGAGCAGATTGAGGCAAGCTTCGGGTATGCAAAGCAGTATTTATACATTATGATGATTGGGCTGGTTCCGTTTTTGGTGTCGCAGTGTTATGCGTCTACCCTGCGTGAAACCGGAGAAACGATGTTACCGATGGTGTCCGGTATCGTTGCGGTTGTTGTGAATTTGTGCTTCAATTCGCTGCTTATTTTCGGTCTTTTCGGGTTTCCGAAGCTCGGTGCGGCAGGCGCGGCTGTCGCAACTGTGATTTCCCGTTTTGTAGAGGCGGCGATTGTAATGTTTGTCACGCATACGAGGCATCGGAAGTACCTTTTTATCGAAGGAGCTTTTCGGAGTCTAAGAGTACCCGGACAGCTTGTGTGCGGCATCTTGCAAAAGGGAATCCCGCTCGTTTTAAATGAGACTCTGTGGGCGGGAGGCATGGCGGTATTGAACCAGTGTTATTCGGTACGAGCCTTTCAGGTTGTATCCGCGGTCAACATTTCGTCCACTATTACAAACGTACTTAATGTATCCTTTATTGCGATGGGAAATGCCATCGGAATTATAATCGGGCAGATGCTTGGTGCAGGAAAGACAGAGGAGGCTGTGGATGCGGACCGGAAGCTGATTGCATTTTCTGTGGTGAGCAGCTTTCTTTTTGCAGCCGTGTTGTTTTCAATCTCTTCGATTTTTCCGAATATCTACAGGGTAGAGACGGAAATTCGTGAGATGGCGACCAGCTTTATCAGAATAGCCGCGTTCTGTATGCCAATCGGTGCTTTGGCAAATGCCTGCTACTTTACCCTGCGGTCCGGTGGTAAGATTATGGTTACGGTTTTGTTTGACAGCTGTTATGTCTGGGCGATTGTAGTACCGCTCGCATACTGTCTCAGCCGTTTTACAAGCCTTCCGATTGTACCGTTGTTTTTCTGCAGCCAGTTTGTTGAAATCGGAAAATGTATTATCGGTCTTATCATGATAAAGAGCGGAATCTGGATCCAAAAAATTGTAAATTAATAAATGTTTATGCAGAAAGGACACAAGGTATGTTGGAACATTATATTGCATTTAAAAACGTTACAAAAAGCTACGGGAGCGGAAACGCACAGATTAATGCACTTTCGGATGCAAGCTTTGAAATTGAGGAAGGAGATTTTTGCATCCTCCTGGGTTCCTCCGGAGCCGGAAAAACCACACTTTTGAATATGCTTGGCGGAATGGATACGATTACAAGCGGAAGTATCGAATTTGACGGGAGAGATATTTCTAAGTTCGGTAAGCGGGAATTGATTGATTACAGGCGTCATGATGTAGGCTTTGTATTTCAGTTTTACAATCTGATTCCGAATCTGACCGCACTTGAAAATGTAGAGATTGCGGCACAGCTTTGTAAAAATCCGATTCCTGCTAAGGAAGCACTGGACATGGTAGGGCTTTCGGAGCGTGCGGGAAATTTTCCGGCACAGCTTTCCGGCGGTGAACAGCAGCGTGTGGCGATTGCGAGGGCGGTTGCCAAAAATCCACGTCTGCTTCTTTGTGACGAGCCTACCGGAGCGCTTGATTATGTGACCGGAAAGGCAGTGTTAAAGCTTTTGTACGACCTGAGTCATGAGCGGAAAATGACGGTTATCATTATTACGCACAATCAGGCGATTGCACCGATGGCAGACCGTATTATCCGTATTAAGAGCGGGAAGATTCTTTCCAATGAGATAAATGAGAACGTCACTCCGATTGACGAGATTGAGTGGTGATGCTATGAGAAGGTGTTCGATTTTTAAAATGACGGGACGAAGTATCCGTGCCTTTTTGGGACGGTATATGGCATTACTTCTTATTGTTGCACTCAGTGCAGGCTTTTTTGCCGGACTTAAGGTGACCAAGGATGCTATGACCAATACCGGCGATTTGTTTTTAACAGAGCAGAAATTTTACGACTTCCGGATGTATTCCACCCTTGGATTTACAAAGGAGGATGTAGAGAAGTTTTCGGATTTGCCGGAAGTCTGCGTGGCGGAAGGGACAAAGACGATGGATGCCATGCTCTATTACGGGGGAAAGGACCTTCCGTTTACGCTTCTTGCCCTGCCGGAGCAGGCAAATCTGCCGTCCTTAACGGCGGGGAGAATGCCGGAGGCGGAGTATGAATGCCTTGCGGATGATGAAAGATTTACCGAAGATGACCTCGGAAAGACGATTTGTCTTGCGGGGGAAAATGAGGAGTCCGTAACGAAAGGCCTTCATAATACGGAGTTTACGATTGTAGGTCTGGTGGATTCTCCGCTGTATATCGGTCTTGACAGGGGCAGTACCGGAATCGGAAGCGGCGTGGTATATGGATTTCTTTATCTTCCGGAAGAAAATTTTGCGGGTGGGGTGTATACGGAAATTGATGTCGTGTTATCCGAAACGGCGGCAATTTACAGCGAGGAATACGATGATATCATTGAACAGGCGAAGGATAACATCACGGAGCTGTGTAAGGAGCTGGCAGAGGAGAGGTATGAGTCGCTCTTAGCCGCACACGGACTGACACCGGAGCTCGGTGCACAGTTCGGAATCAATGCTCCGGAGACCTATGTACTGACACGTTCCGAGAATGCGGGTTATGTCAATTTTAAAAACGATACGGCGATTGTAAGCGGTATTGCCAATCTGTTTCCGATTTTCTTTATTCTGATTGCGATGCTTGTCTGCATGACTACCATGACCAGAATGGTGGATGAAGAGCGTACGCAAATCGGTGTTTTAAAAGCACTCGGCTATAGTAACGGTGCCATTATGGCAAAGTATCTTTTGTATGCGGGAAGTGCTACCGTTATCGGGTGGACGATTGGGTTCTTTTTGTGTACCTGGGGTCTGCCGCAGATTTTCTGGTTTGCCTATAATGCGTTGTATGATTTTGCACCATTGTCTTATTTGTTCAGTCCTTTGTTAGCCGGAATTACGCTTCTGGTGTCGTTACTCGGCATTTTGGGAAGTACGTTTTTATCCTGCAGGAAGGAGTTACAAAGCGTACCGGCAAAGTTAATTCGCCCGCGGACAGCCAAGAACGGAAAACGGATACTGCTGGAGCGGCTAACGTTTCTCTGGGAGCACCTTTCCTTTTTACAGAAAATTACACTTCGCAATATGTTCCGTTATAAGCGCAGGCTTATTATGATGCTGTTCGGCATCAGTTGCTGTGCGGGACTTGTGGTAACAGGCTTCGGTGTCCGGGATTCCATGACAAGAATCGGCTCAATGCAGTATGAAGAGGTTCAGAATTATGATTTGGAGGTTTCCTTTGCAGCCGGAGACGAGGCTGAGGTTCTGAACTGTATGAAGGAGGTGAACGGCGTACAGGAAAGTATTCCGGCATCGTTTCATCGTGTGGAGCTGATGGGAGAGGAAGTGTTAAACTCGGTTACGCTGATGAGCTTCCGGGACAAGGACAGGCTTTCCGGGTTCTGGGATTTTCACAGCGGGAATGAAAAACTGGCGTATCCGGAAAAAGGAGAAGCACTGATTAATACAAAGGCTGCCGACCGTCTGGGGCTTTCTGTAGGAGACCGGGTAACAATCAGAACTACGGATATGCAGAGCGCTTCCGTGACAGTCAGCGGAATTTTTGATAATTATATTTACAACTATATTCTGATATCGGAAGATACGTATACAGAGAATTTCGGCGAATGGGAAGCAAATAAATATCTGCTTTCTGTTGACGGGGATGCGGAAGAATTATCAAAAGCTCTGATACAAGAGGAAAAAATAACCAGCGTGGCACAGCTTAGTACTACAAGGGAAAATGTGGAAAGTGCCCTGGAATGTCTTGATTATATTATCCTGATGGTGGTACTTTTTTCGGGAGCGTTGGCATTTGTTGTAATATATAATCTGACGAATATTAATATTGCGGAGCGTAGCCGTGAGATTGCAACGGTACAGGTGCTCGGTTTTTATCCGAAGGAAACGGAGAGCTATGTGCTGCGGGAAAATCTGGTTCTTTCGATAGTTGCAAGCTTTATCGGACTTCCGCTCGGTGTGTTGTTTCATAGAGCGGTGATGAGCTTTATCTCAATTGATTTGCTTGATTATCCGTTATTAATAAAGCCGGAAAGCTATGTGATGGCACTGATTTGTACCGTACTGTTTGCCTGTGTAGTGAATTTGTTTATGAAACGGCAAATTGCAAAAATTCCGATGGCAGAATCTTTGAAAGCAGTAGAGTAAGAGGGGGATATACATGGATTGGGAAACAGAGCTGGAGCCACGGTTAAAGTCCATGGCAACCGAGCATCAGGCAAAGTTTAGCAGTGGACTGACTCCGAATTGTAAACCGATGTTAGGGGTGCGTCTGCCGGAGCTTCGAAAAATTGCAAAGGAGCTTGCAAAAGAGGATTATAGAGGATTTCTTGAGAGGTGTTCCGACACTTACTTTGAGTATGAAATCTTACAGGCCTATGTGCTCGGTTATGCAAAGGATGACATTGAAGTAATACTGTCCTATGCAGACCGTTTTCTGCCGAAAATTAGGGATTGGTCGGTCAGTGACAGCTTTTGTCAGAATTTTTCCATCGCCGGAAAATATCCGGAGCGGGTCTGGGACTGGCTGATGGGAAACGCGGAGAAACAGGAGGAATTCCCGCAGCGTGTGGTGGCGGTGCTTCTGATGAGCCATTTCCTGAGACCGGAGTATATCGAACGTGTGCTTGCGGTGATGGATACGTTACAGTATGACGGGTACTACACAAAGATGGGCGTGGCATGGTGCGTTGCTACCGCCTATGCAAAGTTTCCGAAGGAGACAGGGGCGTATCTGGAGAAGAATAAACTACGGGACTGGACCTACAATAAGTCAATTCAGAAAATGTGCGAGTCTTACCGGGTGGCAGAAGAGGATAAGGCGTACTGGAAGGCAAGAAAGAGAAAGTAAAGTACAGACTGTGTGCCGGCAGCAGAGCAGAACTGAAAAAGGAAGGTTGATGGCATAACGGTATTTATCAACGGAGGAGGAGCTATTTATGAAATGGATGCTGTTGCTGTATGTGCTATTGAATGTCGTTGTCTTTGGCCTGTACGGTATCGATAAATACAAGGCAATTCATCACAAATGGAGAATTCCTGAGACTACCCTGCTAGGTGCGGCAATTATCGGCGTATTCGGTGCACTTTCCGGAATGTATTTCTTTCGGCATAAAACAAGAAAACCGAAATTTTTTATTACGGTTCCGTTGATTCTTGTGTTGGAAACAGCGGTAGCGGTTTGGGTACTTCTATAATTAGGATGAGGATAGCAGGAGGGAACTAAAATGTTTTCGTTGTTGTTAGCAATCATTTATATGGCATTTGTCAGTCTCGGACTTCCGGATTCCCTGATCGGTTCGGCGTGGCCGGTAATGCATGGAGAACTTTCGGTTCCGCTTTCTTCCGTGGGACTTCTTACGATGCTGATTTCCGGGTGCACCATTGTGTCCAGTTTGTTTGCCGACAGGGTGATACATAAGCTCGGAACCGGGCTTGTAACGGCAATCAGTGTGGCGCTTTCCGCACTTTCCCTGTTTGGCTTTTCGGTTTCGGGCTCGTTTCCGGTGCTCTTTCTATGGGCAATTCCTTTCGGAATTTGCGCCGGAGCGGTGGATGCGGCATTAAATAACTATGTGGCAATACACTATTCCTCCAGACAGATGAGCTGGTTACATGCGTGCTGGGGTGTCGGAGTTACTATCAGTCCGAATATCATGAGTTTTTGTCTTGCAAAGCAGTTCGGCTGGGAGATGGGATTCCGGACCGTAGGATTTCTGCAGCTGTCACTTGCGATTTTAATGTTCTCTACCTTGTCTGTCTGGAAAAAGAAGACGGTAGAAAAGGGAGAAGAGGAAGTTAAGTCAAAGGTGGTATCAATACCTCAAGCATTGAAAATCAGGGGAGTACCATTTATTCTGTCGGCTTTCTTCTGTTACTGTGCCATTGAGTCTACGGCAGGGCTTTGGGCCAGCAGTTATCTGGTAGGGTTTCGCGGTGTTGCCGCAGAGACCGCAGCACGGTTTACGGCGTTGTTTTATCTGGGCGAGACAATCGGCAGGTTTTTAAACGGTGTAATTGCGGATAAATTCGGAGATAAACGAATGATTCGGACCGGTGTTGTCGGGATGCTTTGCGGTATCGGAATGGTATTGCTGCCGTTTAAAACCGATGTGGTGGCTCTGTGCGGACTGGTAGTCATAGGTCTCGGTGCGGCACCGGTGTATCCGTGCATTATTCACTCTACACCGGCAAATTTCGGGAAAGAAAACTCCCAGTCACTGGTGGGAATCCAGATGGCGAGTGCATATTGCGGCAGTACCTTTATGCCGCCGGTCTTCGGACTGATTGCACAGTTTATAAATGTAAGTCTTTATCCGGTGTTTCTGGCGGTATTTGCGGTGCTTTTGCTGGTATTAACAGAGGCGGTAAACCGGAGCGTGGCAAAAAAAGAGCCCTAATGTGATTTGTACATCCGCTCCTGCTTTGGAGTGATGCCCTTCCATTTTTTATAGGTACGGATAAAATGGCTGCAATCGAAAAAGCCGGTTTCCATTGCGATATAGTTGATGTCATAATCGGTATGCAGTAAAAAGTCCTGTGCTTTAATCAGACGTATATAGGTAATGTACTCTTTACAGGAGCGTCCATAGTTTTCACGAAACAGTTTTGCAAAGTGAGAGTAGCTCATATGGCACATATGGGCTAACTCCTGAATTTCAAGCGGCTCACCGGAGTGGGTGTCAATGTACTCCAGAATATGATGAAATGTAAAGTCGGTATCGTTACGGTGTTTTGCGGCGGTACCGATTTCTTTTTTACTTTTTTTTGCAATCTCAATGAGGATGCTGTACAAATCCGCCTGAATCTGAAGGGAATAAAATTCGTCCCTTTCCTGGTGGGTAGCAAGAATATGTTCCATGTAGGCATCCATTTGCGGCTGATTCAGGTCCTCTTTTTTTATAATGATGCAAAAATCATCCTGTGATGTTCTGTGAATAAAGTAGTCGTATAATTTGGTAAGATGAGCAGGCGGGAGATTCAGGGTGTGGAAATCAAATTTAATAATGGTATATTCTACCTCATGATCTTCGGTTTCGGATATTTCATGAAGCTGGAGCGGGTAAAAATAGCATAAATCTCCTTCGCGCAGTATGTGTCCTTTTTCATTACAGGTAATCTGAATAGAGCCTTTTTTAATGTACAGAATTTCGCTGTAGTAATGCCAGTGAAGAGGAAAGGATTTTGTATCTGACAAATAGATTTCGTAAGGCTGGTTTAAGGTATCGGAAAATTCATATAGCTGCATAGCTTCCTCCTGTCATCTGAAAAATGCGAATGAGGAAAAGCCGCTTCATTTCATGTTCGGCGTATACCGATAGAGAACAGCTCTTCTTCCGTAATATAAGTGTAGCATTCCTATATGTCTATGTCAATCCGGATAATAGGTTTGTACAATTTTTTCTTCTCTTTATCATAGAAAAAGGACAGCATTTGAGATACTATTATTATATTAGATATTTACCGGAGTAAGAGGAAATTGTCCTGTATGGAAGCAAGTCGCTTTTGTACAAATTTTATTGGGAATGATTTTTAGAAATTTGAAAGGAGTTTATTTCATGAAGTACGGTTATTTTGACCTTGAAAACAAAGAGTACGTGATTACCAGACCGGATACCCCGGCACCGTGGGCAAACTATCTGGGAGACCCGGAGTACGGTGCTATTATCTCCAATAATGCAGCCGGTTACAGCTTTGTAAAGTCCGGTGCGAACGGACGTATTACCCGTTATCGTTTTAATTCCGAGATGGCTCTTCCGGGAAGATACATCTATATCAGGGATAATGATGAGAATGATTACTGGTCCGCTTCCTGGCAGCCGGTAGGAAAACCGCTTGATACCTATAAGAGCGAGTGTCGCCACGGTACCGCATATACGGTGATGACTGCGGAGTATACCGGTATCAAATCCGAGACTACATATTATGTACCGTATGGTAAGACCTACGAGGTATGGCGTACAAAGATTACGAATAGCAGTAATAAGGACAGAAATCTTTCTACCTTCGGTTTTGTTGAGTTTACAAACGACAGTAACTATGAGCAGGATCAGGTAAATTTACAGTATACGCTGTTTATCACCCGTACAAGCTTTGAAGAAAATAAGATCGTTCAGCATATTAATGAGCATAACGGCTGCGATGAAACGGGCTCTAACAATATGGAGCGTTTCTTAGGACTTGTAGGTGCACCTGTTTCAGCCTATAACGGAAGTCTTAGCAGCTTTATCGGATCGTACAGAACCTATTCAAATCCAATAGCGGTAGAACGGGGAAAATGTGATAATGTTTTGAATTATTGCAGCAATTCCTGTGGTGCACTACAGTCCGATTTTGTATTAAAGTCCGGTGAAACGAAGGAGCTTATCTATATTCTCGGCAGAAAGAATAATGCAGAGGCTACAGCTATTTTAAATGAATACAAGGAAGCGGGAAAGGTAGATGCCGAGATAGCACAGCTGAAAAATTACTGGCACGGACAGCTTTCCAATTTCAAGGTTGAGACTCCGTCCGATGAGTTCAATAACATGATTAATGTATGGAATGCTTACCAGTGTTTCATTACCTTTATCTGGTCCAGAGCGGCATCCCTTATTTACTGCGGTCTCCGGAACGGTTACGGCTATCGTGATACCGTGCAGGATATTCAGGGTATTATTCATCTTGATCCGGAGATGGCTGCAGAGAAGATTCGTTTCATGCTTTCGGCACAGGTGGATAACGGTGGGGGACTTCCGCTTGTTAAGTTTGACCACAAGGCAGGACATGAGAATACACCGGACGACCCGGAGTATGTTAAGGAGACAGGACATCCGTCTTATCGTGCGGATGATGCACTCTGGCTGTTCCCGACCATTGTCAAGTACATCGGTGAGAGCGGTAACAAGGCATTCCTTGATGAAGTAATTGTTTATGCAAACGGTGGCGAGGATACGGTTTACGAGCACCTAAAGAGAGCAATTAAGTTCTCTATGGAGCGTCTCGGTGACCATGATATGCCGGCAGGTCTTCATGCGGACTGGAATGACTGTCTGCGTCTCGGCTCAAAGGGTGAGTCTACCTTTGTAGCATTCCAGCTTTACTATGCAATGTCTGAGCTCAGAAGGATGGCTGAGTATAAGAAGGATACAGCTTATGTGGCATATCTCGATGAGGTACAGGCTAAGCTTTCGGCTTCCCTTGAGAAGTGCTGGGATGAGGACAGATTTATCCGCGGTATCAGGGAAGACGGTGTTATTGTTGGCGCGAAGAAGGACCCGGAGGCAAATATGTGGTTAAATCCGCAGAGCTGGAGCGTTATTTCCAGATTTGCATCGGGTGAGCGTGCTGAGACTGCCATGAACAGCGTATATAATATTTTAAATACCCCGTATGGTGCAAAGCTTCTTGATCCTCCGTACAAAAAGCACTATTTCGATGGCGCTTTGATGAAGGTATTTAATCTGGATGTAAAGGAGAACGGTGGTATCTTCTCCCAGTCCCAGGGCTGGTTAATCCTTGCGGAAGCACTCCTCGGTCACGGCGACCGTGCTTTCCGTTACTTTATGGAGTCTTCACCGATTGCCATGAACGACAAGGCAGAAATTCGTGTTATGGAGCCGTATGTTCACGGTCAGTTCACCGAGAGTAAGGCATCTCCGTATGAAGGACGTTCCCACGTACACTGGCTGACCGGTACAGCATCCACGGTTATGGTTGGCTGTGTAGAGGGTATCTGCGGTATGCGTCCGGACTTTGACGGTCTTGCAATCGCTCCGTCCATTCCGTCTGAGTGGGACGGCTTTAAGATTGAGAAGAATTTCCGTGGTAAGAAGCTTAATATTACGATTGATAACTCCGCCCATGTGGAGAGTGGTGTAAAGAAGCTCACCTTAAACGGAGAGGAGCTTGCCGGAAATTATGTTCCGGAAACAAAGCTTGCCGATGTGAATAACATTGTGGTAGTAATGGGCTAAGAGTTGCCTGACAAATTAATTCTACTGAGTTTCAGAGGGGCTGCGCCGGAGCGCGGCCCTTTTTCGTGCGCTTTTCTGTAAAAAACTGTTGACATCAAACTGTATTATTGCTATAATACGGTTAGGAACTGTATTATATGAGTAATACGGTTTGAAAATGAAGGAAAGGCAGGTGAGACACATGGTAGTGGACTTTTCGGAATTAAAGCTGAATGAGGAAAGTCCCATTTATCTTCAGATTGTACGGTTTATTAAAATCAAGATGGTGAACCGGCAGGTACGGGACGGCGATGGGCTTCCGTCCAGACGTGTCCTTTCTGCCATGTTAGAGGTAAATCCCAATACGATTCAGAAGGCGTACCGCCTGATGGAAGAGGAGGGGCTGTTGGTTTCCTTTGCGGGCTCTAAAAGCTTGTTACAGTTTGATGAGAGTATGGTAGATAAGTACCGGCGGGAGCTGCTTGCGGCAGAAGCGGAGAGGTATATCGGGGAAGTGAAGAAGATGGGACTTACGGCAGAGGAGGCCGTGGAGCTGATAAAAGAAAATTGGTAAGGAGGGAATAGATAATGGAAAAGAGCAGACGACAGGCATTCCGGGGCTTACAGATAAAGTATACGCTGGCACCGATTTTGTGGCTGTACGGGATTGTGCTTGCTATGCTAACGGGATTGTTTTTATATAATTGGTTTACCAAAGTTGCGAATACAACGTGTGCAGTTTCCTTTTTGGAGCAACTAAAAGTGTTGCCGCTTGAACTTGCTTTTTTTGTTCTGGTAATCGGAGTACAGGTGATATTGAAGGTCGGCTTTGCAAAGCAGGACAAGAATGAATTAGCCGTGAAGCGGATACCGCTTCCGGAGGAAACAAGGGCATTGATACGCCTGAGTTATTCCTTTTTTGTGACTCTCAGTGCCTTTTTGGTTTATTTTTTGATGCTTTGTCTGCTGCTGTTACTGGAAAATAGTTTGATACCGGAGGCAACTTACGGTGGGGCGGAAATTTATTCGGCATTTTATATGTTTCCTCATCTGTACCGGCTTTATCCGGTGGCAAACGGCATGGCAATTCCGGCGCTGACGGTTGCCGTGGCGGCGGTATCCGTAATAGCGCCTCTGGCAGGAGACCTCCGGCGGAACAGGGATTGGAACAACCTTATATGGATATGGTTTATTTTAATGGCATTTACTTATTTTTCTTTCGGAGATAACCGGACAGGTCGCATTGAAAGCTTCGTATGTATGATAATTTTCGGTGGTTATGGAATCGGTAAAGTGGTGTTTGCCTATAGGAGGAGACAAAAGGATGACAGAACGGAACTTAGTGAACGGGTGGTGTGACGCAAAAACAATCAGGCGTTTTCTGCTTTCTGCTTTACTTCTCAATATAACAGCATGGATTCTGGAAGCTGCCGGGTATCGGAACGATTTAGAAAACGCAATAGAGAAAGTAAAGCTTTTGGAAAGAGCGGATGTGACGTCCGGAGCAGAGGTTTGTGACTTTTTGCAGAAGGATTATTGCCTTTTTGGTTTGATGTGTATGGTGTTTCTCACGGTGTTTCTCGGAATTGTAGTTGTACATCGGGAAAGCTTTAAGGAAAACTGGTATGTGACATTACGAAGAATACCGGACTATCGCGGGAAATATTTGAAGGCAAAGCTTTCGGCGGTACTTTTTCCGGGAACCTTGTATGTGTTGTATTATGCACTGCAATGGCTTTTTCAGTGGGGGATGTATTGCAAACATACGCCGGAAGGACTGCGTACCGGCAGGGCAGATGAGCTTTGGAAGCTCGTTCCGATAAAATCAATCGGGGAAATCATTTTGTACATGTTGTTGTTTGCCTTATCGATTTTATTAGGCAGCCTGGTGCTGCGAAGGATAAAAAAAGATATTCCCGGAGGTATCGTGGCCTTGGGCGGACTTGTTATGACGGTACTTTTGTTTACGGAAGCGATATGGTTTACAAATGCATGGGAGCTTTTGGCGGTACTGCTTTTTCTGATAAGCATAGTTACGGCGTTTCTTGTAAGACATGTATATTATAAATTGTAGCTGCAGGCTGTAAGGACAGGAGGAAATGAGATGTTAGAAATAAAGAGCTATAAGCGGAGCTTTCCGACACAGAATGAATCTTTTTTAGAACACGTATCCTTAAAACCGGGAGAAATCGTTGCACTGCTTGGAAAAAACGGTTCCGGAAAAACAACATTAATCAAAGAGATTCTCGGAATGAAGGAGCGTCCGATGCATGAGATTACTCTGGACGGAGCACCGGTTACGTATAAGAATCTGCATCGTCTTTCTCTCGGAAGCTGTGAGCATACCTTTTTCGGGGAATTTACGGTAGCGGAGCAGAGGGAGTTTTATGAGATGAATTTCCCGGAGTTTCGTAAGGAACGGTTTAAGCTTTTGACCGAGTATTTTGAGATTCCGTTAAAATGGAAGCTAAAAGAGCTTTCCGTGGGAGAAAAGAATCAGGTAGAAACGGTATTTGCTTTATGTCAGGGTGGAGATTATATCTTTCTGGATGAGCCGTTTGCCAATAATGATTTATTTCACAGAAAGGATTATTATAAGCTTTTGCTGGGGCTTTTGGAAGAAAACGAGTGTCTTGTCATTGCAACTCATCTGGTAGAAGAGGTGGAATCCATGATTAACCGGGTGCTTTTGGTCGATAAGCTCGATATTGTAGCAGATGTCAGTATGGATGAGATGGAAGAGAGCAATACGGATGTGGTAACGTGGTTGAAAAAGAAACTGAACTATAACGAGGGCAGGGCTGCGGAGTTTATCCGGAGAATGGAGGACAGGGATGTTTAAAAAGCGAATGCGGGTGGCGGTCCTTCTGTTTGTATGCCTGACGGTGTTCTCCGCAGCCGGGGCTGTTTTTATCGGAATTACGGTAAAACACAATAAAGGGACCGGTACGGTTACGGTTCTTTCGGGAGACATAGAGAAAGCGACCGGAGTAAAAATATGTGTAGGGACAGCAGAAAGAATTTGGACGGATGAGAAGGAATGGTTTAATCGTGAAAACCTGGATGCGGATGCCAGATACTTTTATCAGACGCAGACCGTAGAAATTGCCGGGAATCAGGCTACAACCGGACGAAGCTATGAAAGCGTGAAGCAATCGGATGTGAAAAACCGAATGTACTTTTCGGGGCATTCAGTGGACTTTCCGGAGTATCATGCGGAATGGTTTCTATGTGACGGATTTTTATATGATTACGACGGGAGCGGGCCGAAGCAATATGAGGGCTTTTCCTTGTCACTGAACGAGGGATACCATTATAGCGGAAGGTATTTATGTGAGCTTAACGGAGCCTTGTACGGTTATCTTTGGATGGAACCGGAGTATAAACCTCATATGACGGTGAACAAAGGGATTTACCGGTTTGATGAAGACGGAACCGCGACGTGTATTCTTCGAATGGGAGATGATGCAAAAGCTTTTTCCTTTCTCTGGCTGGTAGCGGGAGAAGAGGAGAATACCCTTGCGGTAATAGGCGCGAAGGATAATGCGCTACTGGCGTATGTGTACTCTTTTGATACGGATGAAGCAGAAGAAAGGGTACTGTGGGACGGAGGAGAAGAGTTTACGGCATGGTTTGAAGAGGCAGACACCTGCATACTCGCAGATATGGTGACGGACGGAGAGCAAAGTTTTCTTTGTTATACGGATATCAACCTTAGCAGAGTAAGGCTGTCGGTGTTTGAAGCAGGAAGCAGGGTTTTTGAAGGAGAGGTACTTCAAAAGGAGTATGGCTTTGGCAGCCTGCAGGACTTTTCCATGAAGGTCAATGAGGCAAACTGGTGGGAATGGGTGGCTGATAAGATAGAAATAACACTGGCGGAAAAGGAAAAACGGAAATAATATAATAAAACGGGAAATTTGATGAGAGTATAGCTGAGGATACTGGTACAAGGGGGCTGTCACGTTCGTGCGACAGCCCCCTGCTTTTAGGTGCGCCTTGCGGCGCACGTCGCTAAAGGGTGCAAGTCCCTAGTTCGCCCTAGTAGTGGGAAGGACACAGCCAAAACCAAGGGTGTCGTGGGTGACTGCGAATCTGAAGGAAGGTGGAGGCAAATCTCTGGTCTGACGAA